>WGCW01000074.1 GCA_015493585.1 Acidobacteriota bacterium
CCCTCTCCTTCCTTGTCATCCTGAGCCGAAGGCGAAGGATCTGGGAGGGGGGCTTAGATGCACCGGCCATGTCTCGTCGCTTCTGTTGCGAAGACGTGCTCGCGGACCTCGTCAAAACCGCAAAGTTGGAATCTATTCAACACTGTCCCCTACTCCGGCCTCTTCAAGACTGCGGAGCAAGGGAGTCAGAGCACAGTGTTGAGCTCCTCCGAGCCTCTCTCTGCGAACCTCCGCGACCTCTGCGGTTAGCTTCTCCAAATGTCAGGAGCAGGGGACAGTGTTGAATATCTGTGGCTGCCGTGCCTTTTTCCCCCACCCGCCCAAGAGAGTTTCTCGCTGAGAACACCGGGAGCCTGGATGAGATCTTGGTGCGCGAGCCATCGTGACGGTCTTGGGGGGTCGCGTCCGATCCGTAGCATTGCCCACCCGCCCAGATTCTTCGTCGGCTTCGCCTCCTCAGAATGACACCGGGAGAAAAGGCTTCGTCTCTCAACGAACAGCACTTAGATCATCCTGGAGAAGTTTGCGTAACATACTGACGGCCTGCCGCTTCGAGAAATCGGAGGAACGGTGCCTGAATGCCTGTTAGTCCACCGTCCCGGTGCCCCACACTGGGGCATGTCGGTGCTCAGAATGAAATATCCCCCACTCATCCTGAGCCGCCATGCCCCCCCAATGTCATCCTGAGCCCCTCTCCTTCCTTGTCATCCTGAGCCGAAGGCGAAGGATCTGGGAGGGGGGCTTAGATGCACCGGCCATGTCTCGTCGCTTCTGTTGCGAAGACGTGCTCGCGGACCTGGCCAGAACCTCAGAGTTGAGGAGGAGATGGGGACAGTGTTGAATATCGCCCCCCGCACAGCGCAACAACTTCATGTTCCGGCCGGATGCGGTTCTCCACCGGGCTACGGTAGAATGGGGACGTACGGAGGCATGCATGAGTGAGAGGCGGTACCGGGTTCTCATTGCCAAACCGGGGCTCGACGGCCATGACCGGGGGGCAAAGGTCATCGCCAGGGCGTTGCGTGACGCCGGCTTCGAAGTGATCTATACCGGCCTCAGGAAGACACCCACTGAGATCGTCTCGGCTGCCATCCAGGAAGACGTTGACGCGATCGGCCTTTCCATCCTCTCCGGTGCGCACCGGCGGCTGTTCCCGGAGGTCATCGAACTGCTGCGGAAGAACGGCGCATCGGATATCGTCGTCTTTGGCGGGGGGATTATCCCCAAAGAAGATATCCCCGATCTGCTCGACGCCGGCGTCGACCGGGTCTTTCTGCCCGGCACTGACACGCGGGATGTCGTCAGTTACCTTCGCCAACGTCTCGCCGGCGAGGCAGCGTGACGGACGAGGTCCGCCTGACGCGCTCGAACGGCATCAGCTGGATCGAGATTCCCTCACCGATTCTGTCCCGGCATATTCTCGGCGCATTGCATTCGGCGCTTCGCGCTGCATCCGGCCGGGCCTTCGTCATCCGTTCGCTCCATCCCCGGATTTTCCTGGCCGGTGCCAACCTTCGCGAAATTGCATCGATCGACGCTGATTCCGCGAGCGTGTACGCGCGCTACGGAAGGGCTGTCCTGGACGCGATCCGCAACCTTTCCGGGCCGGTCGTCGCAGCCGTACACGGTCCCTGCATGGGCGGGGGACTCGATCTTGTCCTCGCGTGCGATGCCATCGTCGCCGCGCCCGATGCTGTCTTTGGCCATCCAGGCGCGCGAAGAGGACTGGTGACAGGCTGGGGAGGAACGGCCTTCCTGCCTACTGCGGCGGGGCCTGCTCAGTCGAGGTGGATGTTCCTGACCGGAGAGCCGCTGAACGCACGCGACGCGTACGATGCTGGCTGGGTCCACGAGCTCAGCGAGAATCCGGCCGAGGCCGCTGGCACCCTTGCTGCCCGTCTTGCATCGCTGAACCGGAGACGTCTGGCCCTCTGGAGGCTTTTGAGAGATGGCCGTTTTATTGACAGATTCCGCTCTTGCGTGGTACACAATCAACGTACGCAATACCCCATGAGGGGCGGGGAGTTCGCATGAGCAACACCATTCTTCTCGCCGACGACAGCCTGACCATTCAGAAGGTCGTCGAGCTCACGTTTGCAGATACCGAATACGAGGTCGTCACAACGTCTTCGGGCGATGAGCTTCTCGAGAAGCTCCCATCGATTCAGCCTGACGTTGTCATCTGTGACGTCATCATGCCCGGCACGGATGGCTACAGCGTGTGCCAGACGATCAAGTCTGATGCCTCGACCCTCCATATCCCCGTGATTCTTTTGACTGGAACGTTCGAGCCGTTTGATAAAGAGCGAGCCCTGGCAGCGGGGTGTGACGAAATCATCACAAAGCCATTCGAAGCTCGCAACCTCGTTGCGGCGGTCGAGAAGCTCCTCAGCGGGGAAAGCGGTGCTGTTACGCCTCCTGCTCCGCCGTCGGAATTCGAAGGAACGGTTCGCACCGTGCCCACGGAGCCGGCCGCGGAAGGCACTGTTCAGCCGGCATCCGCCCCTCCGGCAACCGAAGAACCGGCTGCTACATCTTTTACCGAACCGTTCGAGCCGGCTGAGCCTGCGCCCGCTGCCCCAACGGAGGCCGCTGAGGCGCCACCGTTCGAACCGCCCTCTCCTGAGATCCCCGAAGAAGGTATGGATTTCACAACGACCGGGTTTGCCGAAATGGAAGCCGCCGGGCAACAGCCACGCACCAATTACGAACAGGTCCCCGACGAGGGGCTGGAGTTCAAGATCGAGGATGTCGAGGCTCACGAGGAGATCGATGCGACAATTCCGGAACGGGAAGCCGAACCGGATGTCTTTGCAGCCGAGCCACCCGCCATGGGCACCTTCGAACCCGAACAGGCCACCGGAGATGCGTTTGCGACGCCTGAGGAAGAACACCCGTTCGGAGAACCCGAGCCGGAGTCCGCACCGCCCGTCGAGGAGCAGCCAGCGGTAACCGCGCCGATCCCTGTTCCTCAAGCCGCCGAGGCCCCACCCGAAGAAACCCCGGCCACGGAAGAGGCCGCGACACCACCGTCTCCCGGTCTTGACTCCGAAGCCGCCGACCTTTTCACGACGGAGCCGGAAAGCGAGCGCTTGGATGACGCCTCGACTCAGCTCTTTGCGCAACCTCCGGTGGCTCCTCCACCCGCTCCAGAGCCCGAAGCTCCAGGAGAACCGGCAGAGCTCAGACCAGCCGAAGAGGAGGAAGCTCCTCAGCCTGAGCCAGAGCCAGAACCGGCTGTTGAACCGGCACCGGCCCCCACCAGGAGCGCACCGGCCCCTGGCGCGGCGCTGTCGGACGAGGACATCGAGCGCATCGCCCGCCGGGTCGTCGACCTTGCCTCCGACAAGCTCGAGCGCATTGCCTGGGACGTCATCCCCGACGTCGCAGAGCTCGTCGTTCGCCAAAGAATCCGGGAAATCGAGGCGGAGGTCGAAAAGAAGGGCGAGGCGTAGCCGGGCTGCATCCCCGATCGCGGCGGTGCGCACCGCGTCGCCGGACATTGGCTTCCCCTGATGCAATCAGCCGGCTCTCTCCTTGGCTTTTCGAACGCCTTCGCTACGCCTTGCGGCGACTCAAACCCGTGGATGCTCCAAAGGCTGTGACTCCCGGCGGCCCACGACGAAACCGGCTTGGAGCAGACCGCGGACCAGCGGCCGGGGAACGGGAACGCCGATGTGATCGAGCACGGTGACGGCCGGTACGACGGCCGGCGCAATCCGGGCGAGCATCCGGATCAGCAGCCGGGCCCGAGCGGGTGGCATGACGTCATCGTGTTCGATCTCCGGGTGGAGGTCGAGCAGCGTCGCAAGGCTGCGCCCAACGGCGATCTGCCGGCGGTACAGCCCTCCAAAATCCATTGCATGGCAATGGGCCGCACGGGCTGAAGCGGCGTAGACGATCCTCAGTCCAGCCAGGCTCAACCGGTAGCCGAGCTCGACGTCCTCCCAGCCGTACACGCGGAAGGAGGGATCGAATGGCTGGGCCCCCAGCACGGTGCGGGGAACTGAGATGTTGGACGTGTAGAAACAGGTATAGGGCACGTCCTCGCCATCTCTCATGAAGGCATACCCGAACTGATGACCCTCCCGGTTGACGAGCTCCATCGCGCGAGTCACGTGGACGGCGCTCCGGTCCCAGTCCGTGAAGCCAACAACGGCACACGGATCGCCAGTTTCCACATGCTGGCGGACGTGCGCCTCCACCATCTCCGGCTCGGGGATGATGTCGTCTCCCGCGAAGAGCACGAGGTCTCCGGCAGCCTCCTCGAGTCCCCGGTTCCTCGCCAGCCCCTGACCGGCGTTTCCCTGGTGGATGATCCGTGCTGCAAGCCGGCTCCCAAGGTGATCCCGCCACGCCTCGAGCGCCTCCCACGTCCCATCGCTTGAGCCATCGTCCACCACGATCAGCTCCAGCCTGCCCCATGTCTGCCGCTCCCAGGCGGCCAGTGTCCTTTCGAGGATCGCCCGCCTGTTAAAGGTCGTGATGATGACCGAAACCAGCGGATTGAGCTGCTCGACGGCCGGCTGATCGGGAACGAAACGAACCGTTTCGACGGCGACGCCTAAGGCCCTGAAGTCCCAATTCTCGATCAGATGGTGCGGCGTCCACGGTTCGGTGAGAAGATCAATTTCCAACAGTCCCCCGGAGTCGGCCGCCACCCAGAACCGCAGCTCCTGCCACAGGCTGCCGTCCAGCTCCTGGCGGGCCTCGACGCCGTTACAGCGGACGGTCAGCACCCGGCCAGCGGCCTCCGGAGGGACGTGCACCCGCAGCACCAACGCACCGGATGATTCCGGCTGGGTCTTGAGCCAGCAGGAGGCCCTTCCACATGTGACACGGGCCATCACTCCGGCAATCTGTTCCGGACGGTACCATCCCGCCCCGAGGCGTCCGAGCGCCGAGGCATGCCCCGGAAGGAGCACGTTCGAGACGATCCAACGATCTGCATCCTGCCTTCCCCTACCCCTCGGCAGCTCGGGAGGTGGTGCGGGATACGGTCCAACACTGATCAGCCCACGCTCGAAGAGCTCGTCGTCGCTGATCTGCCGGCCCCGCTGGACCTGCCGGCGCCTGGCGATCGTTGAAGACAGGTGAGCCAGGTTCCACCATACGACGTGAAGCCCGACGCCAAGGGTGTGCTTCTGCCGCCACAACCGGACAAGGCCCTTGACCGCCTTGAGGATCGTCAGCGGCTGGGCACACACGAGGATCGAGCGAAAGCTGTGACGGGCTCCGAGCTTCTCGCGCCAGGCGAGTGACTGCTCACTGCGGGTCGTTCCGCCGAAGAGGTGGAAGACCTCCGAGGCCTCCACGCAGAGCACCTTCTGGCCGGAGAGCCAGATCCTCCACCCAAGGTCGACATCCTCGTGATACATGAAGAAGGCCGGATCGAAGCCGCCCAGACGGTCGAAATCTCTCCTCCGCATCAGCATGGCGGCCGCGGTTGGGAAGAGAACCTCCCGCGCGCCGGCTCCCGGCTCGTAGGGAACCCCAAAGTCGTGATCGAAGCCGAAGCCCAGCTTCGATATCCCCCCGCCGTGAGCGTTGAGAATCTCCGGCTGTTTTAAGAGCCGCAAGGTGCTGCAGACGGCGCCGGCATCGGGATCCCGCATCAGCGTCTCCAGCAACGGCAGGAGCCACTCCGGGTCAACGGCGGTATCGGTGTTGAGCGGTGCGACAAACGCATGGGTGGCTTCCCGGATCCCGGCAGCGTTCGCCGCGCCGAAGCCAAGGTTCTTCTCCTGGGGAATCACGCGGACCGTTGGAAAGGTCTCCCGCAACCAGGCCACGGAGCCATCCTGAGAGCCGTTGTCGACGACGATGATCTCGACCGGAACATCCTTCGTCTGCATCAGGGCCGGTAGACAGCGTTCGAGGTGCCTCCGGCCGTTGTAGTTGACGAGAATGACAGACACCGGTGGCAGAAGTCTGCCGTCACCGCCACGGATCGCCCGCTGCCGTGTCCCTTCGTGTTCGAGCGTCTTTAGGCGTCTCCGGAGCGCACGGATCCCCTCTTGGGCAGCCACGAGCTGGTGTTTCAGAAAACGGGTGTGCTCCTCAAGGCGCTGCCGTTCCTCGCCCCCGAGCCTGGCCGCCTCATCGGGGATCATGCGGGTCTTGACGAGCTCCTGACACCGGGCCAGGGCCGCCGGTGTCAGGCGGGCGCCGTGCTTGGCGTAGATCTGTTCGCGCCCACGGCGCTGGCGTTCCTGACCGCCTTCACCCGTCAGAAAGCCACCCCCGAAAATCCGGTATTCGGCGACCTCTTCGGCGACAAAGTGGAAACGGATGCGATCTCCAAGACGCAGAAACAGGTCCCAGTCCTCAAAGCATTCGAGCGACTCATCGAGGCCGCCAACCGCCTCGATCGCCGCCTTGGGCATGATGCACCCGATGATCGGGATGGTGTTCTCAAAGAGCAGGAGATCCGGATCATAGGGGCGCCCAAAGTGCCGGAGGGGACGCGGCTCCCCCTCCCCGTAGAGCTGTGCTGGAACCTTGCCGTAGACGGCGTCGTCCGGCCCGCGGACGTGACGCATCAGCGCCTCGATGCCGCCGGGCCGCAACACGTCATCATCGTCGAGGAAGGTGATCCAGTCACCGTGAGCGTGGTGCAACCCGGCGTTGGCTGCGGCCACCCGCCCTGCGGCCGGTTCGAGCCGGTGGTGGACAACAGTGATTTTCCCGGCAAACGGCGCGATGACATCGTCCACCGGAGTCCCGCCATCGTTGATGATGACGGCTTCCAGCGCCGGCCACGTCTGCTCCGCCACACTTGCCAGCGCTTCGGCCAAGAGCTGGGGGCGGTTCTGCGTCCGGATGATCACGGAGACCAGCGGTGCCGGTTCATCCGGGCGCTTCGGGGGAGCTTGACCGCTCATCGGCCTCGAATCCTCTCGAGCAGACGATGCAGCTTCCACGTCCTCGACGCATAGACCTGATCGAGAATCGATTGGAGCCGGCCGATCTCGGACCGCAACGCGGCTACCTCTCCAGATTCGCCCTCAAGGCCAGCCACCGGCCCCTGGCGCCCGGCCCACTCGAACGGCGAATGCTCCCTGATAAAAGGCATCCCAACCACGTGGTACGCCTCGGCCTTGAGAACGTGCGAAGGCAGCGTCAATCGCCGGATCGTTCTGATTGCTTCGTACACCTCGAGGTAGGGGGCCACGTCGAGCTGCGAGCCGAACGCATGTGCTGCCTCGAGGAGCTGCGCCCACTCCCCGCTGACGTCGACGAGGAGGTTCGGCCGAAGGACCGCTGAGACTTCGTAGGCCGCCAGACTGAGATCATCCCACTCAGCCGTCCCCATGCCGCTGCGCCCGATCTCCCCAAGCACGTGATAGACGGCGAGCGCCAATGCCCGGTGATCGGGATGGATCTCCGCCGGTGAGGGGACAAGCACCACCTCGGGCGCGATCGCGATCAACGTTCGTCGCAGTTTCTCAAGAAGTGCCGGATTCGATGGGTCCAGACTCCGGTCTTCAAACCCCCACATCTCCGGCTCGGGAACTCCTAATGTCCGGGCAGCCTTACCCGACTCCGCGCGCCTGATTGCCGGATCACCCTGAGCATCCCCGTCCGTCACGATGATCACCCGGACATCCGCTCCTGCACGCGCCGCCTGGGCCAGCACCCCACCGCACCCGAACACTTCGTCGTCGGGATGGGGCGCCAGCACCAGCATGGGAGAGCCGGTCAGCCGGCCAGGCGCATAAGGGATCAGCTCGCTTTCCGGTCGCACAACGCTATCCTAGCAGAAGGTTGCAGAAACGGCCCGGTTTCATACCTCTGCCGCCGGCCCCTTGTGCCTCCGTGCTCTCTTTTCTCTGCGCTGCTGCAATCGCCGCGCAAGAGGCCTTCCACCGCCCACCCAAGAGCTTTCTCGCTGAGAACGCCGCCAGCGAGTTGGGGACAGTGTTGAATATCCATCAGCAGTCATAGCAGTCTTGAGCGGCGTGGCGTGAGATGCGTAGCATTGACCCCCGCCCAGATCCTTCGCCTTAGGCTCAGGATGACAAGGGGGGGCGGAGCGCTTCACCTCCGGCACGCGACTCAGGATGACACCTCCTCCTGTCATCCTGAGTAGTGCGCCAAAGGCACGCCACGAAGGATCTCGCCTCCCTCAGAATGACATTCCCCCCACATGTCATCCTGAGCCGAAGGCGAAGGATCTGGGTGGGGGGCTCGGATGCTCCGGCCATGCCTCGTTGCCTCTGTGGCCAAAACGTGCTCGCGACGCTCGCTAAAACCCCGGAGTTAGGAACACTCTTGAACCCATCTGAGCCTTCCTCTGCGAATCTCTGCGACCTCCGCGGTTGCCTTTCTATCGCGGTCGTTTCCCCACCCAGATTCTTCGTCGGCTGCGCCTCCTCAGAATGACAGGCGAGGGGAAGGCTGCGCCTCCTCTCAACTAACAGCACTTGCGCCACGTGGGAGAAAGCAGCGTAACATACTGATAACGCGAAACGTTGAAAAACCAGAGAAACGGCATCCGAATGCCTGTTAGTCCACTGTCCCGGTGCCCCCTCCGGGGCATGTCGGTGCTCAGAATGACAGTGGAGGGATGGCTTCGCCGCCTCTCAACTAACAGCAATTACGTCGCGTCAAAAAAAAGCGTAACGTACTGATGACACGGAACATCGAGAAACTGTATCCAAATCCCTGTTCGTCCACCGCCCCGGTGCCCCGCACTGGGGCATGTAGGTGCTCAGAATGACACTTCCTCCTGTCATCCTGAGTAGTGCGCCAAAGGCGCGCCACGAAGGATCTCGTCTCCTTAGAACGACAGGGGAAGGTTGCCCGCGCCTCCACCCCCAGTTTCATGCCTTTTTCCACCGGTCCCGCAAAGAAGCGGCGCCCAGCGCAACAAGCTCTTGGATGCGCATTCATTGACAGCCACGTGCCCTGATGTCACCATCGGTATATGAGCGTGACCTGTGACCTGATCGTTCGAGGTGGAACCGTCGTCCCCATGGCGCGCGATGGCGAGTCCTTCCGCGGAGACGTCCTCGTTGAGAACGGTACGATTCTCGAAATCACGCACGGACCTGCGGCAGGTGTCTCGGCGGCCACCGAGCTTGATGCCAGCGACGGGCTCATTCTACCCGGCTTCGTCCAGGCTCACGTCCACGTGGTTCAATCTCTGCTCCGTCACCGGGCCGATCATCTCGAGCTCCTCGACTGGCTCCGGTTGAAGACCTGGCCGTATGAGGCGGCACTCGATGGCGATGATGTTCAGGCCGCGGCCGAGCTTGGAATCGCCGAGCTTCTCACCACTGGAACGACGACGGCGCTTGATTTCGGAACGACCCATGACCACGGCCGCGTCTTCGAGACCGCAGAACGGATGGGGATCCGCTTCGTCTCCGGAAAGACGCACATGGACATGGGAGACGGCGTTCCACAGGCGTTGCTCGAAGAGACCAGCCAGTCCTTGGCCGACGCGGAAGCACTGGGACACCGCTGGCATGGCCGGGCCGGGGGACGGTTGCGCTACGCAGTGACACCCCGGTTCGCCCTCTCCTGCACACGTGAGCTTCTCGTTGGATGCGCACGGCTTGCACGGGACAACGGCTGGCTCGTGCAAACGCACGCCGCGGAGAACCGGGATGAAACGGCCAAAGTCCGTGCGATCACCGGGCTAGGTAACATCGCCTACCTCGATTCCGTTGGATGTACCGGCTCAGACGTCGTCCTCGCCCACGGCATCCACCTCGAGCCGGACGATCCCGGTCTCCTGGCGCGCAGCGGCACCTCGATCTGCCACTGCCCGGGCGCGAATCTCAAACTCGCTTCGGGCATCGCAGATGTTCCCGCTTTGCTCGAAGCCGGCGTCCGCATCGCGCTTGGCGCAGATGGCCCACCGTGCAACAACCGGTTGTCGATCTTTCACGAGATGAGTCTGGCTGGCACACTCCACAACCTCCGCCACGGGCCGAGAGCGCTCAACCCCTGGTCGGTGCTGGCAATGGCCACGAGAGAGGGAGCGCGAGCGATTGGGCTCGGGGAGATCACAGGCACCCTCGAAACCGGAAAGAAGGCCGACATGACGGTGCTCGACGGAAACGGCTGGTCGCTGCTCCCGGAAGCCGATCCCGCCTCACGCATCGTGTACGGCGCTGGCCCCGGCGATGTACGGCACGTCATCGTTGACGGACGAATCGTTGTCCGCGAGCGAACGCTCCTGTCTATGGAGCCGGACACCATTCGGTCCCATGTCCACGAGGCGGCCCGCGCCGTTATGGCCCGCATGGAGGAGCTTGTGGCATGAGGTTCCCGTTTTCCAAGCCGAAGATCGAGGATCTCGATCATTACATTGCGCGCAAAGAGTACGACAAGGCGCTTGCAGCGGTTGGCGATGCCCTGAAGAAAAATCCGCAACAGTTCAATCTTCTGCTCCGCCAGGCTGACATTCTCGCCCTTGTCGGTGACCGTTCGCACGCGGTCGGCATGTACCGCGATCTCGCCAAGAGGTACGCGCGGGATGGCTTCTACGCGAAAGCCATCGCCCTGTACAAGAAGGTCCTCCGGCTCGATCCAAGCCAGGAAGATGTTCATGAGGAGCTCGCCCGGTTGATCGAGGAGGACCAGAAGAGCCGCCGCCCGATCGAGATGCGGCTTGGGCTGCGTCCCGTTCCCTCCGCACCGCTCGAGGAAACCGCACAGCATCTCAAGGAGCTCCAAGCCTCACAGCTCTTTGGTCAGTTCGACCGGAAGACGCTCGAGCAGATCCTCTCGTCGACATCGTTGCGGAGCTACCGGGATGGTGACGTGATCGTCCGGGAAGGTGCGATCGGTTCGAGCCTCTTCCTGATCGTCTCGGGCCACGTGACGGTATCTACCGAGGCCGAGGACGGCCGTCGCGTCTTTCTTGCGGAGCTCGGGCCAGGCGACTTTTTCGGCGAGGTATCCCTGCTGACGGGCAAGCCGAGAACGGCGACGATCGAAGCCAAGGGCCATGTCGCAGCCATCGAGCTCGACAAGCAGTCGGTCGACCGGATCGCCGGGCAACATCCTCACGTACGAAAGATCTTAGAGGAGTTCTACACACGCCGGGCTCATGAAACTGTCGAGGCGATCATCCGGAAACGCCGGCAAGACTAAAATGCCGACCTTAAAGATCCTTCTTTACGGCGACAGAAGACTCGTCGCATCGAACGCCCCGGTCGAGGAGTTTGGCCCGGCATTGAGCCGCCTGCTCGATGAGATGAAACACACCTGCTGGACCCTCCCAGGTCTCGGGCTTGCAGCGCCCCAGGTCGGCCTCAATTGCCGCCTGGCTTTCGTCGATCTCTCGATCGGTGAAGATCCAGATGCTCTTACCGTCCTTGCCAACCCGGAAATCATCGCACGCGAGGGTCACGTGATCCTCGAGGAAGGGTGCCTCTCCTTCCCAGGGATCTTCACGAGGATCCGCCGCCCGCGCAAGGTGACCGTCCGCGCCCAGGATGAACAC
>WGCW01000075.1 GCA_015493585.1 Acidobacteriota bacterium
TGTGTCTTCGTTCTCCAGCTCCAGCACCGCCGCCAGGTCCGCCGGGACCAGCTCGCGCACGCCTTCGAGGATCGACTCCAGCCAGCTCATGACAACGTCACGATATCACGCTTTCTCGCGCCATATCGTGATCCAAGACGCGACATATCGTTCCGTACGACCCGCAGAACACAGGGTGATCGGATAACAAGCGACAAGTCAAGATTTTACGAAATGTAGCAAGTTGGCACGATGGATGCAATAGCTCAAGGTGCCACCGAGGTGGCACGTCAATAAGGAGGACGACATGAACACCAACACACCCAAGACGATCGAAAACCTCAACCAGCTCCTGGCCGATGCTACGGTCTTCTACCAGAAGCTGCGGCACTACCATTGGAACGTCAGTGGCCCGCGTTTCTATCAGTACCACGCTCTCTTCGAATCGCTCTACGACGCGTGGGCCGATGCCATCGACGAAATCGCCGAACGGATCCTGCAGCTCGGCGGCGTGCCCCGGCATACACTGGCCGACATGCTCGCCGTGGCGACGATCTCCGAGGATCCCGAGATCCCCAACGGCGAGATGATGCTCGAGCGGACCGTCGCTGACCTCCAACTGCTCCACAGGGAGATGTGCGCCGTGGGGAACATCGCCGAGGCGGGCGCCGACCGGGTGACGACCGGCCTGCTCGACGGCCTGTGCGCCGGCATCGAGAAAAACCTGTGGATGATCGGCGCGACTCTGGCGGCGTGATCGACCGCTGCGGTCCGATCCGCCGAAACGCCGGCCGCCGCACCACCATTAGCTTCGAGAACGAGAAAGGGAGAAAGAACATGGCACATGACAGCACGAACCCGGGTAACGGCCGGCCCGCCATGCCGGCTGCTCACAGGGGTACGTCGAACCGGGACTGGTGGCCGAAGCAGCTCAACCTCAAAATCCTTCACCAGAACTGTCCCAGGATTCATCCCCTGGGTGAGGAGTTCGACTACGCGGAGGAGTTCGCCAAGCTCGATCTCGACGCCGTGAAGGAGGACCTCCACGCACTGATGACCGACTCGCAGGACTGGTGGCCCGCGGACTACGGTCACTACGGGCCGTTCTTCATCCGGATGGCCTGGCACAGCGCCGGCACCTACCGGATCGCCGACGGCCGCGGGGGCGCGGGCTCCGGCGCGCAGCGGTTCGCGCCGCTCAACAGCTGGCCGGACAACGCAAACCTCGACAAGGCGCGCCGGTTGCTGTGGCCCATCAAGCAGAAGTACGGCACAAGGATCTCCTGGGCTGACCTGATGATCCTCGCCGGTAACGTCGCACTGGAGTCCATGGGGCTTGAGACCTTCGGTTTTGGCGGCGGGCGTGAGGATATCTGGGAGCCGGAAGAGGACATCTACTGGGGAACCGAGGGAGAGTGGCTCAGCGATGCCCGCCACCGCCCGGAGGAGGGGCTTGAGAACCCGCTCGCCGCGGTCCAGATGGGCCTGATCTACGTCAACCCAGAAGGGCCGAACGGTCAGCCCAGCGCCCTCGCTTCCGGCCGTGATATCCGGGAGACCTTCGCGCGCATGGGCATGAACGACGAGGAGACTGTCGCGCTCGTCGCCGGCGGCCACACCTTCGGCAAGTGCCACGGTGCGGGGGATGCCACCCTCCTCGGTCCGGAGCCCGAAGCCGCTCCCGTCGAGGAACAGGGGCTCGGCTGGAAGAGCCGCTTCCGGAGCGGCAAGGCAGGAGACACGATCACCAGCGGCATCGAGGGCGCCTGGACCCCGACGCCGATCCAGTGGGACACCAGCTACTTCGATGTCCTCTTCGGGTACGATTGGGACCTGGTCAAGAGCCCGGCGGGAGCGTGGCAGTGGATCCCCACCGATCCGGACGCGGCCCAGACCGTGCCCGACGCCCATGATCCCTCCAAACGGCACGCACCCATCATGACCACGGCGGACCTCGCGTTGAGGATGGATCCCATCTACGGGCCGATCTCCAAGCGCTTCCACGAGAACCCCGAGGAATTCCGGGAGGCGTTCGCCCGCGCCTGGTTCAAGCTGACCCACCGCGACATGGGGCCGCGCTCGCGCTACCTCGGTCCGGAGGTCCCGGCCGAGGAGCTGATCTGGCAGGATCCGGTGCCCGCCGTCGATCACACGCTGATCGGCACCGAAGACATCGCAAATCTCAAAGAGAGGATCCTCGCCTCGGGCCTATCCGTATCGCAACTGGTTTCTACCGCCTGGGCGTCGGCTTCCACCTTCCGGGGCTCAGACAAGCGGGGCGGTGCGAACGGGGCACGCATCCGGCTTGAGCCGCAAAAGGACTGGGAGGTCAATGAGCCGGCCAAACTGAAAACCGTACTGAACACGCTCCAGCACATTCAGGAAGAGTTCAACGAAGCCCAGTCCGGAGACACGCGGGTCTCACTGGCCGACCTGATCGTCCTGGGAGGATGCGTGGGCGTCGAGCAGGCTGCCAGGAATGCCGGTCATGAAGTCACCGTGCCCTTCACGCCGGGACGCACCGATGCGTCGCAGCCGCAGACCGGCGTCGAATCGTTTGCCGTCCTCGAACCCGTGGCCGACGGCTTCCGTAACTATCTCAAGGCCGGCTCCTCCGTTCCGGCCGAGGAGCTGCTCCTCGATCGGGCACAACTGCTGACCCTGACCGCACCGGAGATGACGGTTCTCCTCGGCGGCTTGCGCGTGCTCGGAGCCAACTTCGGACACTCACCGCACGGCGTCTTCACCCAGCGTCCGGAGACGCTGACCAACGACTTCTTCGTCAACCTGCTGGACATGGAGACCGAGTGGAAGCCCGCCTCCGGGACGGACGGGGTGTACGAGGGCCGCAACCGCGCC
The DNA here is from genome assembly GCA_015493585.1 of Acidobacteriota bacterium. Lineage (GTDB taxonomy): Bacteria > Acidobacteriota > Thermoanaerobaculia > Thermoanaerobaculales > Sulfomarinibacteraceae > JAADFN01. Next base: position 2,839 of record WGCW01000075.1, read on the forward strand.
ACCGGTGATCTCAAGTGGACCGCCACCCGGGCCGATCTCGCCTTCGGTTCGAACGCTCAGCTCCGCGCGTTGGCCGAGGTCTACGCCAGCGGCGATGGCGGGAGAAAATTCGCCAACGACTTCGTGGCGGCCTGGGACAAGGTGATGAACCTCGATCGGTTTGACCTGGCCTGATCACATTGTTCAGTCCGGCCGGGTGGGGGTGGCGGCGTCCAGCCGCCACCTCCTTTCCGGAACCGGGCGGCGATCGATGCGGCACCTTCGGCAGGTCCAGGGCACCTCCGGTGTTGACCCATTTCCTCACCGGACGCCACCTCCCGAGTCACGCCATCGTGGTGTGATGCATGCTGAACGCGAACGAGAGCTCCCGCTCCGGCACCACAACGGACCTGCAAAATCACATCTGGCCTCATCGCCGCCGGGCGCCGGCCAGACGAGGTGACCTGGGAGCCACCGCCTCCTCCGGAATCCCCGTCAGCGGCCTCGGCACAGCCGTCAGCGAGCCGGATTGCGCGGACGATGGTATAGTTTCGCAAATGTCATAACGTCTGGCCGCAGCGGCCGGGCGGGGGGAGGACACAATGCCCGAGTTGCTGGAAGTTTTGAACGGCCACCGGAGCGTCCGTGCCTACCAGGAGCGGCCGGTCCCGGACGAGGTTCTGGACGCCATCATCCACGCCGCCTGGCGGGCGCCCAGTTCTTTCAACGCCCAGGAGATCTCCTTGGTCGTGGTGCGCGACGCTGCACGCCGCCGTCGCATCGCCGACATTGCCGGCGGCCAGCCGTGGATCGCCCAGGCACCGGTGTTCATCACCGTGGTGATCGACGCCCACAAGACGGGCCTAGGCGTGAAACGGGCGGGGCGCGAGCCGCACCTTCATCGCAGTCTCGAGGGGCTCGTGATGGCCGCGGTCGATGCCGGGATTGTCCTCGAGGCTCTCATGGTTGCAGCCCACGCGGAGGGCCTGGCGATCGTGCCGATCGGTGGCATCCGCCGGGATCCTCAGGCGATGATTGATCTCCTCGCGCTGCCCGAGCTGACCTTCCCGGTCGCCGGACTCTGCCTGGGGTACGCGGCCAAAGAGCCGGAACAGAAGCCGCGCATGGACATCGCCGCCTTCCGCCACGAGGAGCGGTACGACGGCTCGGCGCTGCCATCGATCATCGCTGCCTACGATACGGCGATCGTCGAGCACTGGCGCCGGGTGGGGCGCGCGAACGGTTTACCGTGGAGCGAGGCCATGGCTACCTACTTCGGCGCACCGGACAGGCGGCCGCTCGCTGAGGTCTTGCGCCGGCAGGGGTTCGACCTCACCGCCGGGGAGTGAGCAGCAACGGGGAGGGAGGGGCTGCTGTGCCCTGCCGGCGTGGTACAATGTCATTGTGAAACAGGCAGATAGCTCACGTTTTGGCACGCCCGCCGCGCTCCGGGAGCGGGCGGCGGCGCTCGCCCGGTACGAGGTCTGGAACCGGGAGCATCCCGTCGAGCTGGACCCGGCCGCCGCCGTGGCTCTCGTGAGCTCGCTCTACGCTCTCCTGCCGATCGAGGCCAGGATCCGGGAGGACGATCCAGAGTTCACCGGTGTGGCACAGATGCGCCGTGCGCTGGCCCGGCTCGGCGGCTCCGGTGACTGAGCTCCAGTCCGTTCTGGCTGATCTGGCGCACTCAATCCCCGGGTCCATGAGCTGGCGATCCTTCTCGAACAGCCGGAGGTCGAGCGCCTCTATGTGGGGCTGATCGGAGGTTGAGGCCGGGGCCGCGTCCCCCTCACTCCCCTCCCGCCACGAACGGCCGGACCCGCTCCACCACGCTCCGTGCCGCGGCGAAGGCATGCTCGGCGTCCTCGCGACGGTAGAAGCCGCCGGGGGTCAGATCCTCGGCCCCGTAGAAGGCCAGCTCACGGTCCCGGCGCAGGGAGCGGGAGGCGGCGGCCAGCTCCTCCACGTCAGGTTGCAGGCCCTTCGGAAATCGCCGCCGTTCGGCCAGAAGGATCGCCGACACGTCGTGGATCCGCGGAGGCTGGACGCCGTACTGGCGGAGCAACCCTTTGAGGGCGAGCTCCACGGCCTCCTGGGATTCCCGCACCACGTCGGCCCAGCTTTTAGCGTCGAAAAGAACCTTGATCGCATCGAGACGTACGGCCGCGCGGTGGACGTAGTCAGCGGCAAGGGAGCGGTTGTGCATCTTCAGCCCTCGTGGACCCAGTAGGCCTGTCCCCCGGCCTCGCGCCGGACCACGTGCCCGGCGAGGATTCCTCTCCGCACGCGGGCGAGAAGGCGTGACAGGATGAGCCCCCGCTCGAACAACATCACGCCGTCGAGCGCCACCTCGGCCCACAGCCCGCCGGCCCGTTGGGGATCATCCGGCGGGTGGACCAGGTGCACCTCCACGGGCAGCCCTCCCAACGTCAGCGGCTCCTCGTCCCAGGCATTGTACAGATCCCGCCGGAGGGCAAGCCCCGGATCGAGCACGACCAGCACGTCCACGTCGGAGCCCCGGTGGTGCTCCCCCCGGACCCACGAGCCGAAGGCGGCCACGGCGAGCAAACGATCCCCGTACAACGTCGCGGCTCGTTGCACGATGGTCGTGGCCTCGCCGAGCTCCACCAGGTTCCCCAGGGGCGCTGCCAGCTTTCGGACGCAGTACTCGTTGAGGGAGACTCCGGCATCGCTCGCCGCCGCCCGGAGCGCCGCATGCAGGCCGGGCTCGAGGCGCAAGACGAACCGCCCCGACGCCCTGACCACTGGCGACGATAGTGTGGTATCAGACATCATTGAGTATGATACCACTCTGTTGCGGGCACGGAAAGGAGCGGTTCGGACATCGGGCGAACCGCAGCCTTACGAGAACCTTGCCGGAACGCGAACGCCATCACTCCGAACTGGTGGAAGGCAGGCTCCGTAGAGCCAATCCCAGGCGCACGGCGCCTCCCACCCTGCGTAACGATGTCAGTTGAACGGTACGTTCTCATCCTGAGGTTGTTGCGCTGTGCCCGGTCGGCCGGAGGCAGCCTTGGAGCGCGGACTTCAGTCCGCATCTTCTTGTACCACGCCGCGTTGAGCGTACGATACGGACCAAAGTCCGTGCTCCCTCGCGCGCTCTCTCCCCACGACCGGTCGCCTGGGCGTTGGGGTGAGCGTTCTTCGATTACCATCGTATCCACTGGAATCAGACGGGTTCTGCACTGCGCAACAACCGCGCCCTCCGCCAGGGTCGTGCTGGACTGATGCTGGGTTTTTCAGCGGGCCGCTGCCGGATGGGCCGTTCCCGCGGCGATCCTCGGCGCCCACGCCATCAGCTCGCCCAGGGGCCGCACGGCGACGCCGGGCGCCAGGGGGTAGGGCTCGGCCACCGGCGCGATCACGTACGCCTCGGCGATGCCGAGGTCCTCCAGGGCGGTTCAGAAGCCGCGGGTCGGCCGTGGAGCGGTGGAGACCTTGGCCTCGACGGCGATCCGGTGCCGTCCGCGTTCGAGGACCAGGTCGAGCTCGGCGCCGGCGCAAATCCAGCCGTTCCGTGGACCATCACCGGGGCAGCACGGTCAACCCGGCAATGCGTGCGGCAAGGAAGGCGCGGCGAGCCGGCGCCCGAGGGCTCATTCCAATCTTCCGATCAAGTACCTTGCCCGGCGAGGTACTCCGTGCGGGCCCGGTCGAGGGTCTCCATGAGGCGCGAGATCCCGAAAATGGGGGTGAAGCGAATACGGTGGGGGACGCCGGGCAGATCCGAGGTAAAGACCGCCCAGAATGTGAAGAAACCAGCACGCTCGGGCAGGGGGCCCAGAGCCTCGTAGGGGATGAAAAAGCGGGTGAACATGAACCGGATCTCGATGCCGTCGGTATAGACGAGTACGCGGAAGAACGGCCACGTTCCGTTGAGGAATCCCACGGCACCGCCACCGGTAAAGCTAGTGATTTGTTCCCTGCCGTCCTGGAAGCGGGAGCGGAAGAGGTTGTAGGCGGCCGGGCTGGCCAGAGCCACCATGAAGACCAGGAGCCCGGCGCCCATCGCCCCGTCGTGGCGCGTGACGGCCAGGGCCATGGCCGCGCCCGCAACGGCCAACATCAGTCCGAAGCCACCGAAGATGCCTCCCGGCACCAGGGCCTCGACGTACAAAGTCTCCGGAGCCTGTGCTCCAGGGACGTCGAACCCCTCAGTCTCGAAACCGGCGGTGGTAGAGCTCTCCGAGAGGGGCGGCTGTTCCGTAAGCTCCAGACGTCCCAAGTAGCGGACGGCCAAGAAGGCGACTGCGGCGACCTGCACCAGGATGACGGCGACGATGAGCCCAAGGACACCGGTGAACACGAGGTCCGGTCGGGAGACCATCTTCCTCGGGAAGGTAAGGGCGACGGCACCCACCGCCAGCACGCCGAGAAGCAGGATCGCCACCTGTCCCTCCCGCGTTCCAGCCGGATCACGGGACCGGATGGCCTTCGCCCCGTGAAGAAAGAGCACAGCGGACAGGGCGGTACCCACCACGAGGGCCGTATTCAGCCACACGGGTCCCCAAATGGGAAGAGACTGCCCTCGGGACTCCATCAACGCCAACATCCCGAGGTTCCACGCCAGCGCCGCGAGGCAGACCCACCCCGCAATCTGCAGCCCTCTGGCCACCCGGGAAATGTCCGGCCTGCCGGCCCGAAGTTCCTGGATCACGTCCCATAGACCCATGGCTCGTGCGATTCTCCTGGACCGATGGTAGCAGACCGGGATCAGCTAGCGCGAGCTAGCAGGAGGTTGTTGGGCTGTGCGCCGCTTCTTTCCGGGACAGGTGGGAAAAGGAATGAAACCCAGAGGCGCAAGGGGGCGGAGGCGCAGCCATCCCTCTCGTGTCATCTGAGTCGCGCGCCCGAGGCGAAGTCATCCCTTCCGTGTCATCCTGAGTCGCATGCCGGAGGCGAA
>WGCW01000076.1 GCA_015493585.1 Acidobacteriota bacterium
ACGTACTTCTGAATGGGATCGAGCGAGTAGACGAAGTTCTCGCACGCGAGCGAGATGGCTTTGCCTTCGGCGCCTGCGCGGGCCGTACGGCCGATCCGATGGACGTAATCCTCCGGGTCTTGCGGAAGGTCGAAGTTGATGACGTGAGTGACGCCGTCGATTTGGAGGCCGCGGCTGGCGACGTCGGTCGCGACCAGAATAGGCAGCTTCCCCTCCTTGAAATCGTCGAGAACCTTCAACCGCCGGCGCTGGTCAACGTTCCCTGTCAGGCCGCGCGCCGTGTAGCCGTGCCGTTGGAGGTCCTCCACCAGCCGTTTCGCAGCCCACCGCGTGTTGACGAAGATCATTGTGCGGCTCGCGCCCTCGCGCTCGAGGAGACCGAGCAGGAGGGAGAGCTTTTCCCGCGACGAGACGTGGTACAGCTCCTGAGTAATCGTCTCGGGGGTAATGTTTTCCGGGTTGATGACGATCTCGACGGGGTTGTTCATCTCACGCCAGCCGAGCGTCATCACGCGGTACGAGAGCGTAGCTGTGTACATCATCGACTGCCGTTGCTTCGGATGAGGCATGCGTCTTAGAATCCAATGAAGATCCGGAGCAAAGCCCATGTCGAAGAGCCGGTCACATTCGTCGATGACAAGGATCCCGGTTCGATCGAGCGAGTACGCGCCTTGCTTGTAGTAATCGATCAACCGCCCAGGTGTGCCGACGAGGAGATCGACTCCGGCGGCGAGCTCGTCGCGCTGCTTCCGGTAATCGAGCCCTCCGAAGACGACGTGCGTCTTCAACCCGGCGTACTTTCCAAGTTTCGCAGCGTCGCCGGCGACCTGGACGGCGAGCTCGCGGGTCGGCGTGATGATGATGGCCCGCGGGCCGTCGAAACCCGCGGGGCGTGGAACCCGCAGCGCGTGCGCAAAGATCGTGATGAGATAGGTCGCCGTCTTCCCGGTGCCCGTCTGGGCCTGAGCGACGACGTCGCGCCCGGCGAGCGTTAGCGGGAGGACCTCCTTCTGGACCCTCGTTAGGCGGGTAAACCCGAGATCATGGATCGCTCGTGAGATCTCGTCCGGGATGTCGAGGTCGTCGAACGTGCTTTGAGAAAACAGCCAATCTTCCGGCAGAGATCGTTCCATGGCACAGGATTCTACTCCATCGCGCCAGCATCGGCCGCGTAGCGCGCCGTGCGGGTGAAAAGACGGCCTGGAAATATCTGATCGGCTGGGCAGGTTGGAGGATGTACGTGCAGTCCAGTTGCGCGGGGGAGAGCAGTATGCATGCAGCCAGGGACGTGACGGAGTTGATCGGCCGGACGCCGATGGTTGAGTTACAACGGGCCGGTGCGGGCCTGCCGGGACGGGTTGTGCTCAAGCTTGAGTTCTTCAATCCGGGCGCCAGCGTCAAGGACCGGATCGCCAGGGCGATGATCGAGGCGGCGGAGGCCTCGGGTCTGATCCGGGACGATACGATCCTTGTCGAGGCCACCAGTGGCAACACCGGTATTGGGCTTGCCGTCGTGTGCGCCTCGCGGGGATTTCGTTTGACGCTCGCGATGCCCGACACGATGAGTGTTGAACGCCGCAAGCTGCTCAAGGCTCTTGGCGCTGAGCTCGTGCTGACCCCGGGGGATCAAGGGATGGGCGGCGCGATCGACTGGGTCCAGAAGACGGTGGCGTCGGATCCGAGGTATGTCCAGCTCAACCAGTTTGCGAATCCTGCAAACCCGCAGGCGCATCGCCGCACGACCGCTGAGGAAATCTGGCGCGATACCGGTGGCGGCATCGATATCTTCGTGGCTGGAGTTGGGACGGGCGGTACGCTCACCGGGGTCGTCTCCGCGCTGCGAGAGAGGAAACCGGAGCTGGTCGCGGTTGCCGTCGAGCCCGAGGGGTCCGCGGTCCTTTCCGGAGGCCCTCCCGGCCCCCACATGATCCAGGGGATCGGTGCCGGCTTCATCCCAGAAGTGATGGATCCATCGTTGATCGACGAGATCATCACCGTCAGCAACGAGGAAGCCGGCCGCACGGCCCGGCGGCTTGCCCGGCAGGAGGGTATCGTGGCGGGCATCTCCTCCGGAGCGAACGTGGCCGCGGCGCTCCGGATCGCCGGTCGCGAGGAGAACCGTGGGCGAACAATCGTGACGATCGCACCGGATACCGGCGAAAGGTACCTGTCGACATGGCTGTTTGAGGGGGAGCAAGATGCATGAGCCGTCCCGGAAAGGCTCCGCTGATCACAGAAACACTCAGCCGGTCCAGGAGCATTCGGACCGGTGGACTGATGACGAAGCATCAACGCTCGCAGGGGTTGTGGAACAACTCTGCTCCACCGAGCGGTACCGCGCTTCGAACCTTGACGAAACCCGGCTCGGGACCTTGCCGTCACGCGATGCTGTGATTGCGATCGTCGAAGACCTCCGCTCGGTGCTCTTTCCTGGCTACTTTGGTCACTCCGAGCTTGATCAGGAGTCATTGCATTTCCGGATTGGCGCAACGCTGAGCCATATCAGGCCACGGCTCGTTGAGCAGGTTTGGCGTGGTGTTGCGTTCGCGCGTGGTGGTTCGGCTCCCGGGCACTGGGAGGGTTCCCGTACCGATGCTCAGGCCATGGTCGCGGAGTTTTTCGCGCGGCTGCCCCTGATCAAGGAACGTCTCGCCAGCGACGTCCAGGCTGCGTACGAGGGAGACCCGGCGGCGTCCAGCCCGGACGAAACCGTCTTTTGCTATCCGGGCATGATGGCCGTTATGAGTTACCGGATCGCCCATGAGCTGTACCGGCTCGGTGTTCCCCTGATTCCCCGGATCGTCACAGAGCACGCGCACAGCATCACCGGCATCGACATCCATCCTGCTGCGGTGGTGGGTGAACGGTTTTTTATCGATCACGGGACCGGGGTCGTCATCGGGGAAACGTGCAGGATCGGGGACCGGGTGCGCCTATACCAGGGCGTTACCCTTGGAGCGAAGAGTTTCCCCATGGACGAGTCGGGAAAGCCGATCAAGGGGATTCCGAGGCACCCGATTGTGGAAGATGACGTGATTATCTACTCCGGTGCAACGATCCTAGGCCGAGTCACGATTGGGCATGGGAGCATCATCGGCGGCAATGTCTGGCTGACCCGGAGCATCCCGCCCGGAAGCCGGATCGTGCAGGCCCAATCGCGAACGGACCGCTTTCAGGACGGCAGCGGCATCTGAGCTCCGGCCCATTCGATAGCCTGCGCCAAACGCTATCGGTATTTCCACCAGTCATATTCGCATCGGCCGATGCTTTGAGCCTCCCGGTAGGCAGGGCTTGACACCCTCTTGCTGGTGTATTAGTGTACTAGATGCCTAATACACCTGACGTGAACGTCAGGGGGGAGCGTTCGTGGGATTCGAGATCAGGATCGATCCGAGTGAGCCGGCCCCGATCTGGAGACAGATCGAGGAGGGGATCCGGCGCGGTATTGCCGCGGGGGCCTTGCGGCCGGGTGATCCGGTGCCATCGGTACGGGAAGCAGCCGTGCAGTTGCGGGTCAATCCAGCGACGGTCGCACGCGCGTACAGATCTCTGGTGGACGCCGGCTTGCTCAGCGTGCGCCGCGGCGAGGGAACGTTTGTCGCTCGAGGGAGCCGTACGGCGGCTGGATCGCTCCGCCGGGAAGAGCTTTCGCTGGCAGCGGAGCGGTACGTGACGGTGGCTGGAGGGCTTGGGGTTTCGCTCGACGAGGCGCTTGGAGCGGTGAGGCGTGCGTGGCCTCAAGACGGCTCCGCTGGTCAAAGGGAGGAGGGGTAGCATGATGCCTCAACCGCGCAAGAACGTCATTGTGGTTGATGGGCTGAGATGTGCCTTCGGCAGCAAGAAGGTTCTTGAGGGGATTTCCTTTTCGGTCGAGGAAGGAAGCGTCTTCGCGTTGCTGGGGCGTAATGGTAGCGGGAAGACAACGCTGGTCCGTTGCCTGCTCGGGCACTTGCAGCCTCGCGCGGGCACCGTGACGGTGCTCGGCCAATCTCCGTGGCAGGATCGGGCGATGCTGATGCGGGAGGTTGGAGTTGTTCCGGAGGCGCCGGATGCCCCGCCAGGCTGGCGGGTCAAGGATGTCATTGCGTTCTGCGAGCGGCTGTCCCCGGGGTGGGACCGGCAACAGGCTGCCGGGCGGCTTGAGAGGTTTGCAATGTGCGGGACCCGGAGGGTTTTTGAGCTCTCTCGCGGCCAGAGGGCGCAGCTTCAGCTCTGCCTTGCGCTGTCGGCGAGGCCGCGGCTGCTCATTCTCGATGACCCGGTACTTGGTCTCGATGCAGTGGCCCGGCAAGAGCTGTACGAAGAGCTTATCCGGGACCTTGCTGACCGCGGCACGACGGTCTTTCTGACCAGCCATGATCTCGACGGCGTTGAGCGATTAGCGGACGAGGTGGCCATCGTTTCGCGCGGTGTGATCGTGGCCCAAGGCACGATCGAAAGCCTCAAGCGTGAGTGGCAGCAACGTCTCGGGCATCATCCGGGCCTCGAGGAGATCTTCGTACGCATGGCCCGGAACGGAGGTGTGGCATGAGAGCGGTCAGCATAGTCACCTGGGACGAGCTCAAGCGAAATTGGCTGGTCTTTCCTGGCGCGTTGCTGATGGGAGTGCTGGCATTGATCTCTCCTTTTGCGCCGGGTATGCAGCAATGGAACCCGGAAACCGTTCGTGAGGTCTCGACGCTAGTCGTTGCGCTCGCAGTGATGGCATTTGCGAGCATCGTCCTGGGTTCGGCAATTCTCGGCGGCAGCCTCTCCTCCGGACGTGAAAGCTTCTTTTTGGCCCGGCCAATCGGGGTTTTCCAACTTTGGTTGGGACGGTTGATCGCAGCGCTCATGTTGAGCCTGGGAGCACCGATGCTGGTCCTGATACCGTTGGCGTGCGTGCATCCTGCCGCCACTCTGGCGTTCCTCCGGCGGCCCTCCCCTGTGCCCTGGCTCCTGCTTCTCTTGCCTGGGGTGATTGCAATGGCCGGGCTCGTGAGGATCATGCTTCGCGCGCGGTCGGCCTGGCTCGCCCTCACAGCAGGCACCGTCGCTGGAGCGCTCTTCATTCAAGCCCACATGATCGTGATGCCGCTCGCGGCGTTCATGCTCCACGTCGACGGAGCCGTGCGGTACGGCGTGCTTGCCACGTTGCCGCTCGTATGGTCGGTGAGCTTCCTCGCGGGGGGTGCCGTCGCGGCTGTGCGTGGAAGAACGGAGGCCCGGCGGGCCGCGGCGGCGGGTGGAGTCACGGCGGTAACCGCCCTTGGTGTGCTGACGCTGGCGCTTTGTGGAGGGTTGGCGTGGGTCGACGCCCCGGCGCCAGCCGACATCACACAGGTGGCGATGGTCGTGCCTGCTCCAGAAGGGAACTGGGCGCTGGTGGCGGCTCAAGCTCGCCGGGCGGGTATCACATTCCCGGTGACGTTTCTGCTCGATACCACGAGCGGCGCATGGCGCCGTTGGTCCGGCACGTGGTGGCAGCTTGGCGGGGAGGCGCCATTCAGCCGGGACGGCCGCTTTGCCGCGTGGTGGGAGGACAGAGAGACGGGGGCGTCGAGACTCTCGGGGCACATCCGCGTTGTGGCGCTCCCGTCGGTTCAACCGCGCACGCCCAAAACGGTGCGGGTTGTTCCTGCGCCGTTGAGGCCGTCCGGGTTCGGGTTGGCGCTGTCGCCCTCGGGGTCGATGCTGGCGGCAGTCTTCGGCCTCAAGGTCAGTGTGTGGGATCTCAGAAGTGGCCGGCGGGTCACGACGCGTACCGTCGGCCGGGAGTTTGGCGGGTTGTTGCGGGTCGAGTGGCTTCGCGTGAGTGATACGGGGGACGTGTGGCTTGGGATGAGCTCGCACGGTACGGGAGCGCGGGGCAGAATGAAGGTGGTTTCGCTGCATCTTGGGCCCACCGGGCGTCACTGTGACGTTGTGTGGGAGGAATCTGGCGTTGCATACCTTTCACGCCGGATGGATACAGCCGCCGGCGGGCCTGGAAACGTTGTCGCTCTTGCCATCGGAGATGGAGGCAAAGCTGGACATCTCGTGGTGAGGCGTACCGGCAAACCAAACGTTGTGTGGTCCAGGCCGCTGGAGGGTCTCTGGCCGGTCCGGCAGATCCTTCCCTTCGGAGAGCAGGTCATGCTGCTCGTGTCGCGGAGCGTTCCGGCGAGCACGGCCCGGCTTGGATCAAGCATCATCGCTCGGGTCGAACCAATGGGTGTGACGTGGGTGCGAACGGTGCAGAAGGTGAGCTGGCTCATGTTGGGACCGGGGCCGGACCCGGGAACGGCGGTCGTCGTGATCAACCGGCATCCTGGATCACGTGTCCAGGCTCCGTCGTGTATGCAGCTCAGTCTCCAGACGGGCGCCATGACACCGGTCGGCTCGAACCTGCTTCCGGCAGCGGTGCCATGGGTCGTCTCGCCACTTCCCGCACCCGGGAGTCCGGGCTCCCGGCTTTTCATCCGGAACCGCTGCATGGTGCTTCGGCTCAGCGAGGCCGGGCGGCTGACACCAATCGCAATCCAGTAATTGGGGTTCGTGTCAGACGATCTTACGCTTAGAAGAGGTTGCGAATAGTCTTGGACCGGAAGCCCGCGGACATGCCATCGTAGCGCCAGTGGCCCTACGGACAGGGTCGGGCCACATGTGATGATCTCCGTTGCCAGACCGCCTCCGGGACGAGAAAACGCCATTCTGGGGTGGGTCTGGAAGGGCCATTTCGCTGCCCAGGTTGTGGCCGGCCTTCTTCTCAAGAGCTCGGGCTCACTGCCGGCAGGTTTCATCGATCAGGGCCGACCGGAAGGTTTCCGATCGGATGATCTCCCCGGTTGGGAGATGCGCGGTGACACGCCAGAGGATTTCGTGGGCCGACGGAGGGATACGATGCGCCGGAACGAGATACTCGGGTTTCATCAATCCCTTGGCAAGGCAGATGGTTTCCAAACTTTCACCGGTCACGGTCAGATCGTAGCGTGTCCCAGTGGGACCGCCGTCCCATCGAAGCCGGCACGCACTCCTGGGCATAATCCTCGTAGCTGGCGAGGCGATGATGCGGATCATCTGGCTTTGCTGGCGGTAGACTGGCCGGGATGGCTCGCGGCTATGGTTGATGAGGAGGAAGCCCAATCCAACGCCGATCATGAGAACTGCGGCTGCTGCCAGAACCTCGAGGCGGTGCGACCACGCGCGATGTTGCGGGACGCTTGATGTGTTGGGAATTGAGGTGATCTCAGCGGACGAGAGCATCTCCCGGGCCAGGCGCCAGCTGGAAGCACAGGAAGCACACCGCGACAGATGGAGCATGATGAGGTGATCGTCGGTTGGATCCAGTTCACCGGCCGCCGACGCCCATAGCTTTTCTGCATCCGGATGTTCCTCTTCTGAGGGAAGCCATTCTTGACCCGAAAACGCCGTTTGCAGCCGGCGGAGCGTGTTCCGTTCCGTTCTTTCGTCGTTCATGGCTTCACTCCCCTGGCCTCCAGACACTCCCTCAGGTTCTTCATGCCACGATAGACGCGGTTGTCCGCACTCTTTACCGGGCAGCCGAGGCGGTGGGCGATCTCGGGAACGGAGCAGCCGAGAAGGTACAGTGTGAGGGCCATCCGGCGTGCGGGGACGATGCCATCGAGGCAGCACCGGATCTCGCGTCCCAATGAACGTCCGAACGCCTCCCGCTCGGGATCCAGCATGTTGTCCCTGTGCCCCGTCATCTCACCCTCCGAGACCGTGATTTCCTGGCGGCGGCTCCGGCGGCGGATCTCATCCACCGTGACTCCGTGAGCCGCCTTCATGAGGTATATCGACGAGAACGAGAGTTTCCCCTCACCCTGCCCGAGCTTCCGCACAAGCTGGACGAGAACCTCCTGGGCGATGTCCTCGGCCTGGGATGCTAGATAGGGGGGACAACAACGCCGGACAGCGGAACGTACCCTGTCGATGAGAAGCTTCGTCTCCTCAACGCCCAGCGACCATGAGTCAGACCGGTCTTTGGAGGTTTTTTGTTGTGCCACTGGTTCTATTGTAGGCCAGAATCGGATCGATTTGCGGAAAATGAGAATCCGAGGTTGTTGCGGTGTGCGCCGCTTCTTTGCGGGACAGGTGGGGACGAGGCTATTCCTGTTTCCACGTCCGTAGCAGTTATTCAACACTGTCGCCAGTTCTGGGGTTTTGGCGAGGTGCGCGAGCATGTCCTGGACACAGAGGCGACAAGGCATGGCCGGTGCCTCCGGGCCCCCCTCCCAGATCCTTCGCCTTCGGCTCAGGATGACATTTGGAGGGAGTAATAGGCTCAAGATGACATTGGGAGGGAGTAATAGGCTCAGGATGACAGGAAGAGGCGTCATTCTGAGTACCCATGTCCCTGGGTGGGGGCACCGAGACGGTGGACGAACAGGGATTCAGGTACGGTTTCTCGAAATGGCAACGTGTCAGTATGTTACGCAAGCTTCTTCCCGATGATCCAATTGCTGTTCGTTGAGATGTGGCGAGATCCTTCGCGGCGCGCCTTCGGCGCACCACTCAGGATGACAAGGAAGGGTGTCGTTCTGCGGAGGCGGAGCCTTTTCCCCCCAATGTCATTCTGAGGAGGCGGAGCCTTTTCCCCCCAATGTCATTCTGAGGAGGCGGAGCCGACGAAGAATCTGGGCGGGGAAACGACCGCGAGAAAAACGCAACCGCGGAGGGCGCAGAGGTTCGCAGAGGAATGCTCAGATGAGTTCAACACTGTTCCCATCTCGTGAAGACTCATCTGCAGAATCTAACCGCGGAGATCGCGGGGCGCAGAGAGAAGAGCACCACAGAGGCACAAGGGGGCAGAGACGCTCTGCCTAGTCGTGCGGGTCGCTCGGGTTTCTTCGCGTGGTTTCGCCGTTTCGGCGGCTTTCCAGGGAGCAACCTGCGATTTCGCCATTTCCTGGGGTGAAGCCGAAGCCGCCGCCTTCGGATCTCTCGATCCTCATTGGCCTTCCCGGCAGCGCAACGCCCTCAATCCCGACTTGAGAAATGTCAGAATGGATTGAGCTAGTATGGAGATAGATGAACAGTGGAAGCGTGCAATGGTGAGCGGTGACGGTGCTGATGCTCCCGGTTTGGGCGGCGGCGTGGATTGGGGCACACCGGCATCGCCAGCACTGTGCCAAGCCAGCCTCTGCCTCATTCTGGGCGGCTCCACGGTCCACTCCACCGCCCTCGGGTATCTGCTTCAGGACGGACCGTAGCCGTGGTCTGCCCTGCGGGACATTCCCGACATACCACGCCCAGCTTGATGCTCAATCGGTGGCACGCTTTTCTGATCGTGGTGGTCATGCTGCTAGGCCCGGTGACGGCCGCCAGGACTCTGCCACCCCCGCTCGAAAGCTACCGGACCGCCATCGTTCAGCAACCCAGCGTTGCCCTGAACTACTACCGCGTTTTTCTGTATGGGCGGAACCACCCAGCTCGTCGGGATGACGCTCGCGCTCTGCTTCAGTGGTGCTACCAGCGGTACCCGCGGGGCCACCGGATTGGGATGTTCATCGCGTGGTTGGATCAGCTCCAGGGCCGGTCTGGGTGGAAAAAGGATTTCTTACGTTCAATAGATGGAATGAGATCCACCGGAGATAACTTTGGTGTCGCCTATGCCGGTGAGATCCTGGCCTACATTCTCATTGATCAGGGCAGGCTCGGAGATGCTGAGAGATTGATCGCTCGATGCCTTCCGGCGGCCAGAAGAACTGGCAAACCATGGATGGAGGCGCGTCTATGGTCGGTGCAAGCTGTGCTGGCCCAGGTGCGAGGTGACTACTCCACCGCCCTGCATCTTCTGCTTCGGACGAAGAAGGTCGTCTTTCCCGATGGCGAGTACGACATCCAGTGTTCGGTGATGAACAATCTGGGGGGGATCTATTGGTATCTGGGCCGCTTCCGGAAGGCCTACGCGGCCTGGGAGGAGGCGGCCCACCTGCGGGCCCGGGCGGGGGATGTCTGGGGTGAGACGATCCCCCTCTCCAATATGGCCCTCTGCGGCATTGAGCTGGTGCACGAGGGAGAGATGCCGCCGGAGGAGCTCCAGGATCTCCTGGACCGCGGACTTGCGTTGGCCATCCGCGGCGGCAACGCCGACACAGAGGCGGCGATCCACAACGTCATGGGACGGCGAAGAGAGGGCCGGGTCGCGCTGCGCCACTTCAGAATGGCCCGGGAGATCGCGCGCCGTCATGACCTGCACGAGGTGGAGATCGAGTCCCTCCAGTTCTCCGGAGATGCCTTGGCCGGCATGGGCGCGTCGTTCTCTGGCCGGGCGGCCAGGTTCTACCACGAAGCCGAGGAACGGGCCGAGGCGACGGGTCACCGCTTCCTTGTGGGCGAGGTCCTGGCTTCGGAGGCGCGCCTGAAGGCGTTGTACGGGACACCGGAGGAGGCGGTGCAGGCTCACGAAAAAGCTCTCGCGTTTATCGAAGGCCTTCGGGCACCGCTGGTCCGTGGCACGGTCCGGGCGCAGGCGTTCTCCCACTGGGGTTTCCTTTACTACCGGCTCGCCGGCCTGCTGCTCGCCCGCTCACGCGCCGCTCGTGACCCCCAGGCAAATCGAGAGCTGGCCTTTCGTACCATCGAGCGCTTCCGTGCGCGTGAGCTGCTGGAGCGGCTGGTGACGCCGCGGGAGGCCTCCAGCCCCATGATGGAAAGTGCACTGTACCGCCAGCGTCAGTCCGTGCTGACACAGATCGCAGGAACCCAGAAGCGCTTGGCAGATCCCGAGCTGGACACGGCGGATCGCAGGGCCGCACTGTGTAGCTTGCAGGATCTTGAGGAGGAGGAGGCGAGCCTCAGGGACCGGGTGGAACAGCGGTTCCCCGAACCCCCTCCCTCTGGCGACGCGATCCCCAATTTCCACAAGATCCAGATGTTGCTGGAGCCCGGCCAGGCCCTCCTCTCCTACCAGCTCTGGGACGGCGAACCGTGGGCGGAACCTCGGCTCGAGATCGGAAGGTCCTGGCTGATCCTCGTCACCAAGGACCGGATCCAGGCGATCGCCCTGGACGCCCGGAGGCAGCTGCGGGGACGGGTGGAGATCCTGGAAGGATTGTTGAGGTTCCATAACAACTCAGCGGCGGACGGTCTTCGGGCCTCAGTCCGGCTGTACCACGACCTGCTCGGCCAGGCGTTGGCGGCGTTGCCGAAAGCGGTTCATCGCTTGGTGATCGTTCCGGACGATGTGCTCTTTCGCTGTCCCTTCGGCGCATTGCGCCCAACGATGACCGCCGATCCCATTGGCCGCCGGTACGAGATCTCCATCGTGCCCTCGGCGGCCGTCTGGATGCAGCTCAAGAGCTCGAGTCTGCCGGTCGGCCGGGAACCCCGGTCGGCAGCCCTGATCTTCTGCGCACCGGACGTGGGTAGCCGTCCCGAAGGGAAGGGTAGCTTGAGATCCGCCGGTCCCTGGCGCAGCGGCCTCCATCTCGCCCCCCTCCCGCACGCGGAGGAGGAGGCTCGGAGGCTGCGGCACGCGGCCGGCCGGGGGAGTCAAATCCTCTCCGGCGCCGAGGCCAGCGAGGCCGCCCTGAAGCAGATGTCCCTCGAAGGCTACGGGATCCTCGACCTGGTGACCCACGCCGTGGTAGACGAGGAGCAGCCGGAGCGCTCGGCCATCATCCTGGCGCCTGGTGACGAGAGAGAGGACGGATTCCTCCAGGTCCGGGAAATCCCATCGCTCAAGCTCGACGGCCAGCTGGTCATCCTCTCCTCGTGTAGCAGCTCCTCGGGGCAGTTGTTGGGTGGGGAGGGGGCCCAGAGCCTGGCCCGGGCTTTCCTGGAGGCCGGAGCCGGCTCGGTTCTGGCCAGCCTGTGGCCGCTGGAGGATCAGGAGGCCGCGGAGCTCCTAGGCGATGTTTCGAAGGAGCTGGGCCGGGGACAGAGTGTTGCCGGCGCTTTGAGAGCGGCCCGGAGAGCCGCGATGGACGGTGGTATGCCGCCGTCCGGATGGGCTGGCGTTATTGTTTTGGGAAACGGCGATGCCCGGCCTCTACGTGCTCGCAAAGGCTCGATCCCATGGGGAGTTCCTGTTGGTATCGCCATCATGGCCATCTTCATGATTGGAGTGGTGCGGCTGGTCCTCTGAGGACCGTCTCGAGGATGGGCTCCGGCTCCCGGCTCGGTCGTGTGACGACCAGGATGGGATCACGAATGATCGGCTCAAGACACTGAGAACAGTTTTCTC
This sequence comes from Acidobacteriota bacterium, assembly GCA_015493585.1. GTDB lineage: Bacteria > Acidobacteriota > Thermoanaerobaculia > Thermoanaerobaculales > Sulfomarinibacteraceae > JAADFN01. Next base: position 12,173 of record WGCW01000076.1, read on the forward strand.
AACCGTGCTCCCGGCTCCTTGAGAGGGACGTTCGAGATCTCGTTTGTTTCTCCTTTTGACCCCTTCTTCCCACAGGGCTTCTGGTTCCTTGACCGTACGCTCGCCGGCGGCCGGGAGAGGGTGGATAGCGGACTTTTTCAGGGATGGGTGAGGGATTTGAGAGCTTCGAGCGATACATGGTCTGAAACGAATGCTCGAAGATGCCCTTCACGGGTTCTACAGAAAGGGGAGAAAGACATGGCGAAGAGAGCTCTCATTATTGTTCTGGGTGTGGCGTTTCTGCTCGCGGGCTTGAGCTGGGCGGGTATTTCAGGGACGGATCTGTGGGAGCCGTCGCTGGCGCGGACGGCGGGTCAGAACGGGTCGCAGTGGTACGCGACGGTGTGGATTCACAATCCGGCGACCCAGACGGCGCACGTGACGGTCAGCTTCCTCGTCCGGGATCAGTCGAATCTGTCTCCGGTGCAGCAGACGGTGACGGTCGATCCCGGTGAGACGTTGAAGCTCGGGGACGTGTACGAGGATCTCTTCGGGCTGAGCAGCGCGATCGGTGCGTTGCGGTTTCAGAGCGACCGGAAGATCGTCGTCTCGGCGCGGTCGTACAACCTGACGGCGGCGGGGCTTGCGGATTCGCAGGGACAGTTCATCGCGGGAATGCCGTCGGAGCTTGCGATTGGCACGGGCAAAAAGACGTCGATTCCGGGGATCACGAACCCGGCAAACGGGAGCTTCCGGAGCAACTTTGCGCTGGTTGAGACGGCGGGGGGCACGGCGACGGTGGAGGTGACGCTGTACAACCGGGACGGGACGGAGGTTGTATCGAAGACGTACAGGCTCGCGCCGTACGAGCCGGTGCAGGTCAGCATGCATGCGTTTCACTCAGGAGCGGCCGTTGATGGTGGCCGGTGGGACGTCAAGGTGCTGTCGGGATCTGGGAAAGTGCTGACCTTTGCGTCGATGGTGGGAAACGGGACGGTCAGTCAGGATCCGTCGACGCTGGAGATGGAGTACGAGCTAACGACGCAGGGCTCGGGCTCCGGGCTGACACAGGTGGCGCACGATGCGACGCTGGCCGGTGATGGGACCTCATCGAGTCCGTTGGGGATAGCTGATAACGGCGTGACCACTGCCAAGATCGCAAACAGCGCCGTGACCTCTTCCAAGATCGCCGATGGAGGCGTGTCCAGTGCGAAGATCGCTAACGGCGCGGTGGCCAAGTCCAAGCTGGCCGCCTCCGGTGGCAGCAACGGCCAGGTGCTGGGGACCGATGGGGCCAACCTCCTCTGGAAGAACGTCAGCGCCGGCGGCCTTCAGCTCCCCTACGCCGGAACGGCCAACAGCTCCTCGCAGCCAGCGTTCCGCGTGATCAACAGCGGAACCGCTCTGGTGGGGGAAAGCCAGACGGGCAACGGAGTCAGCGGAAGTTCGCACAACCCCTACGCCGCAGGTGTGGGCGGCACCAACACGGTAGGCGGGGGCTGGGGGGTGGTAGGATCTGGCCCCTCCGGCGAGGGCGTTCACGGTCAGAGTACGACGGGATTCGGTGTCGTGGGGGTTACGACCAGCGGCAGCGGAATGCTCGGAAAGAGTGGGAGCGGCATTGGAGTCCGCGGAGAGAGCACCAGCAGCATCGGTGTGAAAGGCTCGTCCGATACCAACACCGGGGTCTTTGGGACCAGCACCAGCAACATCGGTGTAAAGGGCTCGTCCAACACCAGCATCGGTGTTGAAGGTGTCAGCAATACCAACACCGGGATCTTTGGGGCCAGCACCAGTGGGAGAGGGGTCCATGGAATGAGCACCTCCGGCGATGGGGTCAAAGGCGAGTCACAGGGGGCGAGCTATTCCGGTGTCTATGGTGTCAACTCGAGCTCCAGTGGATATGGTGTCTTCGGACGGAATACTGGCAATGGAGCGTCTGGATTCCTTGGGGGGTCCTACAACTATGGATCTGCTGGAGTTGTCGGCAAGGCCACAAGTAGCAGTGGAGCTGGAGTCATCGCCGTGTCAGGCCCTGGCTCCGATGCGTACGGCATCTATGCCGAGAGTTCCAACGGATATGCGGGATCTTTCAATGGCAAGGTTAGCGTCAATGGCGATCTCAGCGTATTTGGAAATGTCAGCAAGTACGGCGGCAGCTTCAAGATCGACCATCCGTTGGATCCGGAGCACAAGTACCTCTCCCACTCCTTCGTGGAGTCACCGGACATGATGGACATCTACAACGGGAACGTCCGGACCGATGCGAACGGGTACGCCGTCGTGCACCTGCCGCAGTACTTCGAGGCGCTGAACCGCGACTTCCGCTACCAGCTCACGGTCATCGGAGAGTTCGCCCAGGCCATCGTTGCCGAGGAGATCCACGATGGCTATTTCGTCGTCCGTACCAACCTGGCAGAGGTCAAGGTCTCCTGGCAAGTAACTGGGATCCGTCATGATCCATGGGCCAACGCTCACCGCATTCCGGTGGAGGAGGTCAAACCCGAGGAGGAGCAAGGGACCTACCTCGTCCCGAAGGTCTACGGTCAGCCCGAAGGCAGGGGCCTCGAAGCCCGGATCGAGAAGCTGCGACGTCAGGGAGCGGAAAAGGCCGGGACGGGCCGGTAAGACCACTGGAGGCCGGCCTGGATCTTCAGCCTGAACCACCGGGCGAAGGCGCTCGCCGTAAAGAATGACAAACGAGGAGGTCAACATGCGGAAGCTCGACGTCACCGGATGGATTCGTCGCTGCGTTCTCGGCGCCGCGCTGGTTGCGGCCGTCGCCCCGGCCGGCGCGCAGAACCTGATCACCAACGGCGCCTTCGACCACGGGATCGAAGGGTGGACCGACTGGGCGAGTAAATTTGAAATCGTGTACCACCCCGATGTAGGCAGCACGCTGGCGGGAGGCTCGGGTCAAGGATGTCTGGAAATCCGGCTTTCGTGCTGGGAGGGCGGCGGAATGGGGCCGGTCCAGAGTGTGCCGGTGACCGGTGGAACCACCTACACTCTGGGCGGCAGCATGTACTTGCCCGACTTTGCAGACAACCTGGCGACCTGGGGCGCGGTCTTCGTATGCTGGTTGGACACCGACAGCCACGAGGTTGGAACGTGCCAGGTCGCCGGCTCCACCGTGACCCAGCGAGGTGGCTGGATGGAGCGAAGCGCTGACATAGCAGCGCCGGCCGGCGCCGTGACGGCACAGGTGGAACTCATGGTGGCAACACCGAATCTGGAGAACGAGACGCGGCCCGGTGTGGCGTATTTCGACGATATTGTACTGACGCCTGTGGGTGTTCCAACGAACCGGCAGGAGCTGTTCATCCCCGCTGCCGCCTCGGCCCATGGGAGAAACGGCACCCTCTGGACCACCACGGGATGGTTCGCGAACCGGACTGCGGTGCCGCTGGAGCTCCAAGGGGCCTTTCTGCCCCAGGGGAAGGACAACTCGGAGGCACTTTCCAGTCTTACTGCCCTCGGGACGGTCCCCGCCTGGGGATTTCTCGAGGTGCAGGATCTGGTCGCACGTCTCGGTGCCACAGGAAAGACGGGCGGTATCTACCTCACCGCGACAGCGAGAGGGGATGATCTGCCCGATGTCCTTCTCGTGGCTACAAGCTACACCTTCACACCCAATCCCAATGGGTCTGGCTCTTACGGCCAAGGTGTTCGCGCAGTGGGCCGGGGCAATGGTGCTCAGGTCGTGACCATCCCGGGTATCTACCAGAACGATGCTCACCGGACCAATATTGGTGTGCTCAACACCTCGGGAGTGGCGCTTGACCTGATCGTCAGCGTCTATGGGAATCACGGAAGCTCGCTAGGTTCGGCCAACTGGACCCTGCAGCCGTACGAGCAGAAACAGTCATCCCTGACCGCTCTTGGAGTCAACGCAGCTTCAGGAGGGTACGTTGTGATCAATCAGCGTGGAACGGGAGGCTCATTCCGAAGTTATGCCACTGTTGTAGACCAAAACAGCGGCGATGCCGTCTACACGCCGGGTTCCTGAACGAACCCTTGTCCGGCCTCCCGGTAGCTGGAAACGGGGCATTGTGGCTTGATGGATGTGTGGGGTACCTGGAGAAACGCCGGGGCTTGACAGACACGTGCTCATGGTGGTTGACATCGATCCAGCCCTGAGCACCCCTATGCCCTGGTGCGAGGCATTAGAACGGTGGACAAACAAGGATTCGCCTAGATGTACTTGAAGCAACGTGACGTCAGGATGTTGCGCAAGATCTTTCCCGTACCACCCTTTCTGTTCGTTGAGAGGCAACGATTGAAGCCGATCAGGGAGTGAGTGCGCCGGGAGCCCGCTTGACAGGACCGGCGTGGGACCGGAGGATGAGAGGGAGAGCCGGAATGAGTGAGGCGAAACCGATGTCTGCACCCGCGTTGGTCGTGGGTCTCAACGCGGTGATCCTGGCGGTCACCGATGAGCAGCCCCGCGTGTTGACGGTGTCGTTTCCGGCCGGCGGCCCGATCGAGGGTGGCGGGCTGGCCGAGGACGAGCATCCTTCGCCACGCCTGGACGGTCTGCCGACGGGGCCGCTCGATCCGGCGGGGGACCGGACGCTCGAGCTGGCGCTGCGGCGATGGGTGCGCGCGTACGCGGGGATTGAGCTCGGATACGTCGAGCAGCTCTACACGTTTGGAGACCGGTTTCGGGATCCACGGGAGCGCTCCGGTGGGCCGCGCGTCATCTCGGTCGCCTACCTTGCGCTCGTTCGTGAGAACGTGATTCCAGGGCATCTGAAGGCACGATGGCGTGGCGTCTATGAGTACCTCCCATGGGAGGACTGGCGCAGTGGACCGCCGCGCGTGCTCCATCGGCAGATCGAGCCGGCCCTGCGCGAGTGGATCGGCCGCGATCGCAGTGAGGAGGCCGACCGGCGGGAGCGTGCCGAAGTGACGTTCGGGCTGGCTGGGACGCCGTGGAACGGCGAACGCGTGCTGGAGCGGTACGAGCTGCTGTTCGAGGCCGGTTTGGTCGCCGAGGCAACGAGGGACGCGAAAGCGGCGCCCGGAAAGCGGAGGGTTGGCCGGGAGATGGCATTCGACCATCGCAGGATTCTTGCGACGGCCCTGGGGAGGTTGCGGGGCAAGGTCCGATACCGGCCGGTCGTCTTTGAGCTCGTTGCCGAGACGTTCACGCTCTTTCAGCTCCAACGGACGGTCGAGGCTCTGGCTGGGGTGCGGCTTCACAAGCAGAACTTCAGGCGCCTGGTTGACAGGGGGGGACTTGTCGAAGGCACCGGTTTGATCGAGCCAATGACCGGGGGCCGTCCGGCGGAGTTGTTCCGGTTCCGGCGGGAGGTGCTTCGTGAGCGGCAGGCGCCCGGTGTTGGTCTGCCCGGTGCGTTCCGCAGAGGTGTTGACAGCAGCTATACTCAGAGTTAGCATAAGTGGGCCGGCGATGCCGGTTTCTTCTTTACGGGCCATTATACTCACTATGAGTATAATGGCCGGAGGGCTGATGAGCACACACATCATTGAAGAACGCAAAGAACATCGCGAGCAACAGGCTCGCGTGACGATGCCGGATCTCGAACCAGAAGCGGTTGAGATGCTGATCATGAGGATCAACGCGCTCAAACGTCAGCGCAACGCAGTGATCCTTGCGCACAATTACCAGGTTCCAGAGATCTTCGACAGGGTTGCCGACGTCACTGGTGACTCGCTCGAGCTGGCGCGGCGCGCGGCCGATTCCCATGCGGATCTGATCGTCGTCTGCGGCGTGCACTTCATGGCTGAGACCGCAAAGCTCCTCAATCCCGATCGAACCGTCCTGATCCCCGATCCCGAGGCGGGATGCTCACTCGCCGATTCGATCACCGCCGGGGATGTGCGCCAACTGCGCCGGAGATACCCTGGTCTTCCGGTGGTGACCTATGTCAACACCCCGGCCGAGGTCAAGGCCGAGTCAGATATCTGCTGCACGTCTGGGAACGCCGTTGCCGTTGTCGAGTCGCTCGGCGTCGATCGCGTGATACTGATCCCGGACAGACACCTCGCGGAGTGGGTTGCCGGGGAGACGTCCGTTGAGATCGTCCGGTGGCGTGGGAGCTGCGAGGTGCATGAGCAGTTTGATCCCGGGCAGATTCGTGCGTACCGGCAGCGGACGCCCGGTGGCGTGGTCATCGCCCATCCGGAGTGTCCACGCGCCGTGCTGGACGAAGCCGACGTGGTGGGATCGACAGCCGGCATGATCCGGTATCTGGAGGAACACCATCCGGCTCAGGCCGCGTTGATCACGGAGGCTTCGATGACGGACAACCTGCGTTCCCGTTTCCCTCGCACGGCGTTTGAGACGGTCGAGCCGGTCTGCCCGTACATGAAACGGATCACCTTGACGAAGATTGTGCAGGCGCTCGAGAAAACCCAGTTCCGCGTCGAGATCCCGGCGGAGATTGCGGCGCGTGCTAGACGGTCGGTCGAACGGATGCTCGAGGTTGGACGAGGGGGCTCCAAATGACGCCATGTGCCGTAGAGGAGATGCGCACCGGCGTCGTCGTTCTCGGGACCGGCGTTGCGGGTCTTTCTGTGGCGCTGCACATCGGCGGCCGGAAGGTCCTGATGCTCAGCGAGACGGCGCCGGGGGAGGGAGGATCGAGCCCTGCAGCTCAGGGCGGGATCGCCGTGGCGCTCGGCGAAGACGACGACCCGGATCTGCACGCCGCCGACACGAGAGCTGCCGGCGCCGGTCTGTCTGATCCGGATGTCGTCCGGCTTGTGACGCGTGAGGGCCCGGAACGTGTTCGTGAGCTCCTCCGCATTGGGGCGCGCTTCGACCGGGAGGCCGATGGACGGCTTGCCCGCGGGCGCGAGGCGGCCCATGGACGCCGGCGCGTCGTGCATGCGGCGGGAGATGCGACGGGTGCGGAGGTCGTCCGCGCGCTGGCGGCGGCGGTGGCCGCAAAACCCAACGTTGGGATCGTCACCGGCTGGAGCGCCGAACGTATCCTCCTCGATGGGGACCGCTGCGTTGGCGTCGCCGCCACCAATGCCGAGGGGCGATGTCTCGTGATCACGGCACCGGCCGTTGTGCTGGCCACGGGGGGCGCAGGGCGGCTCTACGCGCACACGACCAACCCCGGCCCCGGCGGTGGCGCGGCGCTCGGCATGGCCGCGGAGGCGGGCGCGCGCCTGGCCGACCTCGAGATGGTGCAATTTCATCCTACGGCGCTCGCCGATGGGAGCGATCCGATGGCGCTGCTGACCGAGGCGCTCCGGGGCGACGGGGCGGTGCTGATCGATGGTGAGGGGAGCCGGGTGATGGATGGGGTCCATCCGGACGGTGATCTCGCGCCGCGAGATGTTGTCGCCCGCGCCATTTGGCGGGCGCAGCGGACGGGCCGGCAGGTCTTTCTCGATGCGACCAGACTTGGAGAGCGCTTCGCACAGCGCTTTCCGACGGTCTGGGGCATCTGCCAGAGCCGCGGGCTCGATCCAACGCGCGAGCCGGTCCCCGTCTCTCCGGCGGCCCACTACCACATGGGTGGTGTGCTGACCGACACGTGGGGGAGGAGCTCGATCCCCGGGCTCTGGGCGTGCGGCGAGGCCGCGTGCACGGGGCTGCATGGGGCCAACCGCCTGGCGAGCAACTCCCTCCTGGAGGCGCTGGTTTTCGGATGGCGAGTTGGACAGGATATCGAAAGCGCCATCCTTCCGGTACCGGCACGCCGTGTGGCTAGCCTGGCGGCGGTGACGGCCACCGAACCGGATGCGCGCGTGACCAGCGTCCGGCGCAGGCTCCGGAATCTGATGTGGCGGTACGCCGGGGTTGAACGGGATGGTGCCGGCCTCGATACCGCCGCCGGAGAGATCGAGCGCATGCGGTCCTCGCTCACCGTACCGGCCGTCCGCCTGCGCCACGAGCTCGAGGCGGCCCGCTTGATCGTCATGGCGGCTCGCGCCCGGCGGGGGAGCTGTGGCGCACACTTCCGGAGCGATGCGCCAGCCGGTGCTCCGGAACCACCGTACCGGCTCGTCATCGATCCTGCGGAGAACCATCTGTGGCGGGTTTCCGGAACGGTCGCCCACCCGATCGCCCATGCCGGTCTGGAGGTGTCCGTATGAACGGTTTCGGCAACGGCGGCCGGCCAACGATGCCGCCGCTCGATCGTGTCGTCATCCCAGTCATCGAGACAGCCCTGCAGGAAGATCTCGGCGTGGGCGGCGACCTGACCACGGATGCGGTGATTCCTCCAGGCTCGATCATTCAAGCGGCCATCGTGGCGAGGCAGCGTGGGCGTATCTGCGGAGCCGGGATCGTGTGTACCGTCTTCGAGAGGCTTGATCCAGACGTCAGATGCCGGATCGTCACACCGGATGCCGTCGATGTTGGGCCCGGTGAAGCAATCGTCGAGCTCGAAGGCCCGGCCCGGCCGATCTTGACCGGCGAGCGCACGGCGCTCAACATGCTCGGGCACCTGAGCGGGATCGCGACGCTGACCGCGGCCTACGTCGAGGCGGTGGCAGGGACCGGCGTCCGGATCGTCGATACACGCAAGACAACTCCCGGGCTGCGAACGCTCGAGAAGTACGCCGTCAGGTGCGGCGGCGGCTCGAACCACCGGTTTGGCTTGGATGACGCCGTCCTGATCAAAGACAACCACATCGCGCTGGCGGGCTCAGTGGCCGCAGCCGTTGGGCGAGCCAGGACAGCGCTCGGCCACACCGTCATGATCGAGGTCGAGGTCGACGGGCTGGATCAGCTCGACGAGGCGCTGGCGGCCGGGGCACATGCGGTCCTGCTCGACAACATGGATGTGCCTACACTGCGGAGGGCCGTCGAGATCGTTGGCGGACGAGCGCTGACGGAGGCATCGGGTGGGGTTACGCTCGCCACGGTACGTGCCGTCGCCGGAACGGGGGTGGACGTGATCTCGGTTGGGCGCCTGACCCACAGCGCCCCGGCGCTCGATGTTTCCCTCGACGTCCGCCCAGCTCACAGGCCGGCATGATCCCGCGCTGCCAATGGCGTCCGTGCTGCCAGTCGAGGCGGTGCGTGCGCGCCTGGCTGGCTCACGGCAGCGGTGACGTGCATAATGGCCCGCATGAGTGAGACACCGGTCCCGGAGTACAGTCCGTCGTCGACGAGTGTGGGTCACGAACCTGGGGGCTTGACGCCCCGCGGTCCAGAGCCGTGGTGGAAGCGGCCGTTACGGGCGGTTCCAGTCATCATCGGGTTGAACCTCATTGTCTTTTTCATGTGGCAGCTTGCGGCGCAGAGTCAGGCGTGGCGTGATTTCATGATCGTCAACTTTCTCATCAGTCCGTACCATCTCGCGCACGGGCTCTGGTGGACGATTCTGACCTCGGCGTTTTCGCACAGCGCCTTCTGGCACTTTGCGATCAACATGATCGTGTTGTGGAGCTTCGGTGCCGTCCTCGAGCGGCTGTGGGGCGTTCGCGTCTTCGTGTCTTTTTACCTGATCGCAGCGATCGTCAGCTCTCTCAGCTACTGTGGCGTTGCCCAGTGGTTTCTGCATCAGCCACAGGTCCCGGCGCTGGGCGCATCTGGCGCCATCACCGGCTTGCTGATGGCGTACGCCCTGATCTTTCCAAAACAGAAGATCCTCCTGCTGGGCATCATCCCGATTCCGGCGTTCATCGGCGTCATGGCGTTCGTCGTGTGGGATCTCTGGGGTCTGTTCATCCAGCGCCATGGAGGGGGGCTGCCGATCGCCCACGGGGCACATCTTGGTGGCGCTCTTGCAGGAGCGGTCCTGTACTACGCCTGGCTCAAACCAAAAATCGAAGACGCGGTCAGCCGTGGCGAGCTCGCGTTGCCTCCGGTGTTGAGCCGCCGCGAGGAACGGGAGCTCAAACGGCTCAGCGAAAAAATGCGGGACGAGGGTCCTGAGATGCTGACGCCGGAAGAGCGGCAGTTTCTGATCGAGATGCGTCGCCGTTTCGAACATCATTGACGGGCGGTCTGTTGAGGAATAGCTCCGGCGCTCCCTTGCTGTGACCGGGGAGGTATCCCGGCGCGCTTCGGGGTTTCCGTCGTGCCGGAATCGCCGGCGAAGGTGCTCGAACGGGTACAATCGTGGGCGTGTGCTGAAGGAGGAGAGATGCCAAAAACAGTTGGCGGTGAGATCAAGCACGACGTTGCGTACGAGCAGAACCGGGATTACTGGCTCAACGAGCTGAGAATCCTCGATGCCCAGCGGAACACGATCAGCCAAGGCGGGGGCGAAAAAGCCGCGGAAAAGCAGCGGGCGAAAGGAAAGATGCTCGCACGGGAGAGAGTCGAGGCGCTGATCGACCCGGGAACCAGCTTCCTCGAGCTCGGAACGTTTGCCGCGTGGGAGATGTACGAGGAGTGGGGTGGGGCGCCGTCGGCGGGGGTTGTCATCGGGCTGGGCAGGATCAAGGGACGCGAGTGTGTCATCGTTTCCAACGATGCAACGGTCAAGGCGGGAGCCTGGTTTCCGCTGACGTGCAAGAAGGTGCTCCGTGCACAGGATATCGCGCTCGAAAACCACCTGCCGATCATCTATCTGGTTGATTCGGCGGGTGTGTTCCTCCCGATGCAGGATGAGATCTTCCCGGATCGCGATCACTTTGGACGGGCGTTCTACAACAACGCACGCCTCTCGGCGGAGGGGATCTACCAGATCGCGGCGATTATGGGTTCCTGCGTGGCCGGTGGCGCCTATCTGCCGATCATGTCGGACGAGGCGCTGATCGTCGAGGGAACCGGCACGATCTTTCTGGCGGGCGCACACCTCGTCAAGGCGGCCATCGGCGAGCAGATCGACAATCAGGCGCTGGGTGGAGCCGAGGTCCAGGTGGACATTTCCGGTGTCGTCGACGACCGCTTCCCGGATGACATGGCTGCGATCGAGCATATCCGGGCCCGGATCGGCGAGCTGTCAGATGGAGGGCGTGCGCCGTTCGACCGGGTCGAACCGCGAGAGCCCAAGGCAGACCCCGAAGAGCTCTTGGGGATCGTACCTGTGGACCGGGGCCGGCCGTACGACACGTACCAGATCCTGGCGCGGCTCCTCGATGGATCGGAGTTTGTCGAGTACAAGGCGACGTACGGGAAGAGCCTGATCTGTGGCACCGGCAGGATCGATGGCTGGGCCGTCGGGATCGTCGCAAACCAGCGGCAGATCGTCTATCGCAGGCGGGGCCTGGAGCCGAACGAGCGCGAGATGCAGATCGGCGGTGTCATCTACTCCGATGCTGCTGACAAAGGCGCCCGCTTCGTTGAGCTGATGAATCAGAAACGGATTCCTCTGCTCTTCCTTCAGGATGTCACCGGATTCATGGTGGGCTCAAAGTCGGAGCGGGAAGGGATCATCAAGAACGGAGCCAAGCTTGTCAACGTCGTGGCAAACTCGGTGGTGCCGAAGATCACGGTCTTCGTTGGCAACTCATACGGGGCTGGGAATTATGCGATGTGTGGCCGGGCGTATGGCGCCAGGTTCTTTTACGCCTGGCCGTCGGCGAGCATCTCGGTGATGGGTGGTGATCAGGCATCGAAAACGTTGCTGGCCATTCAGCTGAAGAACCGGGGCAAGGATGTCAGCGAGGAGGAGAAGGAACAGCTGCTCGCCGAGATCAAGGAGCGGTACCGGAAGGCGCTGGATCCACGCTATGGAGCGGCCCGGCTCTGGGTCGATGAGATCATCGATCCACGGCAAACGCGGGAGCTCGTTGCTCGTAGCCTGGAGGCAGCCGCGCACAATCCAGAAATTCCACCGTTCCGTCAGGGAGTCTTGCAAACGTGATGCCCTGCCGTTGGAGATGCGTCATGCGTTGAGCTGAGCGATCCTTTGGGCTTCTTCAGGACTGAGCTCGAGAAAGTGCAGGGCGAACCCGGATTTGAACTCTCGTGCATGATCCGTGTGCCGGACGACGCGGGAGGGGACCCTGATCGGCCGGTCGGAGCCGGGGAGCTGGATCTCCGCAATGCAACTCGCTCCGACGCCAGGGCGTTGTGTTGATTCCACCAGGGCTCCGGTTATCGAGAGGTTCGCCACGCCGTTAACGGCAATTTTCCTGCCCTCACGGGTCAAGACTTGTACGCGTGTCGATGGCGGAGGCGTGAACCGCGGTGCCACACTCAAGAGCCGCTCGATCGTTGCATGCAGCGTGGGGATTGACGCCCAGCGCGCAAGTGCGGCGTTCACGCCGGCGCCGACGAACCGTCTCGCACCACTGAGCAGCTCGGTGATCGAGAGGACGATGAGTCCGCATGAACGGCTCGCAGAGGTCCTCGAACGAAGCTCACGCACGAAATTGCGGAGGACCATGTGGGGCAGCGGGTAGTTACACACGACGAGATCCCACCGTTGCGCTTTGAGAAGATCCAGCGCGCGGGACTCATCTGGTGACAGGGTTACGTGAGCAGCCGGGTCGTCGAGGGCGGTCATAATTCTCGTGAGGATCACCGGATCTGCAGCAACGACGAGCACGCGCCTCACGTGAGACGTTCCCGATCCCTCTTCGATGTGCACGTGCTGCAAGGTGCTTCTCCGGTGGCTCGTCCGCATCCCATTGGAGCCTGCGGTGAACCCGTAGCTCATTTGTATTGTGTCCCAGTCCATCTGTCAACGTGTGTGATCCAGATAACTTTCTTACCGTGTTGATGCGCGCGGCCGCCGTGCCGCCATCTCCATGGCACAATGTGGCGGGGCCAGACCCCGGCACGAAGGGGGGATCACCGTGATGGATGAGGTGAGGTTTCAGAAACTGGCGGCTCTTTTCGAAACGCAGGTGCCATTTGTCGCATTCCTGGGCATCCATTTTGTCAGCGTGGCAAGCGGGTCAGTTCGGATGGAGGTGCCATTTCAACCAAGCTTGATTGGAAACCCGGTGCTTCCGGCCCTTCACGGCGGCGTGATTGCCACGCTTCTCGATACCTGCGGTGGTGCAGCCGTGTGGTCCCAGATCGGGGAGTTTGACCGGGTTTCCACCGTTGACCTTCGGGTCGATTACCTGAGGCCGGGGCGGCCCGAGACACTCGTTGGAACGGGCCGGGTGATTCGTCTGGGCAACCGCGTCGGTGTCGTCGAGCTCAGGGCGTACCACCCGGGAGCATCCGGCGAGCCGGTCGCCGTTGGTACTGGTGTGTACAACATCAAACGTGGCCAGCCGGGAAATGCACGCGATCTCGAGAAATTGATTGATTCTCACCTCGAATAGGGGACAGTTCTCACCTCGAATAGGGGGCAGTGTTGAATATCGCTGACGTTGGCCTGCCACGTCGTTTCCCCCCCGCTCTCCCAGGAGTTTTCTCGCGGAGAATGCCGGGAGCGCGGAGAAAGACAGTGGCTCGTCAGAAACACAGCTCCTCGTCTTGTTCCAAGTCGAGAGCGAACGCGCGCCCATCCCGGACGCCCCTCCCTCAGTGTCATCCTGAGTGGTGCGCCGAAGGCAAAGCCATCCCTCCCCAGTCATCCTGAGCCGGAGGCGAAGGATCTGGAGGGGGCGACAGGAAAGCCCGGGCCGTGGGGCCCGGGCTGGTCATTCTGAGAACGTCTGCGTTCAGGCGAGCTGTTTGAGGACCTCTTTGAGGTGTTTATAGAAACGCTGCACGGACGAGATTTGGACCTTCTCATCGGGTGAGTGAACGTTCCGGATTTCGGGTCCGATTGAGACGACATCGAGCCCGGGGACCTTTTCAAGGAGCAGGCCACACTCGAGGCCGGCATGAATCGCCTTGATCTCGGGTTTTGTGCCAAAGAGTGCTTCGTAGACCTCGATGGTCTTCTTGACGATGGCCGAATCCGGGTTGGGCTTCCAGCCGGGATAGGCGTCATGGACCTCGACGGTAGCACCCGCGAGCACGCAGATCGAACGCACCTGCTCTTGGACGGAGAAGAGGGCGGGCATGACCGAAGACCGGTGGGACGTGACGATCGTGACGGCGGTCTCGTTGGTCGAGACGACGGCGAGGTTGTTGGAGGTTTCAACCAGGCCGGGAACCTCGCGGGACATCGCCAACACGCCGTAGGGGATCCCGTTGAGCGCGTGCAGAAAATGATCGCGTGACGGGATGTTGAGCGGATTCGCGTACGGATCTTCGTCATCGACCTCGGTAACGTCGATGTTGAGGTTGGGATCGATCGATCCGAATTCCTCCATGAACCCAGCCTTTTGACGTTCGACGATGCCGCGGAATGCGTCGATCGAAGCTTTGGGAAGACGGATGATAGCGTGTGCTTCACGTGGGATGGCGTTGTGTTTGGATCCACCGGCCATGGTCACGACGTCGAGTTCGAGGTCCTCCGCCATTGCCGCCAGCAGCACGCGTGTCAGCAGCTTGATGGCGTTGGCGCGGTTTTCCAGGATGTCGACACCCGAGTGACCACCACGCAGCCCGTTGATTTCGACACGGAGTGGAACCGAGCCCACAAGCGCCTTGCGCCTCGAAATGGGGAGCTCAGCGATCGAATCGGCGCCACCAGCGCAGCCGATGTAGACCGCACCGTCTTCTTCAGTATCAAGATTGAGCATCGTCCGGCCGGACAGCATCGATCCGTCGAGCTGCATCGCGCCCGTCAGGCCGGTCTCCTCGTCAATCGTGAAGAGGAGCTCGAGCGGCCCGTGAACGGTGTCGGGATCATCTGCCATGGCCATGGCCGTCGCGACCCCGATCCCGTTGTCGGCGCCGAGCGTCGTTCCAACCGAATACACCCAGTCACCATCGACCTTGATCTTGATCGGATCTTTCATGAAATCGTGCTCGACATCAGAATTCTTCTCACAGACCATGTCGATATGGCCCTGGAGAATCACAGGTGGAGCCTGTTCGTGGCCGGGGGTCGCTGGAACCTTGACGACAACGTTGCCGGCCTGATCCTGCTGAACCTCATACCCCTTCGATTTGGCCCATTCGACGATATGGGCGGCAATCTTTTCTTCATGTTTGGATGGACGGGGGATCTGACGAATCGCATCGAAGTGCTGCCAGACGTACCGTGGTTCGAGACTTTCAAGCGGACTGCTCATGCGAACCTCCTCGTTCGGACGGTTTTGAAACGCTGTGCGCGTTTCGTGGGCATGTTAGATCAACGAGCTCAGTAACTCCAGAGCCGTCATGGCGCCTCCGATCAGCAGACCGTCGGTCATCGTTGTGACGGCAAGTGAACGATGATCGGTTGAGAAAGATGGTGGGGCCATCAGGATCGCCTCCTGATCCGCGACGGCATCGAGCCGTAACGGATCCGCGACGAGACGGATCATCGGAGCGCCTTCCCATCGTGACATAACATCCTGCTCATCGACGGGGGCGTCAAATGTCACGGCAAGGTGTGTGGCATGGCCGTGGAACCAGCCGGTGATAAGCCGGCTCGCCGTGACAGAAAGATCCGGGAGCAGGCTTGCAAGGTCCTCCGTGAGTACATCGGGCGGGGCCGTGACGCTCGAGAAGGCCAGCGTTTCCCCCTCGATGTCGTGCTCGGCCCGCTTGCCTTGCAGGCGCGCGGTCGCCTGCTGTGCCAGCCGTTCGATTGCATCCCGCCCAAACGTTGAGACCGGTTCCATCGCCATTACGTCAAGCGTCATGACGCCAAGATCTGCCAGCGGTTTGACGATTTCGGCGGCTAAGACTGCGGCGGGATGGGGCACGCGAAGATGGTTCGACCCCGATTCCTGCCGTGGTGTCGCGGGCTGGGTCATGGCCTGGAGCTCTGTGAGCTGGCTGAGATCGATGAGGACGGCCTCTGGATGCTGTTCGAGGGTGTCGAGCAGGATGCGGAGGCGCGAGGAGGACGCTTCCGATGTCACGAGAAAGGCTGAACACGCCTCGAGCGCTTCTCCGGCCTCAAGTGGTGGCACGAGCATCGCTTCTCCGCCGATGTCGGCCACCTGATGATCGCCTTCCTCACCCGTGTTGAAGGCGGCCACCCGTCCGGCCAGCTTTTCGAAACGTGGAATCAGCTCGAGGACCTGGCGCCCCTGCAGGGTCAGCGGATCGATCAGCCCAATTTTACGTTCGTTACGAGTCATGGGGCGTTCCATCTGCCGCTGGATTCGATGCGGCTTCTTTTTCTTCGCCGGGTTCTGAGGCATCTTGGCCACGATGCCCCCGGAGCTTGCCGGTCAGCACGAGGAACGGCGCCGACAGAATGTATGTCCCGAGCAAGATGGCAAGAACGTGCGTCGGCACGAAGGTCAGCAGTGAAAAGATCACGGCAATCAGGAAGAGCGTCGTCGTTGGCCAGCGCCGCCTTAAGTTGACGTTCTTGAACGAGGGGTAGGGGAGGTTCGAAACCATCAGGAGCGCCAGACCCAGCACAAAGACAACGACGACCGGCATGAAAGCAACGTGCGAGACGGGCGCAGGAGAGATGAGAATCATCAGCGCGATGGCAGCAGCCCCTCCGGGGATTGGAAGCCCCTTGAAGTACGGTTCATCGTGCGGGGTTGAGTTGAACCGGGCAAGGCGGATCGAGCCGGCGACGAGGAACAGGAAGGCAACGGCCATACCCAGGCGGGGTTTCTGCCAGAGGCCCCATTGAAAGGCCAGGAGGGCGGGCGCAGCTCCGAAGGAAACGACGTCGGCGAGCGAATCGTACTCTTCTCCGAACGCCGTGACCGTACGGGTGAGCCGGGCGATGCGCCCGTCGAGGTTGTCCGCAAGGATGGCGATCAGGATGAAAATAGCCGCCGATTCGAGGCGTCCCCGCGTCGTCTGAACCAGGGAGAAGAAGCCGCAGAAGATGTTGCCGACCGTGAAGAGCGACGGCAGGATGTAGACACCCTTGCGAAGCTGCCCCTTCGAGCGTCTCGGGCGCCGTCTGCGCCGGGCGCTCATGACGGCCGCACCGCCGGGAAGCGCACCAACGGCGTCCCGCCACTCTTGACGCGGTCCCCCGGGGAGACGAGGATTTCGGCATCGGCGGGAACGTACACCTCGACACGGGAACCGTACCGGATGAGCCCGATCCGCTGACCACGTTCGATGCTTCTTCCGAGGGCGAGATCGAAGACGATCCGTCTGGCGATGATCCCCGCAATCTGTTTGACGCCGACGGGGCCGAACGGGGTTTTCCAGATCGAGAGGTTCTGCTCGTTCTCCAGCGAGGCTTTCTCTTTGAAGGCCGACACCTTCTTGCCGGGGTTGTAGCTGTACTCGATGAGCTGGCCGCCGAGTGGTGCCCGGTTGACATGAACGTCGAACAGCGACATGAAGATGCTGACCCGCTGGGGGAGCCCCTTCTCGGCCAGAGCGGGAGGAGCATCGTCGACGGTGAGCACCTTACCGTCGGCCGGTGAACAGGCGACGTTTTCCGGAGCGGAGCACTCGCGAACGGGGTTTCTGAAGAAGAAGAGGCCGAAGGCGCCGAGCGCAATCAGAAACCACCCAAGCCAGAACCATCCGAATACGATCGTGATGATCCCAGCGAGCAGAGGTATCAAGATGAAGGGCCAACCCTCCGGAGCAATCATGCGCTGTGCCTCGCTCGACGACGTCAGGAGGCCGAACGGCTCAGCCGGGCCATTTGGTCCTTGAGCCTGAGCTTCAATTTCTTGATCTGTTTTTCTTCGAGCTCTTCTTCCGGAGTCAACCAAGACTTGTTGAGAAGCTCCTCAAGCCTGCGCTCATACCTGCGATGCTGTTGGAGGAGCTCCTCGTATGTTGGTGTTTTTGTTTCAGTTGACTCTTGATCTGCAATCATTGAGAGCCTCCTTGTTTGATTCACTTCTATCATACCATCGACGCGGGTGTGCTTGAAGCCCGCCGCGTGCGAGCTGCTCTCATCCCTCCGGTGCAACACGCTGGCAAGCTGGGAGATTTCATCAACACCGGCCTGCGCAGCGCCACGGCTGCGGGCCGCTGCATCATCAAGGACGGCGCATCAGAAATACGGTCTGTATCCAAGGTCCTCCTGGTCGATCGGCCCTTTTTGACGAAGCTCGTCAATGCCTACAATCGCCTCGGCGCGGCTCGAAAAGGCCATTTCGTGCTGCCGGCTCATGATGATCGCCTCTTCGGGACACGCATCGACACAGAAACCGCAGAAGACGCAGTGGAGCAGGTCGATCTCGTAGACCTTGGGACGCTTTTCAGCAGAAACCGGGGCGTCCGGGTTCTCCTCGGCGACGATCCTGATGCACTGGGCCGGACACGCCGTCGCGCACATATAGCAGGCAACGCATCTGAGCGAACCATCGTCACGGGTCGTCAGGATGTGCCGTCCACGCAACCGCTCGGAGTACTGGCGCTTGACCTCCGGGTACTCGATCGTGGCCACGTCCTTGTGACCGAAGAGGTTCCGCATGAAGTGCCGGAGCGTGACGGTGAGACCCCTGACGATGGGGCCGAGATAGATCTGTTCGGACAGTGGAATCCGTCCGCGGTCGACGTTGACGGTGGAAACGTCTTTCATCGGTCGAGCTCCCCGGCAATGATGTTGAGGCTTCCCAGGATCGCAATGGCGTCGGGAACGAGGCTCCCTTCGAGCATGTGCGGGAACGCCTGGTAGATCGCAAAACACGGCGGACGGACCTTGATCCGGTACGGATGGCCCGTGCCGTCCGACACGATGTAATACCCGAGCTCTCCATTGGCCCCCTCGGTAAACCCGTACGCCTCACCGGCCGGAACCTTGATGCCGTCAAAGATCAGCTTGAAGTGCCAGATCAGGGACTCCATCTCGGTGTAGACCTTTTCCTTCGGGGGCAGCGCCACATGGTGATCGTCCGTGATGACCGGTCCCGGCGGCAGGTTGTCGATCGCCTGTTCGATGATGCGAAGGCTTTGCCGCATCTCTTCCATGCGGACGAGGTACCGCGCGTAGGTGTCGCCCGTGGAAGCGACCGGGACGTCAAAATCGTACTGCTCGTACCCGCTGTACGGGTAGGCCTTCCTCACGTCGTAGGGGATGCCGCTGGCACGCAGGCACGGCCCCGTCCAGCCCCACGCCAGCGCTTCCTCGCCCGAGATCGTGCCAACGTCCTCGGTTCTGTCGCGGAAAATCTTGTTGGTCGTGACGAGCTTGTCGACATCGTCGATAAATTTCGGGATCCTGGCGAGGAGAGAACGGACATGCTCCTCGAAATCGAGAGGGACGTCGTGGGCCAGACCTCCAATGCGGGCGTACGAGACTGTGAGGCGCCCTCCTGCGCACGATTCCAGGAGACCGTAGATCTCTTCCCGGATCTGGAAGAAGTACCAGAAGTTCGTCAGCGCTCCCAGGTCGACGAGGTTCGCGCCGAGGCACACGGCGTGGTCCATGATCCGTGAGAACTCGGAAAGAATGACGCGGACCACCTGGGCCCGGGGCGGGACTTCAACGCCGAGGAGATTTTCGACAGTCAGGGCGTACCCGACGCCGTTGATCATGCTCGAACAGTAGTTCAGGCGATCGGTGTAGGGAATCACTTGCTCCCAGCCGTGCGTCTCAGACATCTTCTCGAAACACCGGTGCAGGTAGCCGATTTCACACTCCGCCTCGGTGATGTACTCCCCGTCGAGCCGGGCGACCGTTCTCAGGGTTCCGTGGGTCGCTGGATGAGACGGTCCCAGGTTGAGCACCTGTGTGTCGAGATGATCATCGTTTTTCTGCTCCCCAGTGCTCCATTTTGGCGTCATCAGATTCTCTTCGGTGAGCAGCCACCGCTGAGAGGGATCGTAGTCCTTCCGGAGCGCGTGACCGTGGAACGCCTCATGGGTGAGGATCCGCTTGAGGTTCGGGTGTCCGTCGAAACGGATCCCGAACATGTCGTACGCCTCCCGCTCGAACCAGTCGGCGGCTTTCCAGAGGCCGTAGGCGCTGGGAACCGTCGCATCATCCTCCGTAACGGGGACCTTGACCCGGAAACGGTGTCCATGCTCGAGACTGCCAAGGTGGTAGACAACGTCGAACCGTGCGTCCCGTTCGGGATAATCGACGCCACAGATATCGGCGAGCAGGTTGCAGTCGAGCCCTGGTGTCTCCTTCAACGACTTGAGAACGTCGAGCAGGTGCTCCCGTTCGACGGTCAGGACCGTGTGCCCGTCAACGCCGTGCTCGACGGCAACGACGCCCTCCTTGGGCAGTAGATCAACCTGCGGTTGCGGCAGCATCGTCGTTTCGGTTCTTGAGGCGGTCATAGTGGGTCTCCCCGTTCTGGATCATTTCTTGCAATTTGAGGACGCCATGCATCAGGGCCTCGGGAGTTGGCGGGCATCCGGGCACGTAGACGTCGACGGGGATGAACTCGTCGATCCCTTGGACGACGTGATAGGCCCGGTAGAACCCGCCCGTACAGGCGCACGCTCCCATCGAAATGACGTACTTTGGCTCGGCCATCTGGTCGTAGATGCGTTTGAGCGCCGGCGCCATCTTGTCCGTAATCGTCCCGGCAACGATCATGAGATCCGCCTGCCGGGGCGAAAAACGGACAACCTCGGCCCCGAACCGGGCGAGGTCGTAGTGCGACGACACGACCGACATGAACTCGATGGCGCAGCACGCCGTTCCGAAGGGGAGCGGCCACAGACTATTCTTGCGGACCCACCGGAGCATCGTCTCCACGCGCGTGGTCAGAAAAGTTGAGCTCCCATCGGGTTGCCTCATAGAACCTCCCGGTTTCTGGTCCGTGCTCCGGAATGATCAAAGCCGTGTGAGAGCCTCAAGCTTCCGGTCCACGTCTTACCGCGCCCGCATTATACTTTTTTTCACAAGGGTGTGAAGGCCAATTCTCCTCCGGAGCGTTCCCGCGATGGCTGCAGGAGGCTGGCCGGATCGCGAAGACGGCGATCAAACGGGGATGGAGCGCCCCATCTGAGAGCCTTGGGTTTGAGGTTATGATAGGGGAGCCCCGAAAGGGCGGCTCGTTGACGAAACGGGATGGGAGGTAGAACGATGCGGAAACTCGCAGTGGTACCGGTTGGAGCCATGATCATTGCCATGACGCTCGTGATGGGCCAAGCTCCGGCCGCATTCGCCGGGAAGAGCGCCAGACAGCTCAAGATCGAGGCAAAGCGGGCGCAGATCGACGAGGAGGCGCAGGCGGCGCTCAAGAGGCTATTCGCGATCAACCCGAAGGCGAAAGGTCTCTTTGAACACTCGTACGGCTGGGCGGTCTTTGACAACCTCAAGCTCGCGTTCGGGATTTCCGGTGGAGGCGGTCACGGCGTTGCGGTCGACATCCGCACCGGGAAACGAATCTACATGAAGATGGGAACGGCCGGAATCGGGTTCGGGCTTGGCGGCCAGAAGTACCAGGTCATCTTCTTCTTCCAGGACCGGCAGACGTTTGAGGATTTCGTCAACAAGGGTTGGAAGGCGGATGCGGCGGCCAAGGCTGCGCTGGGTTCGCAAGGGATCAATGCAAAGACGACGTTTACCAACGGGATCGCCGTCTACCAGTTGACGAAGAAGGGCCTGATGCTCAACGCGGATATCTCGGGGACGAAATACTGGCGGGACAAGAAGCTGAACCGGGCCGAGTAGTGGTGCTGGAACGGGCCGTCCGGTCTGACGCACTCCCGGTTGGAGGGCGATGAGCACTGACGTCGGCTTCCGGCGAAGTATCGGCCTGTTTCTGGCCGTCATGATCGGGATTGGCGCGATGATGGGCCCCGGCATCTTCGCCCTGCCAGGCGAAGTGGCAAAGCTCACCGGGCCGCTCGGGATCTTCGTCTACCTGGCCGTCGGGCTGATTACGGTGTTGACGGCGCTCAACTACAGCGAGCTTGGCGCGGCAATTCCGCTGGCCGGTGGGGGGTACTCGTTCACAAGCCGGACGCAGCCACGGCTGGTGGCCTTTCTCACCGGCTGGTTTTTCTGGATCGGAAACACGCTCGCCTGCGCGATGTACGGCCTGATCTTTGCGATCACCCTTCAGGGTGCGTTCCTGCCCAGCGCGAGCGTTCCGCTGATTGTGGCTGTCACAACCATCCTGTTCTTCCTGCTCAACCTTCGCGGAATCTCGGGCGCGCTCAAGGCGATTACCGTGATGAACCTGATCGAGCTGGCAGTTCTGGCTGGCTTTGGCGTTCTTGGTGCGTTCCACATCCATGCGGCCTACCTGAGGCCGCTCGCGCCGCTCGGTTTCGGCGGCTTCTTGCCGGCGATGGCGTTGATCTACATCTCGTACGTTGGGTTCGAGCTGATCACCGTGGCGTCAGAAGAAATCATCGATCCGGGCCGGACGATCCCCCGCGCCATTCTCATCACGGTCGGCGTGGCAACCGTGATCTATGCCGGCGTCGTGTTGGTGATGATGGGTACGACGCGCTCCACAGCGCTTGCAGGCACCGACGTTCCATTCATCTTCGTCTCGGCGAGGATTTTTGGCTCGTGGGGACGGTGGGCGGCGGTCGTTGCGACGATCATGGCCAGCCTCTCTGCATTCGTGGTCTCACTCGGGGCGAGCGCTCGCGTCCTGTACGCACTTGGCCGGGACGGGCACGTGCCCCGTGCGTTTGCCAAGCTGCATCCACGTTTCCAAACGCCGGCCCTGGCCCTTGAAGTGTGCGCCGGCATCGTGATCGTGTTCGGTTCCTCGGGCATTGTCAAGTTCGTGGCATCTCTCAGCGATTTTGGGTACCTGATGGGGATCGGGGTGGTCAATCTGTCCGTGATCGCCCTGCATCGCAAGATGCCGAACCTGCTCCGCCCGTTCCGGCCGGGCTTCTACCCCTGGCTGCCGGTGCTCGGGGCGATGTCGTGCTGGGCGTTCGTGCCGGCGTTAGAAGCGAGGAGCTTTGCGCTGGGCGCTGCGTTGACGGTGGCTGGGATCGGCGTCTTCCTGGCGAGGCCGAGCAACAGGGTCGAGCTGCTTGGGTTGCCCCCGCGCGTTGAGCGGTGGACCCGCCAACAGCTCGAAAGACTGAGGAGGAAAAAGATGCGAGTGCTCATTATCGGTGGCGGTACGCTGGCTAAGAACATTGCGGCCCGGCTAACGGCGCACGACGAGCTGCAGATGCTCGTGCGTTCCGCCGAGCACCAGGTGACGTTTGTCGAGGAAGATCCTGCGCGGTGCGCCGAGCTGCAAAAGCGGTTTGCGGTACCGGTGTTCGAGGGGGACGGGACCAAGCGGGAGATTCTTGAGCAGGTTGGCCTCGACAACGTCGACGTCGCCATCGCCGCCGACCAGGATGACGGCCGGAACGTGATCGCCGCGCTCCAGGCGCATCGCCTTGGGATCGGGAAGGTGATCGCTGTGGTGTTCGATCCCGATTACGTACCACTGTTGCAGGAGGAGGGGATCATCTCCCTGAGCGCTCCCAAGGCAACGGCCTCGATGGTGGAGAGCATCCTCGACCGTCCAGGCGTGGCCGATCTTTTTGAGATCGGCTCCGGCGTTGCCACACTGGTCAGCGTCATGATTCCGGAGGATGGACAGATCGCTGGCACGGCCATCCGCGACCTGAAGCTTCCCGAGGAGTGCGTGATTGCCGCCATCATTCGTGGCAAGAAGTTTGTCGTTCCGCACGGAAAGACCATCATCGAAGGCGGTGACGAGGTCGTGCTCGTCGGTCCTCCGGGGCCCGTCAAGAACGCCCGGGACCTCCTCGCCCTCCACACATAAGCGGGCGGGAGCGCTGTGGTGATCTTCTCCGGGAGCATATCCCGGCTCAACGGCGTGCGGCTCTTTCCCGTACAATTTTGTGGAGGCCGTCATGCATAACAAGAAAACGATGCGCACCGCCGCGACGATGTTCATTGGAGCGCTGGCCGGACTGTCGATGCTCTGCGGGACCGCTGGCGCGGCTGGTCCGTGGACTGTTTCGCTCGCACAACCGGATACCTGGCGCTTCACGGCGGTGGCGTGGGGTCAGGGCCGCTACACCGCCGCAACCTCTGACGGCATCATCGCGATCAGCACCGATGGAGCGAGCTGGCGGCCGGTCGCCGCTGACAGCGGCTGGCGTATCCGGAAGATCGCATTCGGGCCCGGTGGATGGGTCGCCGCCGGGTGGTACTGGGTTGCGGACGGCTATACCCCTGGGCTCATTCTGAAGAGCCCCGACGGGATTCGTTGGAGCGAGGCGTTACGGTCGGATCAGCTTGACGATCCGGTGGCCATTGACGCTTCTGGAGGTGTGTGGCGGATCTTCTGCGGTGACTCCGTCTGGCGAAGCACAGACGGAGCTCACTGGACCTGCAACGCGTTCGTGTTCGACGGGAGCGCGATCACAGTCGATGCGGTCGTCCGGTGGCACGGAGGATGGGTGGCGGCTGGCACGGCCGGTCATGGCTCGCACGATTCCAGCGGCTGGATCGGAACCAGCTCCGGCGGTGTGACGTGGAGGACCCTCGCGACTCCCGAACACGCATTCTCGTGCCTGACGGCGAGCCCGGCGAGGCTCGTCGCCGGAGGGGATGGCATCGTGGCGTGGAGCGACGATGGCGCATCGTGGATCGTTGGGGACGTGCCGAACGGCGCTGGCGTGCATCTGACAGATCTTCTTTGGACCGGGAACCGGTTCGTTGCCATCGGGGCACAACCGCGCGCCGGTTCGAGCGAAGGCTCCGGAGTGATTCTGATCAGTGCGGACGGCACAGCCTGGACGTACGCGACCGTGGATCCATTCGAGGACCGGATCGGGCTTCCCATCGGGGAGCTTCATGCTCTGGCGCGGTCTCAACCGGGAATGATCGCCGCCGGCGACCAGACGGTCATGGTCAGCGGCGACGGCGAGAGGTGGGAACATCGAGTCTTTGGGTTTCCAACCCAGATGGATCAGCTTGTCCCTTTTGGAACGACGCTGCTCGCAATCCAAACGGAGCTCCCGCCTGGTCAGGATCCTTCGAACGTGTCGCATGAAGCGTTGCTCTCCCAGGACGGAATTGACTGGTTGGAACCTGGCGCACCTACCATTGAGCCCACAGGCTCGGCGTGGCGGTTCATCGCTCATGGGGAGCTCCTCTTCGGCTTCGAGCGGTACACCGGCCGGTCGGTTGCGGTCCGGACGTCTGATGGCCAGTGGCAGACGGCATCGTTGCCCGCGGCTTCCGGCTCGTTTCCCGCCGCTGCGGCATGGGGAACGCCCGGGATCGTTGTTGTGGAGACCAATGGGTTGATCGATTTCAGCACCGGTGGTCTGACGTGGACGGCAAGAACCATTCCAGGCCTGCACGTCTTCTGGCAGAACGTCGTATGGACGGGGTCGATGTTTCTCGCGATCGGCTCACAGGGAGAAACTGCCGTCAGTTTCAATGGGCTCGAGTGGGCTGTCCGGCAGGGCGCAGGCAATGCACTGGATGCCAGCCACGTCGCCACAAACGGAGAGGTAACGGTCGCCGTGGGAAGGTTTGGGTCGCTTGCCTGGACCGTCGATGGACGGCAGTGGACCTTCGTTGCAACGGGGATCAGCCGGGATTTCAACGCCGTGCGGTGGACTGGGAACCGGTTCGTTGCCGTAGGCGACAATGGGATCGTGCTCGAAAGCAGCGATGGGCGGGTCTGGTCCGCGGGTGAGAAGCCATCGTTGGCGGTCAACCTCCGTGGCGTGGCAGACGCCGGGGGACGTACGGTCGCTGTTGGCGACGGCCCAACGATTCAGGTACACCTTCCGTCCGTTCCGGACGCGGCCGGTCCGGTGGCGTACCGGACGGTCATTCCCGCTGCTGCACATTCTCCGGGGGCCAACGGGTCGTTCTGGAACACCAACGTGACCCTGTCCAGCCGCAGCGGCCGGCCGGTGCTCGCGTGGCTGAGGTGGATCCGGCAGTCCGCTCCGCCGGTGGTGCGTCCGTTCGTCGTGTCCGGCCACCTGGTACTCGATGACGTGGTGGCGACGCTCTTCGGTGCGGACTCCGGGTCCGGCGCGCTGATCGTCGACTCGGATGCGGCTCTTGCCGCCACGAGCCGGACCGCGGCCCAAGCCGCCGGGCAGGGCCCGGGCCAGGTGTTGCCGGGTATCCCGCCGCTTTCCGGAGCGGCGCCCGCCGTCTTGCCTGGATTGAGAGGGGGACCGTCGTTCAGAACCAACATCGGACTGGCCAACGTCAGCGCCGCCGGTGAGCACGTGACGGTCGAACTGTACGATGGCAGCGGTGTGCGGATTCGTACGCGCGAGATCGATCTCGACGCGTGGCGGTCGGTGCAGCTCAACCGTGTTCTCAAAGGCCGGGCCGCTACGGGCGCGGTGTGGGCCCGGGTGACGGCGGATGGCCCGTTTTCGGCGTACGCATCCGTCATCGACAATGGAACGAACGATGCAGCGACGGTGCTGCCGGCGACGGTGACATCGGACCCGCTCGTGATTCCGGCGGCCGCTCACACGCCGGGGTACAACGGCGCTCTCTGGCGCACGAGCCTGGATCTCGTCAACCCGGGAGACGCGCCGGCCGAGGCGGCGCTCGAGCTCCTGACGCCAGAGGGCGGTACGATTCCAGGCGGTTCGGTCGAGCTTGGGCCGGGAACGGCGGTGCGGATCGATGACGTACTGGCGGCACGTTTCCCAGGCCATACCGCCGGCGCCATCCGGATCACGCCGTCATCCGGAACGATTGCAGCGTGGAGCCGCACCTTCGATCTCACCGCGTCCGGCACGCTGGGGCAGGGGATCCCGGCCGTTCCCGGGAAGGATGCCTCCATGCCGGCGGGTGGCTCGTTGATGCTGGCTGGTCTCAGCGGCGGGCCAGCGGCATCCGGGTGGTTCCACACCAACCTTGGTCTGGTCAACACCGGCGATGCCCCGGCGAAGCTGAGGGTGACGATCGGCGTGGAAACCGCCGTCGCCTTCGACAGGTTCGTGACCGTTCCAGCGAACGGATGGATGCAGTTGCTCAAGGTTTTTCGAGACGTGACCGTTGGGCCAGTTGCCGGGGGGTGGATCAAGGTCGCGGTGACGGGTGGATCGGATCGGGTGCTGGCCTGGGCCTCGGTCATCGACGACGGGTCCGGAGACCCCTCGTTCCTAACCGCCTGGCAGGTCCCTGCCGCTCCCGATGAGTAAGGATCGCATGCAAGCGGGAGCTATACTGATCGAGTGAAAGCTCCCCTTGATCCCTGGTGGTGCGGGTTGGCGGATCGGCGTGTGGATGCGTCAGCCGCCGGTGAGGGAGGCGGACGGAGTGGTGATGGCGGCTGAGCGCGGTGCCCGCTCCTGGTGGCTTGCGCTCGTGGGGCTGGCGTTGTGTGGGCCGTGGCCCGGGTGGGCACCTGGCGTCTGGCAGATCACCGCAATGCTCGTTGGGCTCGTCATTTTGGCCCGGCCGCACGGCCGGGAGTGGCTCGGCTGGGTGATGGTTGTGGCAGCGGGTATGTTGCTGGCGCTCCCACCGGCAACCGCTCCACGGGTGCACGCATGGCAGACCGGGCTCGAACGTCACTGTGGCAGGATGCTGGATACGGCCGAACGGGTCGTTGGCGACCGCCGGATTCAGCGAGTTTTCGGGGCAACGGGGGAGGCGGTCCAACCGGAGACACTCTTCACAGTCGTCGGGGATGCAACCGGGGATGTTCCAGGGCGTACGGTTTTTCTCGCAGATGACCGTGGCACCCTCGTCGCATGGGCCGGAGAGCGGCGTGCCTACCCGCGGACGATGAGGCCGTTGGGGGAACGCCGCTGGAGGGTGTCCTGGAGTGTCGACTCGGGAGCCTTGATCCTCCGGGAGCCGATTCTTCACGAGGGACGTCTCGTCGGTTCCGTGACGGTCGTCGACCGGGCGGCACGGAGATCGCGCTCGGTGTGGGGCATGCGAGCAGGGTGGGGTGCCCGTCTTCTCGTATCGTCCAGCGAAAACGAGCGCTTTGGACATCTGATCGAAAGCCCCCGGTTTCCCGGTGTCGCCGTACGGGTTTCTCAGACACCGCCTGCCGGTGCACCCCCCACCGTTCGCTGGTGGCCGTGGCTCGCTTTCATTCTCGTGGCGATCGCCTTCTTCCCCGGTGCGGCTGTCGCGGCCACGGCGCTGACAGGGATCTCCCTCGCGGTGGCTCCCGGGACGATTCCGGCGACACTGGCGGGGATGCTGATCCTGGTGGGAGGTGCAGCCGCGGGAAGGTGGATCCGGACGATCCCCCCCCATGTTGCGGGCTGGCTGTTGGCGGCGTCGCTGGGCGTGCTTCCGTTGGGCGCGATCTTTCTGAGGCCGTGTGGCGTCGCCTCGTGGCTTCCCGAGCGGGCATTCCAGCCGGGATGGGGCGCGGCCTGGATCGTTGCGGCGTCCTGGGCCGCCGCGGGATGGTGGAGGCACAAGCCCGGGCGTGGCGTGGGGCTTGACAGGCGCATCTTGGTGGCTCTCGTGGTGGCCGGTGCCGGTTTGCTTGCGCAGGTGATTCGTCTGCCGGTCGAGGTGCGGGAGGCCGAGTTACGTGGCCGGGCGCCGGTTCTCGGGCATCGCGTGATCGATCTTGATGCGCTCTTGCCGGCCCAGCCGGCCTCGTGCCGTCTGGATGATTTGGCTGGCCGGCTCGCCCGGAACCTTGGATTGCCCCGATGGCGCGAGCCAGCAATGCTTCAGGTGGCACGGCCGTCAGGCCAGATCATTTCGCTGTGGGGGGACCTCAATGAGGCGGGCACCAACGTCCGGAGGCTCCGGATGTGGCGCCTGCTGGCAGGAGGGCGAACCGTTGGAACGGCCGAGCTGTTTGCGGCATCGGCACCGTGGGGGCTCCTGCGGGACTGGCACACGTGGGAGTCGGTTGACCGGTTTGGCGCGGCTCCGGTCTGGTTCGCCGTGATGACCCGTTCCGGTCAGGTGGCCGCAACGATTCACTCCGGAATCCCAGATCTGCCGGCTCCACAGGCCGGGAAGTTGTTTCATGCCGGAGGTGGATGGACGACGCTGCCGGCTGGCGGCACCCGCCGTCTTGCCCACGTCCGCCGGGAGGGTGACTGGCTCGTCGCGGCGATCGCACGTTCCCCATCGGCCGCCGTCTGGATTCTGCGTATCTTACTAGCTGTGGTTTGGGCGATGACCGGACTGATGCTGGCGGTTCCCCCCGTTTTCCGGCGGGACCGCATGCAAACCTTTGGAGGCCGGTTGCGCCTCCTCGTCGCAGGCGCAGTTGTTCTTCCGCTCATTCTGTTGACGGTTTTTCTCCACCAGCGTCTGCGCCAGGACGGCGTGCGCCTGGAGGGGGTCGTCGGGGGAGATGCGCTGCAAGCGGCCCGGTGGACCGCAACACACCTCGCCGGTGGCTTCAAAGTCGACGAGAACTTGGCCAGCTGGATGGGCCGCCAGATCGGAGGTGAGGTGATCCTCTTTCGGGGTGCGGGTCTCGCCGCTGCATCGCGGCCTGACCTCGTTGCGACGGGACAGCTCCCCGGATTGCCGGCGCCCTCGGCGTACGTCGGCTACATGCTTGGCCGTGAGGCGCCGGTCGTGCTCCGGGAAGGGAGGTGGCTCGTGGGGGCCGGGGGCGTCAGGATTCAGGGGGAACGATACCTCCTCGAGGTCTTTCCGTCCGATCCACTGACGGCGGGGGGGCTGCCAGACGTGGTCGACTGGTTGTTGACCGGGGCGATCATCGCCGCGCTGCTCGCCCTTGTCGTGACATCCCGCGTTGAGCGCCGGCTTGGTTCGTCGTTGCAGATGCTGGTTGATCTCTCGAGGCGCGTGGGACGCGGCGAGCCGGCCGGAAAGGTCGAGCCTCCGGCGGAACGCGATCTCGCCCAGGTCGTCGATGCGGTCCGGCTCATGAGCGAAGAGGTCGAGCGCCGTGAACGCGATCTCAAGTCGCAAGAAGAGCTGCTGCGGATTACGCTTTCGACCCTTTCTCCGGCGGTTCTTGTTTTTGGGAGCGATGGGACCGTGTGGTTCACGAACCCAAGTGCGGCAGCACTGCTCGAGGAGCATGGGGATCTCGTGTGGAAGATCGTGTCGCAGGCCGCGGCTGGTTCATCCGATGCCGGGAAGCCGCTGATCTCGACGCTGAACCCGTTCCCAGGGAAGGACGTGACCTGGCGCGTTGGGGTCGCGGGCGTCCCGCTTCCCGATGGGCGGCGCGGGAAGGTTGCCGTGGTCGACGATGTCAGCGACGTTGTGCAGGCCGACCGGTTCCGGCAGCTCAATCAGCTCGCCAGGATTGTGGCGCATGAGGTCAAGAACCCGCTGACACCGATCCGGCTCTGGGTCCAGGAGGTCGAGGATGCGGTGCGCCGGGGAGACGCCGGTCTTGAGGATCTTCTCAAGGAGGCGTGCGAGGAAATCGGAACGCAGGTCACGCGGCTTCAGACCACGGCAGCATCGTTCTCCAACCTCGTGGCCCTGGAGCGTTGGGAGGCCGAGGAGGTCGACCTGTGTGAGTTGCTCCATGGGATTTTCGATGGAATGAAGATCCTCAAGCGGCGGGGCATCACGATCCACATGGACATGCCGGATGGAGAAAGCTGCACGGTGACCGGCGACCGGAGCTGGCTCCGCCGGGCCTTCTCCAACGTGATTCAGAACAGTGTCAACGTTCTGCGAGGTTTGGGTGGTGAGATCGATGTGCGGGTGAGCGCCGTAGCGGACACGGTGATCGTCGAGATCGAGGATTCAGGGGGCGGCGTGCCGGAAGATCAGTTGGGGGAGTTGTTCAATCCCCGGTTTTCGACGACCAGCGCGGGCACGGGGCTTGGCCTGGCGCTGGTTCGCCACGTCATCGGCCGGTGCCATGGAACCGTCATGGCCTCGAACGGCCGGCGTGGGCTCGTCATCCGTGTGGAGCTTCCCGGAACGGGGCGCTCCTCTGCTACGATATGAGCATGAAGACTCGTTGGCTTGCCGGCATCTCTCTGGCGGCCGTCCTGGCGCTCGCCGGGTGCAACCGGGAGCGTCCGGCCCAAGTGAGACAGCCACAACAACCTGAACGCCGGTGCACCGTGTGGCTCCGGGGCGCGGAGCTCCCTGGCGAAGCGTTCGGTGAATTGGCCCGGCTCGGTGTCGACGAGGTCGTGCTCGATGCGGGTTCGGCCGATCTTGGAGCCGGAGTTCCCGTGATGCGAGCCGAGGCGCACCCCGGAGGCATCCCGGCCGGGATCCCATTCGGTGCGCTCGTCCACCTCGTGCGGCCCCCACACAAGGGCATCGGCGGTCTTGCAAGACCGGTGTGGGCGGGGTTGAAGGGGGCGTGGCCGGAGATCGTCCACGCTCACGAGCTGCTGCTCGATCTGGCCAGGATCCCGGCAGGGGCCTCCGAGTTCGTGGCGGGACTCTCCCGGGCGGCGCACGTGCCGGTCATCCCGGTGTTGAGCCAGAGGCAGGCGGCGAGTGAGCCCGGGCAGCAGCTTGCCAAAGCGGCTGGCGGCTGCGTCGTGCTGCTGGCCGGAAATCTCGCCTCATTCCGTCCCGGTTTGAAGAGCGAAAACACGGCGTTTGCCGAGCAACTTGCACCGCTGAGCGGCATCGGGGTGCGGCCCCGCGCGGCGATTGTGCTGACACCAGCCGTCAGTCCCGACCCGGGTGTGTGGCCGGACGATGTCGAACCGTTGAGCCATCCGGCGGCCGCCGGTCTCTCCACACCTCAGGATTTCGATTGGGGGTTCCGGTTGAAGCGTTCCATGACGTGGAGTGGAAAGACGTGGAAGCGCGGAGACACGATCGAAGCAAGCTGGATCGATGCGAGCCAGCTCAACGCCGATCTGCACGAGCTCACCAATATGGCGCTTCCAGCGATTGGGGGGTGGGACCTTGTGGGAGTGCCATCGAAGGAAGTGGCGATGGGGATCGGTCTGAACACCCTCAAGGCGTACCTGAAGGGGGAAGGACCGGAGCCTGAGATAGCTGTGAACGCCGACCGGTCGGGACGGCGCGTTCGTGTCACGTTGACGAATCCCACGCCGTTCTGCTCGACACTGAGCTCCTTCGGCAACTGGGTCGAGATTGCAGTCACGAGGGGCTCACTGACTGCCTCACGGAAGGGATCATTTGACCGGTTGGCCCTCGGACGCCGCCAAGACGGTACGTGGCAGATGGTTTCTGGTGGAGCCAATGCAGTCCGGTTCTTCGATGCCTACGTCGCACCAGGTGAGGACGTCCGTTCAGGCTGGGTGCTGTTGCCATCACGGCGAGCCGCGGTCACCGTCCGTTGGCACGTGCTTCTCAGCACCGGTGAGACCCTTTCTGGGCAGCGCGTCACACCAGCGCGCTGAAGACGAGAGAGAGCAGGGCGAGGGCCGTCAAGGCGAGCAATGTCCCCCAGACCCACCTGTTTCCAAAGTTGAGCGTGTATCCGATCCCGAACCGCTTTTCGACAAACACTGCCGGATCATCGGGATTGACGTAGAACAGCCCGAGCGTCCAGAACCGGTCCTCACTCCGGTCGCCCTCGGGCCTCTCTTCCACTTGGCCCGTCAGGTGTGACCCCCCCTGCCCGGCCCGGATGAGCAGCACCACGACGATGATCATCCCGATGGTGCTTGCGGCGACGATGAGCTGAGCGGTGAGGGCCGGATTGTGCAGCCCAATCACCGGCGAAATGCCGATCCAGGCGGTGATGGCGGCGATCATCAGCTCCGCTCCGAGAATGGTCGCCAGGATCAACCTGCGAAAGCTGCGCTCGGCGGCACCCTCGCGGCCGGCGGCGTGAACGCGGCGCGACCACCGCACGATGTCGATGCTGACCAGCAACAGGAAGAGGCAGACCGCCGCTCCAAGACCAAGGACGCTGAACACGCCCCACGCAGACCGGCTGGCCCATCCATTGGGCTGTCCGGCGATGTTCCAGTGGATCGGGAATCGTGCGGGGATGCGTTGCCAGTGCGCGCCAAGCCATGCTCCGGCGGCGGCCAACAGGATGAACGGTGAGGCCTGCGCTGGCCATCCTCCTGGGAACCGGTCCCGATGCGGAGCGAGCACCGCCTCCCGTTCCGGATCGGGCACGGCAGCGTGTGGGAGCACGCGGCGACGAGCATCGAGGAATGCGCCGATACCGGCGGCAAGAACGGTGACCATTGGGATCCACACACGATCCGGCCGGTCCAGCCCCGGAATCCAGAGCGTCTCGGCGAGGCTGAGCACGGCACCGGCGATGACGATCGCCCGATACCGCCGGACGGTGGCTTTCCCCCCGGGGGTCCGGCGCAGGGCTGGGTCGACCGTCACGGCGAAGAAGAGACTGGGCCGGGTGATCGACGGCATGAGGCCGAACAGGATCGCCACAACGAGTATCTCGAGGACGGCCGGCCCCTGGATGGCGAACCACGTGGACGTGTTCATTGCTCTCCTCCAGCATGCTCCTGGATCCACGTGGCGATGTCGCCGATGACCTGCCCGTCGACGTGACCAGGTTTGGAGTACTCCTCGGGCGACGACGGCCCGTGTCCCGCCATGAAGAGATGGTTGAGCTCCGGGTAGAGCTTGAACGTGACGTTCGGGTGGCCGTTGAGCGCCTGCTTCCAGAGTCTGAAATCGGCTTGTGTCACCTGGTAGTCCCGGCCCCCCTGGAGGATCAGCATCGGGATGTGCAACCCCGCGGCGACCCGGTCCGGGTGGTACCGGCGCAGGAAGAGCCAGTACGATCCGGGGGTCTTTGCACCGAAGACGTTGATCGTGTCACCGGCGCGCAGCTTGGGGTCGTCGATCTTTGCCTTGATCGCCCGGGCCTCGGCGATCTGATGCTCCTCGGCGGGTGAGAGCGAGTGATCCAGCCTAGCGAGGTAGAGCACCTGGCTGACGATCAGGTCTTGGAGCGGACGCACGCTCCCCGCCATGATGATGAGGCCGGCAACCTGGGGGTCATTCTTCGCGATTCGTGGTGCCGCCATCCCTCCGAGGCTGTGGCCAAGGACGAAGATCTCATGACGATCGATGTGCCGGGTGTGAGCGAGGAGAGTAACTGCAGCGCGCGCATCGTCGATGGTTTCATCGTCAAGTGTGAACGGGTGCAGCTTGGCACAGGCGACCGGATACTGCTTCGTCCGCTTCTCATAGCGCAAAACGGCGATGCCTTTCTGAGCGAGCCCCCAGGCGAGGTCGCGGAAGATCTTGTTCGGCCCGATCGTTTCATCCTGGTCCTGCGGTCCCGAGCCGGCGACCAGCACGACGGCAGGAAACGGTCCCTGGCCGGGTGGAAGTGTCAACGTGCCGGGCAGTTTCCACGGCGCCCGGCCGACCGTCACGGCGCGTTCGATCAACCCCGCCGGAAGGACGGCTGCCCGCTTTGGATGCCTTGGGGCGTGTGGCACGAAGAAGAGGCCCGAAACCTTGCCAGAGCTTCCATACACCACCTTCGCATCGAGGTGGGCATGGGCAAACGCGCAATCCACGAGAACGATCCGGTACCTGCCGGCATGCGTCAGCGTGGCGTCTCCAGTCGAGCGGAAGGCGCCGGCCTGAGCCTGGATCTGAGCCCACACCTGTGCGAGCTTTGCCGGGGGCAGAGCTGAGCGCATCCTGGCGTCGAACTGGGCGGTGACGGCATGCATGCGGCCGGCTGCGAGATCACCCACCAGAGCCTTCGCACGGACGGTCAGCGCGCCATGGGCCGATGGGGCGGCAGCGACCACGCTGGCGGTGATCAGCATGACGATGACGACGGAGAACAAGGTCTTTCTCATGATTTCGTGCTCCTTTCCTCGGAACTTTGATCGATAGCGCCGGCCGCCTTTCGCAGAGCGGCGGCCAGTTGCCGGGCGTTGAGCCCTTGGGTCAACGCCTCGGCGATCAGCTCGTTGAGACGGCGGATCCAACGCTCCTGCGCGTCCGCGCTGGGGGAGGGAACGGCCCGGTCGAGCACGGTCGCCCCGCGGCGCCGGCGCAGCTCGATCCATCCCTCGTCGGCGAGGAGCCGGTAGGCCTCCGCGACGGTGTTGCGGTGCACGCCGAGATCCATCGCGAGCTCACGGATCGTTGGGAGGCGGTGCCCGGGCGGGAGCTTCCCCTCGACGAGGAGGATTCTGAGGCCCCGGGCGATCTGGCGGTAGACCGGTACCGGAGAGGTGAGGTCAACGGCGAGAGTGGGTGGTGCGTCAGTCATTGTCCATTGTCCGCAGACAATATACATTGTCCGTTTCGCCGTGTCAACCCCCCCTGAGTATTCGGACCAATGCCGCGTTGGACAACTGAGCCAAGAGCTTCGGTGCAGGCCCCATGCGCAGCACGGAGCCATGAAATGCGCGAGGCCGTTTCAGCGGGCAGGAAGATCCAGAAAGGGGGGCTTGGGAGCAAGGCGAGATGCCGCTATTTCATGGACGGAAGATGCTGAGCTGTGAGGTTGTTGCGCTGTGCGGAACCCGTGTGATCCAGCGGATACGGCCACGATCGAAGCACGTTCACCCCAACGCCAAGGCAACCGGTCGCGGGGAGAGCGCCCGAGGGAGCGCGGACTTCAGTCCGCATCGTACGCTCAACGCGTTCTGGTACAAAAAGATGCGGACTGAAGTCCGCGCTCCAAGGCTGCCTCCGGCCGACGGCGCACAGCGCAACAATCTCGCTGTGAGGTGGGCTCCCGCCCGGGCTTCGGATCTGGGATAATCCCCGCATGCATGAACGTGCGCGCATTCTCATCACCAACGACGATGGCTACACGTCCCAGGGGATTCAGGTTCTTGCCGAGGCGTTGAAGAAACTCGGCGAGATCTGGATCGTCGCGCCGAACCGGGAACAGTCGGCCGTCTCCCATGCTCTGACGTTGCACCGGCCGCTCCGCATCGAACGCCTGGGAACGCGGCGTTTCGCGGTCGACGGCACACCGACCGACTGCGTGACGCTGGCGGTCAGCTCGTTGATGAAGGACACTCCCCCCGATCTGGTCGTCTCGGGCATCAACTTCGGCCTCAACATGGGTGTCGATGTGCATTACTCGGGGACCGTTTCGGCGGCGTTCGAAGGCGTGATCCTCGGATCGCCCGGCATCGCGGTCTCGCAGCAGCTCGGTAAGGGGTTCTCCTACGATCATGCCGCCTCCTTCGCGCGCGAGATTGCCACCTGGGTGTTGGAGAACGGGCTGCCTCCGAGCACGTTGCTCAACATCAACTGCCCGATTGGGCGCCCGAGAGGGGTGCGGCTGACGCGGTTGGGAAGCCGGCGCTACACGGAAGGTGTCATCGCACAGCGGGATCCGCGCGGACGGCGCATCTACTGGATCGGCGGTGGAGAGCCGTTGTGGGATCCGATCCCGGGCACCGACTTCCCAACGCTGCACGAGGGGTACATCTCCGTCACTCCGCTGCACCTTGACATGACCGCGGCCTCGTTCCTGTCGGATCTTCGCGTGGATCCGCCGGCGTGGGTGTCGTGGGAGCCAAAACATGCCTCGCGGGTTTGAGTACCAGCGCCAGAGAATGGTCGAGGCACTGCGAAGCTCCGGCATCACGGATACCGCTGTGCTCGAGGCGATGGCTGCCGTTCCACGGCACCTCTTTGTCCCGGCCCAGTGGCGGCATCAGGCGTACGCCGAGGATATTTCGATCAACATCGGTCAGGGCCAGACGATCTCCCAGCCACGGGTCGTGGCGGCAATGACGCAGGCGGCGGCCGTGGGACCGGAATCGCGGGTGTTGGAGGTTGGGACCGGTTCGGGGTACCAGGCCGCTATCCTGGCGGCGATCGCACGCTTCGTCTTTTCGGTGGAGAGAATCCCGGAGCTGGCACGCGAAGCGAAGAAGCGTCTCGATGCGTTCGGTGTTTCCAACGTCAGCATCAAAGTGATGGATGGCACCCTGGGATGGCGGGCTCAGGCACCGTACGACGCTATTGTGGTCACAGCCGGAGCCCCGGAGGTTCCCGCTCCGCTGGTTGAGCAGCTGGCCGACGGTGGACGGCTGGTGGTCCCCGTTGGTCCGCTCGACCATCAGGTATTGACCATCGTCGAACGGCGGGGCCGGCGCACGCGGCGGCGCGTCCTGCAGGAGGCGTGCTTCGTTCCCCTGATCGGGAGGAGCGGGTGGAAGGAGGAACGCCGGTGAAGGAGAAGCTTTTCGCCTGGATCAACGCGATCGCGGCGTCTCCCCATCCGGGCTGGTACCTGTTTGCGTTGGCGTTTGCCGAAGCGTCGTTCTTTCCGGTTCCTCCAGATACTTTGCTCATCACGTTGGGGGTGGTCAATCCCGAACGGGCTCTGTGGTACGCGCTCGTGTGCACCGTCGGGAGTGTGACGGGCGCGTCGCTCGGCTACACGATCGGTCTCTACGGCGGGCGGCCGATCCTGTACCGGCTGTTCAACCAGGCGAAGGTGGCCGCCGTCGAGCGGCTCTATGACCGGTACAACGCGTGGGCGACCGGCATCGCGGGGCTAACGCCGATCCCGTACAAGGTCTTCACGATCGGCGGGGGCGCTTTTAAGATCAACTTCCGGGTTTTCATGATCGCCTCGGTCGTGTCGCGCGGGTTCCGTTTCATTGTTGAGGGGGTCCTCCTCTATTTCTTTGGCGCGAGGATCAAGGACTTCCTCTATACCCAATTTAACTGGCTCTCGATCGGGCTGGTGGTCCTCGGTATTGCCGGCTTCTGGGCCGTGCACCACATCGGAAAGCAGGCGCACCGCCGCCAACAGCAGGAGGACAAGGACCATGACGAATGAGGCCGTTCGCGGCCGCCGGTACATCGTCCGGGGCCGGGTGCAGGGTGTTGGGTTCCGGGCCTTCGTCTGGCGGGCAGCGGCGGAGCTGGGGCTGCGCGGATGGGTCCGCAACAAACTGGATGGGAGCGTTGAAGTCGTCGCGTGGGCATCCCCACGCTCGCATGATCGTCTCGAAGCGTTGCTGAGAAGAGGCCCAAGCTGGGCGCGGGTTGATTCGATCGAGGTGGACGATGCTCCCGTTGGCGAGATCCCCGCCGGCTTCGGTATTGAGCACGACCGATGGTGACAATCCTCGGGTCACCGGGCGAGCTGCGTCGTACGGCGATCGAGAACACGCTCGCGCGTGGACGTGTTGCCGGGGAACCGGAACCCTCGTGGGTTGCCGTCGAGGGGCCGGATGCGCGTTGGCTCAGGCAGCTCTTTCTCCAAACGGTGAGCTCCCGGCAGAGGGGTATCGCCGCTGTCGCAAGCGATCAGGGTCTCGAGGCGGCGCTCAGGGCCGGGGTGGGTGGCGCCGTCTGGCTTCCTCCGTCAACGGCGCGGATGACGGAGGCGCTGCGGGCAGCAGCCTCAGGACCCGCACATTCCGAGGTGTACAGCGTGGAAGCCGGAACAGCGCTGCTCGAGATGCGTGGTGGTGGGTCCTGGCTGGCGGTCACTTTTGCCCATCTCGCAGCGTGGCGCCATCAGCTCGGGGTGGTCCATCTCGAACGGCTCTTGACCAGGCTCGCGGAGAGGATCGGGGTCCGTTTCGTGCTGGTGGAAGGGCCGGTACTCTTTCTTGAGGGATGCGGCGACGACGATGCCGTTGCACAGTGGGAAGCCCTGAGCTCAAATGAGCCGTTGTGCCCGTGGGATGGGCTTCGTGTGGCCGGTACCGGGTCATGGCGTTCAGGTGAGATTGGTGATGCTGTCCACGCCTTCCTTGCCTCCCGGGCCGGTCAGTCAGCCGCTCAGGGCTTCCGGGCCGGTCCTCTTCCGGTTTTCGAGCTTCCTTCGGGACGGCAGGCCGGCTGGTGGCGGCCCGGTGGATGGGACACCGGCCGGGCCGTTCCAGATTCCGGCTGGATCGCGACCGGACCGGAGGCCGGAGATGATGGACGGTTCGCATGGACCGTGAGGGCGGCTGGAGAGCGGCTGAGTACGGTCCCGGAAGTAACTGGGGTTGCAGATGTCGAGGCGGTTGACCCGGTCCGTGCCGTGCGCATGCCGGGCTGGACGACGGCTGATCTTCGTGCCGGCACACCGGGCGGGCTGCTGCTCGAACGGCTCGTCAAAGCGGCAAACGCACGCGGCCTGCCGCTGTGGGTGCCCAACGTGACAGACGATGCCCTTCGCCGCCTTTTGCAAGTCGGCGGCAAGGTATGGATCGATGGTCCGGCCGTCCCCCTGGTGGGGAGATCGCGCGCTAGGTGAGCCTCACAGCGTCGTGAACTTTTTGTGTGGCTCGTGCGTTAGCCTTGACAGCGTGTGAGCGAGCGCGAAGGAGGTTTTTATAGTGAACACGTTGATCCGGTTCATGGGGTTCTGTTGCGTGGCCGTTGGAATTGCCGGGTGCACGGTGTACTCGGTTCCCGAAGCAGCGAGGTACCGGAGCCCTGCGGTTTGGCGGGATGCGTCCGTCTCGCTGCACGGCCTCAAGACCTTCATTTGGCTGTCCGGGACGACGGAGGGGCTTCAGCCCGGCAGTGTTCCCGTTACCCCTGCCGTAGCACAGAAACTGAGGACCGCCATTGTCCAGAATCTGAAATCCTGTTACCAGTTGCGAACATCGGGACGAGTTGACTTCTGGGTGGCGTTCGACATCATCCCTGCCGGCAAGACCCCCTTGCTGGTGATGCCAGACCACAAGACCGGGCTTCCGCACCTCGAGGTCTTCGTCGGGAGAGTGGGCCAGGACAAGCCGGTGTGGGCGTCAGCGGTCGCCGTACCTGCCGGTTTTCCGGAGCACGGTCAGCGGGTCGATGACATCGTCCACGACCTCTTCATCGAATTTCCAAACGGGAACCCGCGGAGCTGCGGATAGGTCATTCTAAGCACCGGTATGCCCCGGTTGAGGCACCAGGACGGTGGACGAATGCCGGAGTTGGGCACAGTGTTACATATCCCGACGTTCATCTGCCGCGTTATTTTCCCCCGCCCGCCCCGGAGGTTTCTCACGGAGAACGCGGGGAGCGCGGAGTGGGGTTCGAAGTTAACGCCCTCCTTCCTCTGGGAACCTGCCCGGCCTCTGTGGTTGCGTTCTTCAGACGGACGTCGCGTTGGATGTATCGTGAAGGGCGCGGAGCGGCCTGCGGGGGACGCAGAGAAAGACTTTGATTGCTCTGTGGTCATGGCGGTTTTCAGGACTTGGCTTGAGATGTGTGGTGCTAGCC
>WGCW01000077.1 GCA_015493585.1 Acidobacteriota bacterium
CAGCGGGCGGGTGTGGGTGGGCACCGTGGGAGGGGTGGCGGTCTTTGATCCCACCGAATATCAATCCGACTCGGTCTCCAAACGGCTCTGGATCGAGGCACACCTTCTTGGAGATACCGGTCACAAACCGTTCAAGCCGGGTATGCACCTCCCCTACGGCCGGAACTCCGTCGTTTTCCAGTTTGCGCTCCTAAGTTTTCTCCATGGAAACGAATCCCGCTATCGGGTCCAGCGCGTTGGGGCAGACAGGGAGCCTTCGCCGTGGACCGCCGATGACACGATGGTCTACCGCGACCTCCCGGCGGGCAACTATGTCTTCAAGATTTGGGGCAGGGATTATGCCGGAAACATCAGCGAGCCCCGCACGATCGCATTCACCGTGGATCCAGCGCCCTGGAAGACGTGGTGGTCGCTGCTCCTGCTGACGCTTCTGGCGGGCCTTGTCACATATGGATTGGTCAGACTCCGCTTTGCCACTCTGAGACGCAGGGAAAAGGACCTGCAAAACTTGGTCAATACCCAGACCGCCGAGCTCGCCGCCACCAATGAAAAGCTACGGCAGCTTTCCTACAGCGATGCTTTGACCGGTGTCGCCAACCGGCGCCGTTTCAATGAGGCTCTTACCTCGGAGTGGCGCCGCTCCAAGCGGAGCGGGGTACCATGCTCGCTCATCGTCGTTGATATTGATAACTTCAAGACGCTCAACGACACGTTTGGGCACCAGGCTGGTGACTGGTATCTGGTTGCCGTTGCCAAGGCCCTCAAGGCCGCCTCGCCGCGCGCTGGCGACTTCGTTGCGCGCATCGGTGGGGACGAGTTCGCCGTTCTGCTTCCCGACACCTCACTGGAGGGCGCAGTCAAGGTTGCCGAAGAGATCGCCCGGTCTGTTGCAGCGATCCACCCGCCTCAAACCGGTGGCCTGTATCCTGCTTCCGTGACCGTCAGCTGTGGCGTTGCATCAAACGACGTGCCGATGATGTCTGAGATGGATCTCCTCAAGCTCGCGGATCAACGCCTGTACAGGGCGAAAGACCAGGGGCGAAACAGGGTTGTTTTCCAGCCTGAGGGGAGCGATTCTCGCGGATGAGATGTGCCACGATCTTGATGCTCTGCTGCGTGCGGCGAGCGGAAGCATGCCTGGAGGTCTGCCGAGCATCGGTGCACGTGTCAAGAGCGCAAGAAAGTTGCACATCGCCGCTGAGCATCGCTCACCTGAGGTTCCAGCCCAACGCCATGTGCCCGCCGTACACATCAGGCCTTGGCTGGACACGCTCGCTGAAGAATACGCGCGCACCGGATGTTGTTTCCCTTCAAGGGCGAGACGGGTGTGGCAGTCCGCGTCAAACGCGGGAAAGGAGCACACGATGAGCGATTTGATCCGACGATCCGCCGTTGTCATGGTCTTGGTGCTGGCCGGAAGCGCCGCTTTCGCGGTTGGGGGTGCACCGGCGATTTTCACGACGCACACGCCCGATGCCAACGTCTACGTTAATCCCGTGCTGGCACGGGCGCATCCCAAGGCGGGATACCTGCCGCTGGTCATCGGCATCGTCAACAACGATCCGCAACCGGTTCAGCTCACGCGCCACTCATTCGTGATTGAGGCCGGCGGACACGTGTACGCCGCAGTCAGCGTCACCGAGCTTCGGCAGCACTACACCAAGCTCGATTTCGACGCGCGCCAGCTCCGGCAGATGAAGATCGTCAAGATCCTTGGTTTGAATGGCATCCGGTCGATCCCATCGAACTTCTACCCGATCATCCGGAAGAATACGTCCGTCACTACCCCGATCGTGGAGCTCGCCCGGCGGTATGACACGTGGGACGTGCTCTATTTCAAGCGGCCCTCCGGCCTGCAACCGGGAGACAGCTTCACGGTGAAGGTGATGGCGAAGGGGTGGGCCAAGCCCGTCACAGTCAAGGTCACACTGTAAGAGCGGCCCCGCCGCACGACGGGGCCGCCTGCTGAGGCTTCTGACCGGAGGTCTGGCCTCAGGTCTCAATCTGGCTACTGACCACCTGCGGGTGTCAACGTTCCGTCCTTGAGCTCGAAGGTGACATTGTGGAAGAGGGTATCGAGCGCCTCTGGATCGTCGTAATAGGATGTGTTGACGACGTCGTCCGGCGCCAGCCGCAACGTGGCCGTCCAGGCGTCCGGGGCGGCGGTGACGAAGAGATATCCGTGAGAGGACGTGTCCGTCGCCACGATGTCGGCTGGGGTCACGTGCTGATGATCCTGAGCTGAGAGTTGCAGAATCGGATCGAGGTGGGCCACGAGCTGATCAAGCCCCGGCATGTTTGCCAGTTGCGGCAGCGATTCGGCCTTGGTACGAACCATGTCCTGGAGGCTTTCCGATGAAATGGCAGGGCCGGTGAACTCGTAGACCCCCTGGTGATCGACGACGAACGACCCGTGGATGTCCCCGCCGATAACGACCGGGTTCGGAATCTGGCGCAGCATGCCAAGGATGACCGCCCTCATATCGGGGAAGCCGTCCCACTGATCGGCGTTGATCAGGAGCCGCTGCCGGAAGACGTCGGGAAAGTCGGGCGGCAACATGGCGGCAATCGCCGGGTTGGTGAAGTCGAGCACCATCGGTGCCATCGAAACCGAGCTGACGAGGACGTTCCAGGTCGCGGGGGGCTGGGAGAGGGTTTGTTGCAGCCAGGCCATCTGCTGGGAACCGAACGCATTCTCGGCAGCTCCGTTCGTTGCCGTGAACCGTGAGCCTGCATAGAGGCGGAACGGGTCGTTCATCAACAGGTAACGGGATCCCGTCGAGCTGTAGAGGTTCTGTTTCCCGAGGAAGAGGTAGGAGATCCCCCGCGGCAACGTTGCGGCAATCTGAGGTGTGAACGGAGCCGGCAGCCCGGCCGCTTCAAAGAGCAAATTGAGATAGGTCGTGCTGACGTTGCCGTGCAACGCCTCCTGAGCTTTGCCGAGCGCCGCTGCCTGGTCGAGGGCCGGGTTTTCCATGGCGTACGCCTGCGACAGGATCAGCGTGGCCGTCTGACGAAAGATGTTGAGCCCGGCAGACGCCAACAGATCGATGTTGATGTACGGATCCAACGAGGCCGCGATCCCGTTGTACCCATTCTGGCCGAGCATCTGCTGGATGGTCGCCGCGTCGACGGCGATGGCGCCGGGGAATGCGTTCTCGGGCACGAGGTGATCGGGCCGGAACGTCCTGTAATCGGTCAAAATGAGGTGGAGATTCTCCCCGTACCTGTAGTCCCTGTAGTCGCCGGAGTCTGGATACAGATTATTTGCATTGATGTCGAGGGTGCCATCGGGGCCGAGGCCAACTTCTGTCGGCACATACTCCATCCACGCCTGTTCCGCGTGCCGGCGGCGTTCCGGCTCGTACTCATCGGTACGGCCGTCGAAGTAGGTCGCGTGCGCTCCCCAGCAGTCATCGGAGAATTCGTGGTCGTCCCAGATGACGACCTCGGGATAGGTTGCGCGGACCTGCTGGAAGACGGGATCGCTGAGGTACGTCTTGTAGAGCGTCCTGTAATTGGCCAGACTGGACGCCGCGTAGTCTGGTGCGTCGGCCGTTCCGAGCTGGATCGCGCCGGCAGTGTCGGTAAAGACCATTTTCCGGCCGGTGTTCGTCTTCTGAAAGGTCGGATCTCCCGTTGTTTCGTAGACGTAATCGCCGATGTAGAGCAGGAAATCGACGTTGTCGGGATGCTGGCGGAGGAGATCGAGGTAGGCGTTGTAATACCGCCCGATGTAATCCTCGCCGTAGGCAACCGCAAAGTGCACGGCACGATCGGAATCCGCCGCCGGTGCGGTGCGTGTCCGGCCGACCGGTGAGAGATGGACGGTTGCTCCGTCGTCGTAGGAAAACTGGAAGTAGTAGGTCGTGTCGGGATCCAACCCTTCGATCCGGACCTTGACGCAGTGGTCATAGGCCGTCTTGGCGGTCACGTCCCGCGTGGCAACGGTTTGTGTCATGTCTGCATCGGTCGCGACCGCCACCGAGAGCGGCAGATCGGCATCCGGCTGTGCCACGTCGACGACCCGAGTCCACAGCACGATGCTATCAGGATGAGGATCGCCCGAAGCCACGGACTGCGGGAAGAACGACGCCGCGGTACAGGCCGAAGCGGCGAGCAAGACCGCCACGGTTACTCCAAAAAATGCACGCATCTTCATGATGTACCTCCCTGAGATGATCTCTTCTCGAGAGTACAGCGTTTGACGTTCAACCGCCAGCACAACGAGGCCAGAGGGCGTAGCGCTGTCGGGAAGGTCAACGAGGATCGAGAGATATGAAGGCGTCAGGTTCGGCTGCACCCCCAAGAAATGCCCGGAATCGCATTTGCCCCGGAAAGCAGGCGAGATGGCGAGAACACTCGGAGCAACCCGCACGACCGGCCGGCTGGCAGACCGTCTCTATTCCCTTGTCCCTCTGCGCTGCCACGATCTCCGCGGTCAGATTCTCCAGCTGGATCTTCGGAGATGGGGACAGTGTTCAATATCGGCGGCGAACCAGCAAAGAGACTTGTTCACTCCCCCCGCCCAGATTCTTCGTCGGCTTCGCCTCCTCAGAATGACAAAATGGGAAAACCTTCGCCTCCTCAGAATCACAGGGCAAGGAAAGGCTTCGCCTCCTCAGAATGAATCCCCCACATGTCATCCTGAGCTGCCATACACTCCTGCTGTCATCCTGAGCCGGAGGCGAAGGATCTGGGAGGGGGGTTCAAAAGGCTTCGTGGTGGGAACGGCGGCCACATGAGTGGGGGACAGTGTTGACATTATCTCGGCCTCCCTCTGCGACTCTCCGTGCCCTCCGCGCTAAGATTCTTCAGACGAATCTTCACGAGATGGGGACGGCGTTGGATATCCGTGGGCACCGACAGCGCTCACAGTCAAACTCCCAGGATGCGGGTCAACTCCGATCGTTACCAGCTCATGCCCGCCTTGCGCTATACTCCCCATAGCATCACCTCCGGGTGGTGTAGGGCAGCGAGCGCATGTCCGTAAACAGTTGGGCATCACCATGATGCACTCCGGTATCCGGCGACTCGCTGCCCGTTTTTCTTACGCCGGGGGCATATCGTCGTTGAGCTACGCCACCTCCCAGCGGCTCGGCCAGCAGACAGAACGGAGGGCCACCCCAACGCACGACCCATCATACGGACAGGGAAGGGATAGCTGCGCCTCTGCGTTTGATTCCTCTCCCCATCGATGTCG
Source organism: Acidobacteriota bacterium (assembly GCA_015493585.1). Lineage (GTDB taxonomy): Bacteria > Acidobacteriota > Thermoanaerobaculia > Thermoanaerobaculales > Sulfomarinibacteraceae > JAADFN01. The sequence continues at coordinate 5,204 of WGCW01000077.1, forward strand.
CAAAAAAGCGGCGCACAGCGCAACAACCTCGGCCAACAGGTAGGCCAGATTCCAGAGGAGGGGATTCCCAGGAGGGAACCGGCTCGGTGCTGTTGACCTGTGGTCTGATACAGTGAGCCCGTGAACCAAGGCAGACAACGCAACTGATCAAGGAAGGAGAGGGGTCATGAGCGGAGGAAACTGGTTTTTCCATCACGACGGCACCCAGCATGGACCTGTCAGTTTTGAAGAGCTGCGCCAGGCGGCAGCAGAGGGTCAGCTCCACCGGGACGATCTGGTGTGGCAGGAGGGGATGCCGGGTTGGGTACCCGCCGGGACGATCGGCTCGTTGTTTGAGGTCTCGACATCCGTTACGGCAGCTGCGCCCCCGATCCCGCCTGGTCCCGCCGCTCCACCGGCAGGGGGAGGACCATCGCTCAGCGCGAGGAGATTCGTCACGGACATGCCCCACATCCGTCTCGTCCGGAGCTTTCTCGATTGGGTGAGGAACATCCTCGATGAGCCATTCCTGACGTCTGTCGACCGGGTGATGAAGGATGTTGGCCACCTCGCATTCATCACATCCGTAATCCTTGCGTTTATCGGCGGCGTGGTGCTCGCGATCAAGGCCAATAGTCTCAATACCTTCTTGGTCACGCTGCTGTTGATCCCGGTCGCTCTGATCCTTCAGTACGCAGCAGTGATGTTTCTCGATACGGGTGCGACGTTGATCGAAAAATCTCCGAGCGTTCTGGCTTCCGAAGGGTTCCTATGTGTGTACGCGCTGCTCGAGCTCGTCCTTGGCGTCGTCGTTCTTCTGGTGGCACTGATCGCCTTCATCAAAACCCAGCAGGTCATTCCTCTCGCCATGCGTCTCATCGGCACCGGTGCGGCTCTCTACACCGTGGGTATCGCCCTGTCGCCGCAGACGGTCAACATCTCCACCGGCGGCGAGGCCACGGCCGGTGAGGAGGCGACGGGCATCCTGGCGTTCTTCGCCAAGAAATGGCTCCGTCTCGTTCCCTTTCTGTACGGCATCGGCGCAACGGTTGGCGCCTTGGCCCTCTTCTATCTCCTGATCAAGCTCTTCACCCGGTCGGGCTTCATGGTATTCGCCATGGCTCCGGTGGCCCTTGGGCTCGCTTTCGGCATCGCGCTGCTCCCATTTTTCACCTATCTCGTTTTTCTGCTTGCCTACGTCCTGATCGACCTCGTGAGATCTGTGCTCGCCGTTCCTGGGAAGCTCGACGCGCTGAGCGCCAGCCGGGAGGGCCAGCCAGCCGCCAGTACGGGGGAGGGCGCACCAAAAAGCTGACCACAGAGAGCCGGTTGCTGGGGTGATATCCTGGGTGTCATGAACCTGTACCGTTCAGTGCTCCTTGCCGGCGTGGCTCTGCTGGCCGCCTCGCATCTCACGCTCGCGGGCGATCCGGGTGCGGTCCCGCTGGACCGCGCGGCGAAGCTCCTCGAGCACCACCGGTACCAGCAGGTCATCACGCTGCTGGAGCCGTACGCTGGCCGGGAGGATCTGGACCCCACGACCCGCTTCTGGATCTCGGCGAACCTTGGCGTCTCATGCTTCCACCTGGCCCGCTACGAGCGCGCATACCGGCTGATCCGGAGCGCGGCAGACATCAAACCCAGAAACGCGCAGATGGCGATCTACCGCGAGGCGGCCGCCTGGGTGACCGGCCGGCGGGACGAGGCGCTTCAGATCTTTGAAGGCATCCTGGCGTCCGGCGCCAGGAATCTGTTCCCCGCCGTCACCCTGCCCGGGGAACGCCAGTTCTTCTCGGACCCACGCACATGGTCGATCCTCCTCAAACACGCCATTCCGCTCGAAGCCAACGTCAAGGCCGGAACGTTCGCCGGGATCGGCCTCGGCTCCTCCCGCAAGGACGTCGCGCGGATCTTCCACCTGGGCCACGCGGGTGGCACACGGCCGGTCCTCGAGGCACGCGCCGGTCCCCGGGTGCTGTGGGCCTTCTCCTTCGACGCAGCCGGACGAGTCAGAGAGATCCTGATCGACGCGCAGAACGTGCTGCGGTACTCCCCCTACACGATCGCCCTCGACCGGACGCACGATTGGACGACAACCGCGGCGGGCGCCATTGGGCTTCTCGGCAAACCAGCGGTCACACACCCGGAAAAAAACCACGGCCTCGTTCTCCGCTGGAATGAAACGGATCATTTCTCCGAGCTCGAGTTTGGACCCCCGGAGGATCCGCCGCCGCCCATGATTCCACAGGGCACGGCCATGTTGAGGATGATCCGGATGAGCCATCTACCTGGAAAATAGCGCTCGAGAAGAAACGGTATCTCATCATTTCTTGACAATTCGCCGGTTGTGGCCGATAGATAGGAAAGTGCTACCGGTCAGCGGCGGCGCGAAGGAGGGCATGTGTGGACTGAACACAGCATCATGAGAACGATCCGGGTCCGCAACGAACAGCGTGTGGGCGCCCTCGGCCGGTTACTCGTTGCATTGGGAGATGTCGGGGCGTTGGCCGGTGAGATTTCACTGATCCGGATGGACCACAAGCACGTCGTACGCGACATTGTGATTTACGTTCAGCAGATGGCCGATCTCGACCGGGCGCTCGAAGCCGTGAAGGCGACTCCAGGCACGGACCTGGTCGAGGTCCGGGACGACGTTCTGGAGCTGCACCAAGGCGGGAAAATCGCCGTTCGCAGCCGCTACAAGATCAATTCGTTGCAGGACCTTCGCCGTGTCTACACGCCAGGGGTCGCCGGTGTGTGCCGTGTCATCGAGAAGGACCCCAATGAAGCACGCCGCTACACGTCGATCCCGCACCTGGTCGCCATTATCACGGACGGCACGGCCATCCTCGGGCTCGGCGACATCGGCCCCCTGGCGGGGATGCCGGTGATGGAAGGCAAGGCGGCCCTGATGGAAAGCCTCGTCGGGTTGTCAGGGATGCCGATCCTCCTTAAGACAAAAGACACGCAAGAGATCATCCGGACCGTCCAGAACATTGCTCCAACCTTCGGTGCGATCCAGCTCGAGGACATTTCTGCGCCACGATGCTTCGACATCGAGGAAGCGCTGATCAACTCGCTCGACCGCCCGGTGATGCACGACGATCAGCGTGGCACTGCCGTCGTTGTTGCGGCAGCTCTGATGAATGCGCTTCGGGAGGTGGGCCGGTCATTGGATGACGTCACCGTTGGCCAGATCGGCCTTGGCGCTGCTGGACTGGCGATTGCACGGATGGTCATGCAGGAGAGTGGACGCCCGGTCTTTGGTGCCGATCTCGATGCCGGCGCAGTCAGACGGCTGGAAAAGGCGGGCGGCCAGGGCGCGTCACTGCGGGACATCATGGGAACGTGCGACGTTGTTATCGCCACAACAGGGGTTCCTGGTTTGATCAAAAAGGAGTGGGTGCGGCCCGGACAGATCATCTTGGCCTTGTCCAACCCAATGCCAGAAATCGAGCCGGAGGAGGCGCTTGCGGCAGGTGCGGCGTTTGCGGCCGATGGCAAGGTGGTCAACAACGTCCTTGGTTTTCCGGGCATTCTGCGCGGTGCGATCGACTCAGCGACGCCGAAGCTCACGATGGAGATGTATCTGGCTGCCGCGCACACCATTGCCGATATGACCCCGGAAGGCTCGCTCGTGCCGAGCCCGCTCAACCGTGCCGTTCACTGGGCGGTCGCACGCGCCGTCGCCCGGGCGGCCATCGATCAGGGGCTCGCGCGCGCGGATCTGACCGGGTATTTCGAGGGACCGCCTCCAGTTGCGAGCTGCGAGTAAGCGCTCTTCGCAGATGGAACCCTCATCTCGTTTTTACCAAACCGGCAGATGCGGCTTTGGGGACGCACGCCGGTCGAAAGGGCTCATCGCGAGACTCCAAGGTAAGATAGAAGCATGAGTACGGAGATCACCTCGCTTGCCGGAAGTTTGCTGATCGCCATGCCGACGCTGGCCGATCCGAATTTCTGGCACACCGTCGTGCTCCTCGGAGTCCACGCTCCGGAGGAGGGCGCCTTCGGTCTTGTCATCAACCGGCCGCTCGACGTTACGATGAAAGACGTGCTCGGCGAGCTCGGAGAAACGCCTCCGGAACACAACCTGCCGCCGGTCCTCGGGGGCGGACCGGTCGAGCCCTCACACGGCTTTGTGCTCTTCGAAAGTGAGAGCCCGCCCGATGATGACGAAGGCATCGTTCTGTCGGAACACGGCCTCGTGGTTTCGGGTAACACCGCGACACTCCTTCAGCTTGTCCGCGGCGAGCTCTCGTCGCGCTATCACCTAATCCTTGGCTACTCCGGATGGGGCCCCGGCCAGTTGGAGCATGAAATCGAAGAAAGCTCCTGGCTCGTGGCGCCGATCGACAGGGAGCTGATCTTCGCAACGCCGTTCCAGGAACGGTGGGAGGCCGCCCTCAAGCTGATCGGTGTCGATGCGGGAGCTCTCGTCACGACGGGCTCCAGCACGCCAAGCTAGCCCGCATGATTCACGAGGGTTCGTGACGTGCCGTTGGATTGCACCGAGAAACCGGGTATGGGGAAAGAGGATCGATACGCATTCTGGTGCGGGATCTATCAGCCACGGCGCCTTTCTTCCCTCCACGACGACGCCTTACGAGCCACAACGACTGGGCTACACTAACAAACGATGAACGCCTATCAGGGGAATCGGCACGGTTCGTGTCCCATCGGGATTGACGCTGGAGGAAGGACCGCATGAGTGGCCCAGGGGAGAAGATTCGTCAGCACATCTACCCCCTCTGCGAGGGTGCTTGCGGCCTGGAGATCCGGCTCCGGGACGATGTCGTTCTTTCGATCCGCGGCGACCAGGAGGATCACGACCGGCAGCGAAAAGCGCGCCGGCGGACCCCTACCAGGGCACAGTAGGCGGGCAGCGCACGACCCGGTACCCACCCAGGAGGAACAACATGGCCGCACCAACCGACAGCCTCTTCCGCACCTTTCCCTTCGGGACGACCACCCTGCCCAACCGGATCGTCATGGCGCCCATGACGCGGTCCATGTCGCCCGGGGGTGTCCCCACGCCCGAGGTCGCCGCCTACTACCGGCGCCGGGCCGAGGGCGGCACCGGGCTCATCGTTACCGAGGGGACGGAGGTGGACCACTGGGCCTCCAACGGCTACCCTGCCGTCCCGCGCTTCTTCGGCGACGATCCCCTGGCTGGCTGGACCAAGAAACTGACCGGAAAACACGCCATCACCGTGGGCTCCGTGGGCCTCGACACGGGCTTCCTCGGCGCCTTCACGGGCAAGCCGGCAACGCCCACCGGCATCGACAAGCTCCTGCGCCGCCTTGAGGCCGGCGAGTTCGACCTGGTCGCTGTGGGCCGCGCACTGCTGGCCGACCCCCAGTGGCCCGTCAAGATCCGCGAGGGCCGCCTCGACGACATCGTCCCCTTCACCGCGGAGCACCTCGCCCAGCTGACCTGAGCCCGCCCCGGCACGAGTCATCGCCTATTCCTCGTGATTCAGACGGTGGGCCAGCGCGACCCGAGCGAAGGCAACGCCCGCTCCCAGGAGCTCATCCCACGCATCGAGGGCTTGATTCCTTAGCCCGAAGTCTCCCTCCCGTTCCGCCTCTTCTACCAGGCGAGCGAGGAGCCCCGTCAGGTGGTGCGCCGCCTGCCAGCCGTAATCGTGCAGAGTCTCTGACACCGATTTAACGGCTGCGAGCAACACTCCGGCGATTGGCTGAAGCAGTGCCTGACGATCGCAGGCCTCCACGATCGGCCCGATGTCGTGTTTGGCCTTCAGCGCTCGTGAGACGAGGTTGGTTACGAACATTTTCTGCTCAAGCAAGCGGGCAGCAGCGGGTTTGAAGAAGGTAGAGAGAACCGTTTCCACCGTCTGCCGGTCGCATTCACCGGCAAGCCAGACGGCAAGATCCATGACCCAGGGAACCGGATCGTCGCTAATCAGGAGCTCCCGTACTGCCCGCGCCATACCGCGGCGCACGTATTCGGAACGTTTGCTCACCGTCGCGATTTCCTGATCGCCGATGGCGTGCTCCCGGCGAAGCCACACCGCCAGCGACCCCCCTGTGCTTGCGACGTGCGCCCAGGACATATCCTCCGAAGAGACGTGCTCCGAGGACTGGTCTGTCATGGCGAGAAGCAGCTCGATGGCCTGTCGCTGCTCCACCCTGGTGGCCTCTTCTCTGCCCGTGGCCAGCTGGAACAGCGCCCCAGCGATCTCACGCTCGGCCGCCACCACCGGATCAGACGCCGCCGTGAGGAGCAGGCCGATGGCCCGTTGCCGATGGCTATCGAGGCACGCGGCGGCGATAGCCCCCGCCCCCGCGCAGCGGCCGGCGTCGCGATGGTTGATTAGCTGCTCTGCGATTTCCAAGGCCCACTCCCGCACATCGGGATGGTGATGGGCCAAAGCCGCGATGGCGTCCAGGGCGATGCAACCAATCTCGTTGAGACGGTGAAACTCCAGCCCATGATTTCCAGAAACCCCAGACTGTACCTCGGCTTCGGCCATCGCGGCAAGGCGTTGCCGTGCCTTCTCAGGCCAAGGAAGCGCGGACCACAGCCTGATCGTGTGCCCGATCGTTCGTCCAAGCGCTGGCTCATCCAAGTACCCGGCCTGGAGCACGAGGGTGGTGATCTCCTTGTCTGTCAGCCGCTCCCATACCTCTCCCTCGGAAACACCGGCCGGAGGTTGCACGCGCCCCAAGGCGTCCAAGAGCGCCTCGCGAGGCTTCAGATAATCGTCGGGGCCAAGCTCGAGCGCGAGGGGCAGGTATTGTCTCGGGCTCCGTTCGGCGAGGTAGCGGAGCTGCTGCACCAAGGTCCAAAGGGAATACTCGGTGACAACGTCCTTGCCCAGCTGCGTCGAGCTTTTGAGGGCGCTCGTGTGCCGCGGGAGCTTGGGATCGCGAAGACGCTTCAACCATTCGCTCGTCGTCCAAGAAGAGGCAACCTCGTCAGGAGTTGCGGGCTGAACGTAAAAGGCTCCGGAAACGACGGCCTCTGGCGGCGTCTCCCCGAACTTTCGCCGCAGCTCGGCGAGCTTCCGTCGGGAGCGGCCACCGAGCCGGCAGGCCGGCAACCAGGAAAGGAGCTTGAACGTTGTCCGCCCGATGCGTGAAGGAACATCCATGGTGCCAAACTGTTGCTGCCAGGCGATCCGCTCCTCTTCGTCCTCACGGGTCCACGGGTCGCGGTAGCCGAGGATCCACTCCTCAAGCTCGCGGAACGCCTCTTCCGAAACGGCGGTCCCCACGGCCTCCATGAAGCGCCGGACGGGCGATGATGATCCGGCATGCCCGACACGGATCTGCGCCCACCTGGGGTCAGACATGAACCATCGCAAGAGGTGGTCCGCAGCCTTCGTGGCGTGGGCCGGAAGCCGGGCGCCGATGGCGAGCAGGAGCCAGCCGTCGGCCTCCCTCAGCGGCGTGGGCATCTCCCGCAGCAGCTCGTCAAGCTGCTCTGGTCGTTCGCCCAGCTCGTATGCCAGTCCGGCGGCGAGGAGCTCGACGAGCTTGGGGAGGAAGCCGTCTTCGAGGCCACAAGGTCCGTCGCGAACGAAAAGGAGCCCCCCGCGCAGCTCGAGCCCGTGCCACCAGTTGCGCAGGCGGCTCCAAATCTCCATGCCCAACGCGGCAGCCTCTGGGGGCAGCGCCTCTCCCGCGGGAAACTGAGCGCACCACACGGGCCCGTTACCGGTCAGTACGTCCGGATCGCCGTGGCTCAGCAGGACCTCCAGCAAACGCACGGCCCTCCCGGGGGCTCGCTGCAGGAGGGTCTCCCAGTCGAAGTATGGGTCCTTTTCCGTGATGCGGGCGAGATGCTCCAGGCGCATCTCGAAGAGCGCGCCGGTATCCGCACCGGGCGCCTGGAGGAAGATGCGTCCCGCGAGGTCGAGCGTTTCCGGGAAGCTCTCCTTCCAGCGCCGGAGTAGGGTTGCGACACCATCGCCCCACTGCGCGGAAACCGACGCCAGAAGGTCCAGGAGCTCTTCTCGTTCGCGCCCAGTGGCAGCCTTCTCCCACGAGCGGTCCAACCAGCCGCTTTCGCTTAAGGCCCGGACCCATTCGCGTTGTCCCCGAATGACCGTAGGAAGAATCTTCGTCAGCATGAGGGGATCGTCAAGCCAGCCTACCACGAGCCTAATGAGCTCGTCGCTCGGCTGTTCAACAGTCGCGAGTGCAATAAAAACGGCGTGCTTGAGAACCGGCCGTACCTCGTCGGAGGCGATGAGGTCGCGAATTATTTCGACTCCAGGGGGACGTTCGAGAAGCAGCGGTACCACGAGCCGCAGCCGGCGCGCCTGGTGCAGGCTCTGGCTCTTCTTTGCACCCAGCCGCCGGATCAACTCTTCCGCGCTCCCCACATCTGCCCATCCCAGGGCGATCCGGACATCGGCGAGGATCTGGTGGACTGGCCGGAGATGCTCGACGCCGCCGCGCCTCTCGACGGTCAGCGCTCCCGCCCGGACGAGCGCCTCGATGGCCGGGCGGTCGCGAACACCGTCACGCCGCACGCTCATGACCCCGTCCTGTTCCATACCGTGCAGGAGCCCGTCCAAGGCCTCGGTGGCGGCCGCTGGCTCGATACCCGGGAGGCTGGCCGCCACGGCGTCCCACCAACGGTCGACGACCGAGGTCAGGGTCCGGAGCCCGGTCAGCGTTCCCCCTCGCCGGTGGAGGTCGATGGCCAGGCGCAGCGCCAGTGGCCGGCGAAGGAGCGCTCGAAGCGGCGCCTCCAGGCCGGACAACGCGATGCCCTCATGCTTGAGAATGTCCTCCGTTTGCGCCTCGTCGAGGTCGTGGACGGGAACCTTCACCATCTCGTCGCCGAGAAGCGCTTCCAGTTGGGTGTCGAGCTTGGCCTCGGCGGTCCGGGCACCGATGACGATGCTGAGGCCGAGCTCCTTCCCTCGCCGGATCCACGTATGGCAACGCCGGAGGAGCTGCTGGGTCTTTTCGCCGGCAAGGAGAACCTGGTCGTACTGGTCGATGACGAGCACGGCGCGCTTGCCGGCGGCGTAGAGCCAGAACGCACCGATCGGATCCCTTTCAAGGCCGATCTCGTCATCCCCGATGTCCGGGGTGAGAGCCAGAACCGGAACGGCTGGGTCGTGTTCGCGGAGCGCGCGCACCGCCCCGGCAATGACCTCGCTCTTGCCGCACCCGGCCGGTCCGTGAACGAGCACCAATCGCGGCTCCCGCCCGGTGACGGCGTCGACCACCTGCTGCGTCTCGGCTTGGGAAATCAGTGAGAGCGGTCCTCGGGCGTCATCGACCCGTTTGAGGTACCCCGACGCCAGGGCGTCGAGCTGATCGTGGATACGAGGATCCGCCGGGCGGGGAATGAGGGCGATGCCGGCGTCCCCGAGCCACTCCCGCACTTCGAGCTCCCTGAGCTCCCGTGTCAGTGATCGGCGCGCGAGGTCGCGCAACGTATCGCGAAGCCGGCCTGGCTCGGAGGAAAGAGCCATGGCAAGGCTGCGGACTCCTTCTTTGATTGCTGGTGCGCTCGTTACACGGAGCTCGATACGGAGGGCGAGCGCATGTGCGACTTCAGCCGGCCGGCCTTCGCTCTCGAGGTGCCATGCCGCGGACAGCACCTTGCGCGTGCCGTCGTCCAACGCTTCCCACCATTCTTTCGCCCGGTCCTGGACAGCGGCTTCCTCGACTAATCTGGCGAGCGCTGGACAACCGGCATCGGTCACGAACTGGAACCGGAGCGACGGATCCGCCCCGAGTCGTGAGCAGACCGCTTCGAGCACACCCTTCCTCTGAAGCTCCCCGAGCGTCCACTGCCCGGTGCTCCTCGTCTTGCACTGGACGGCGATGGGGTGTCCGGAACCGTCCGACAGCCGGCAGTCGATTCCCTCGCCGTCCTCATGTTTGATCTCCCAGGTCACGGACCGCAGCTCGCCGTTGAGCAGGCGGAGTAGCTGGAGGACGACGTACTCCTCCTCGTACCAGGAGCCCGGCTTCCCCGGATCGTGGCCGATCATGGCACGTTCTCCAGCGCCGCGGCGATGCCGTGCCACGGGACGAAACGGTCCTTGCCGCACGGCCGGACCTCATTGCCTCCGTAGACAATGAAACCGGGCGCGATCCGAACTTGCCCTTCGCCTCGTTTCTCGACCAGCGAGCGGAACATCCGCACACCCTGGGCGTGGCGCGGATCCGGGGTGGCGGAACTCTTGATCTCGATGGGGAAGAGGTCGCGGCCAACCTCGATGAGGAGGTCCACCTCCTTGCCATCGCTGGACCGCCAGAACCAGCAATCCGGCTGGAGCCCAGCGTTGAGCCGCGCCTTGAGAACCTCCGCAAAACACCATGTCTCCACCAGCGCTCCCCACAGTGGATGGACGCGAAGCTGGTTGACGTCATGGATTTGCAGCAGGCGGCAGGCGAGGCCCGAATCGAGGAAGAAGAGCTTGGGCCGCTTGATAAGCCGTTTTCCGAAATTCCGGTGATGGGGCCGGAGCAGGCGGACAATGAAGCACTGTTCTAGGACTGAAAGCCAATGGCCAACGGTCTTGTTGTCCACACCCAGGTCCCGGGCCAGCGATGCTGCATGAAAGATTTGTCCGGTCCTGCTGGCACAGAGCCTGATGAAACGATCGAAGGCACTCCGGTTCCGTACCGGCAACACGTCGTAGATATCGCGGTTCATGAGCGCCGTGAGGTAGCTCTCGAGCCACCTGCCGGGATCCAGAGAACGGTCCTGGTCGAAGAGTGGGGGATACCCGCCCAGGAGCACCGCCTCCTCGATGGTCCGCGGCCGCGCTGGAGAGCTCAGGACCTCCTCATGGGAGAACGGCAGCAGCTCCAACATTGCAGCACGACCTGCAAGACTCTGACCGACAGAAGGTTGAAGGTCCATCTGACGAGACCCCGTCAATACCCAGAAGGTCCGTCCCGGCCGGTCATCGATCAGTACCTGGAGGTAGGACAGCGCCTCCGGTACATTTTGGATTTCATCGAGGATCGCTCCCGAAGGAAACCGGGCAAGAAAGCCCACCGGATCGTCCGCCAGCGCAACCCGCTCCAAGGGACTTTCCAAGTTGATGAATGGAAGCTCGGGAAAGGTTGATCTGGCAAGAGTCGTCTTCCCTGACTGCCGGGGCCCGGCGATAAAGATGGCATCATATCCCTGTGTGAGCGATGGCAGGAGGTCTGCAAGACGACGAGGAATATACTTCATTGTTGCAGTATAGGACTCTCATTCCTATTTTACAAGATCCTTAAGGTAATTCTCCTGCTTGTGCTCGGTTTGACCCGTTCGATATTTCCTCGTCAGAGGATGCGGCCGATGCTACACGTTCGGGCTAAGCCCGCACATTTTCTCTTGATCTCGTGTTATCCAGTGAGACGGCAAATGAAAGATGCATCGGGCTGACTTCCCGCACCGCCCGGCCTCAGAGAACATTCGCCCGGCTCGAAAGCCGGGCGAATGAAACGAAATCGGGAGGGACCGTCAAGCTCGATTGGTAGGACGTAAAGATTGGATTCAAGGTTGGCTCATAAAGGTAAGCCTAAAAAGGTAGGCACAAGGTGGCAAGCCTTCCCGGAACCCTCCCATGTCTTCGTCTTCAATTATCATATAGCTTCTGTTTCGTGTTGTCCACCCTCCCGGCCCGGTTTTACACAAATGCGACAATGCAAGAGGTTATTGCCGGTGATACGGGTGCTTAGGGCATCAGGCGTCTCTCAATCCCCGGTGAGATCCGTGACAGAATCTCATAATTGATCGTCCCACTGAGCGTGGCGACCTCCTCGGCGGGAATCCGCATCCCGGCAGGGCCTCCGATGAGGATCGCCTCACTGCCGACTGAGACCTCTGGTGTGTCCGTGACATCGGCCATGAAGATATTCATGCACACGCGGCCAACGACCGGTGCCGGCCGGCCGGCGATGAGCACCCGGCCCCGGTTTCCCATCACCCGCGGGTATCCGTCAGCGTACCCGGCAGGAATGACGGCGAGTCTCGTCGGCCGCAGCGCCTGCCACGTACGGCCGTAGCCGACAGTTTCTCCCACCGGGACCTCCTTGATCTGTCCAACGAGAGCTTTCCAGGTCAGAACCGGCTCAAGGCTAAGTCCGTTCGTGCCGTGCTCCATGATCCATGAAAGCCGCGTCTCCCGGGAGGGCCAATGCCCGTACATGCCGATTCCTACCCGAACCATCGTAAAATCGGCCTCCCGGAAAAGGAGAGCTGCCGCCGAGCATGCAGCGTGGATGAAAGGCGGATCGAAGCCGAGCTCCCGTCGTGTCTGCTCGATCGCCCTCTGAAAAACCTCGACCTGCCGGCGGGCAAACGCGTGTTCGAGTGTGTCCTCGATGTTGGCGAAGTGCATCGCGAGGCCGGCGATTTCCAGCCCCTGACGTGCCGCAGCCGTGATCATCGGCTCAATGCCTTCGACGCGAACGCCCTGGCGGTTCGTCCCCGTTTCAACCTTGATATGAACGGGATGCGCGACACCTTCCCTCTGACGAACCGCGCCGAGCCATTCGATCTCTTCAGCCGTGGAGACCAGGAAGTGTACGCCGGCATCGAGCCCGTCCATCTCTCCTGGTGGAACGAACCCCATCACCAGAACCGGTTTTGAGATCCCGATCCGGCGAAGGTGTCTCGCTTCCTGGGCCGAATGAACCGCAAAGAGATCGACATCGGCCGCGATCTCAGGTGCGACCACATCGACACCGTGTCCGTAGGCGTTGGCCTTGACGACGGCCGCGAAACGGGTGCCCGGTGTCAACACCTGACGAAACACGTCAATGTTGTGGTGCAGCGCGTGAGCACAAATCTCGATCCACTGCGATCCTGCCACCCCGTCCTCCCATTCGATCCGTCAGTCTATCACGCAGGTTCTACGCTCAGTGGCCTCACAGCTCCCAACCTTCGTAGCATGATGATCGTCAACCGACGAGGTACATCAGGGCGCCGGGGCCACCTAGGTTCCGGCACCGAAAGGAGCCTGAGTAGAGACCGTTCCCACACCACACCCATCGCCCCTAGTCCGCAAAGGCTTCCCTCCGGTAACGCTGAGATCGTCGGGAAGAGAGCCCAGGTGCATTCCCCCGCCCAGATCCTTCGCGGTGTGCCGGCGGCACATCGCTCAGGATGACGGAGGAGGGATAGCTGCGCCTGGGGCACATCGCTCAGGATGACGGGGGAGGGATAGATTCGCCTTCGGCAGCCGAGATGGGGACGGGGTTGAATATCGCCGCCCTCGCCCCAAACCGCAGAGTAGGGGACGTTGTTGAAGTCATACGAATTTATTCAACACTGTCCCCTACTCTCGGTTCTTCAAGACTGCGGAGTAAGGGAGTCAGAGGACAGTAGCGAATTCTTTGAACCTTCCTCTGCGAACCTCTGGTGCGTCTTGCTGACTGAAAGGAGTGAGCCATGGTAATTGGTCGTTCGCCATGTAGTGGCGGCCCCTCAGGCGAGGGTAACCGACTTTGGGAAGCGGGCCGCAAGGCCTGCCCCCTCTACTCTACCGGCCCTCCCCGACCTCTGCGGTTCAATCTGTTGGAGCGCGATCGAAGGAATAAACCCCGGAGATCGCGGCAGCGCAGAGAGGGGAGCAGCACAGAGGCACGAGGGAGGCGGGGGCGCTCTGCCAGCCGGCCGGTCGTGGGGGGTCTCCGCGTCGTTTCGCCACTTCACCCGCTTTCCGGGGCAAATGCGAGTTCGGCCATTTCTTTGGGTGAAGCCGAACGTGACGCCGTCGTATCTGTCGATCCTTGTTGGCCTTCCCAATAGTGCAACGCCCTCTTTGAGAGTGCCAAGACCCGCGTTCCCGGGTGGATACACATTTCCATCTGGACCCGGCGGTCAAACGACTCCCGGTCAGCCTGGGCACGATAGACTCTCCAGGTGGTAGAAGCACTCCTCTTTCTCGTTATCTCGGCGGTCTTTTCCATGCTTGGCATGGGGGGGTCCCAGCTCTACATCCCAATCCTCTATTGGTTTGGCATGAGCTTCGCCCATGAAGCCATCCCGCTTGGCCTGGCCCTCAACGTCGTTGTCGCCACATCGGCAAGCATCACCTACTGCCGACGTGGCCTCGTACGCTTGAGGCTTGCGCTCCCGTTCGCCATGACGATGGTTGTGGCGGCGCCGGTCGGATCCCGGTTCGGCATCGCCGTGCCAACGCGGGTGATCATCGCGGCCTTTGCGATCTTTACACTCGCAGGAGCTCTGATCGTCTTGTCGGGCTGGAGCCCGAACCGTCCGGTCAAGGGCCGCCGGGCGGAGCTGCTCCTCGGTCTTGGTGCCGGATCGGTCTTGGGATTCCTCATTGGCTTCACCGGACGAGGCGGAGGTGCGATGGTCGTTCCCGTGCTCCTTCTCGCCGGATGTGAGGCCTCCTGTGCCGCCGCGACCTCGTCCGTCATCGTTGCGATGTCCAGCCTCTCCGCGCTCGTCGCTCATCTTCCCGGCGCCACCTTTCATACCGGTGTCACCATCGCCTGCATTGCTGCCGTCCTCCTCGGCTCCCAGCTTGGCTCCCGTTTCATGGCCGGCCGGCTGCCGGCGCACCGGCTCCGCCTCATCTTCGGCCTCGTCCTCATCGGTGTTTCGCTTCTCTTGCTCAAGAGCGCGCTTCTTCCGGCCTGAGAACGATCCCGCACTTCCAGGACACACGATTCCGGAGACACCGTGAGGCGCGCCACGCTCACGTTTCGGCCCGGTTGACACTGCTGCTTGACCAGATATCGGCCAACATGTACGGTGGCGGCAGTTGGACAGATACGAGGAGGATGCGAGTATGGCTGGAAAAGGTGACATGGTTGACAGGATCGTTGAGCTGACCGGGTTTCCCAAAACGCAGGTTGCCCTGTGTTACGACACGCTGTTCGATCTGATCGGCGAGGCACTCGCAGACGGAGACAAGGTCAGCGTTCCAGGTTTTGGAGCCTTCCAGGTTTCCGAGCGCGCTGCACGGCAGGGCCGGAATCCAGCGACCGGCGAGACCATCACGATCGCTGCCTCGAAGACCGTTCGCTTCAAGCCATCCAAGAACTTGAAGGAACGCCTCTGACCCAGATCCATCGATGCGCCGCTGAGCACGGCATGCTGGAGAACCTCTGACGGGATCGTACACGCATCCTCGTGCCCACGGATGAGCGATGTCTGCCGCCCCGGCACTTTCACCTGAGGTTGCCGGAACCGGGCGGACGATTGCAGGGCCCGGGGGCTCCCGGAGAGGCACATCCTTTCTGACATGCCACGGCCAGAAGGGGAGGGGCGGCCGGAGCACCGCCCGGCCAGCTCGATGACAATGGGCGGCGATCGTAATATCACCGGCATGGAGGAGCGCACGGGTGGGGAAGCACGACGTTCGGGAAAGCACGCAGACCGAAGAGCTGCGGATCTTCATGAAACGGCTCCTCGAGGATGTCCGGGCCATGGAACGGATGCTCGAAATGGGCGTGATCGAGTCCGGGGTCCGGCGGATCGGCACAGAGCAGGAGCTGTTCCTCGTCGACCACACGTGGCGGCCGGCTCCGATCGCGCCTGACGTCCTGCGGGCGGTCAACGATCCACACTTCACCACAGAGCTCGCCCGTTTCAACCTCGAGTTCAACGTCGATCCGCTGATGTTCGGGGGCTCGTGTCTGAGGACCATGGAACAGCGGATGGACGAGCTCCTGCAACGTGTGCGGACCGCGGCACGGCAGGCGGGGGGCGAAGTCGTCATGGCCGGCATCCTCCCGACGCTGACAAAATCAGATCTCAGCCTGGAGAACATGACTCCCAACCCCCGCTACCTGGCGCTCAACGATGCGATGACGCGGCTTCGCGGAGGGGAGTATGCCTTCGACATCAAAGGCATGGATGAGCTGGCCTTCCACCACGACTCGATCATGGTCGAGGCGTGTAACACGAGCTTTCAGGTGCACTTCCAGGTTAGTCCGGACGAGTTTGCCCGCGTGTACAACATGGCGCAAGCGGCTGCGGGGCCGGTCCTGGCAGCCGCCGCCAACTCGCCGCTTCTCTTCGGCAAGCGGTTGTGGTGGGAAACGCGGATCGCGCTGTTTCAACAGTCGATCGACACGCGGCGTACGGTCTCGCACCTGAGAGACCAGACCCCCCGGGTCAGTTTTGGCCGGCAGTGGGTGCAGAGCTCGGCTCTCGAGATTTTCAGGGAGGACATCGCCCGTTTCAGGCCGCTGCTCTCCGCCGAGGTCGATGAAGATCCGCTCGAGGTTCTGGAAGCGGGGCGGGTGCCCCTGCTCCGCGCGCTCCAGCTCCACAACGGCACGGTCTACCGGTGGAATCGCGTCTGCTATGGGGTATCCGATACGGGGAAGGCGCAGCTGCGGATCGAGAACCGTACGCTCCCGGCAGGTCCAACGATTGTGGACGAGGTTGCCAACGCCGCTTTCTGGTTCGGTCTCGTCAGCGGGATGATGACCCGGTACGCAGACATCACCGGGGAGATGGCGTTTGAAGATGTGCGCACGAACTTCTTCGCGGCGGCCCAGCACGGCTTGAACGCACAGCTCACCTGGACCGGGGGCAGACTCGAGCCGGCTCGCGACCTGATCCTGACGACGCTGCTCCCCCTTGCCAGGGATGGGTTGAGGGCCTCCCACATCGACGAAGCCGACATCGACCGCTACCTCGGCGTCATCGAAGAACGTGTCGCAGCGAACCGGACGGGGGCGCAGTGGTCGCTGGCATCCTTCGTCTCTCTTGGCCGGCACGGACCGCTCGGCGAACGGCTCAGCGCTCTGACAGGCGCTACCGTTGCCCGGCAGCAGGAGGGTGAACCGGTGCACCGTTGGAAACTGGCGCGGCTCGAGGAGGGGGGCGGCTGGAAGCAGAACTTCCTCTTCGTCGAGCAGTACATGCGCACCGACCTGATTACTGTCACCGAGGACGAGCCAGTTGATCTCGTTGCGCAGCTGATGGAATGGAACCACGTTCGCTACATCCTGGTGGAAAATGACGCCAATGAGCTGACCGGAATCGTCTCCCAGCGTGCCCTGGCACGTCTCGTGGGACGCATCGGTGCAACGGGGCTCGGGGGGCCACTGCCGGTCAGCGAGGTCATGCGTCCCGACCCCATCACGGTCACTCCGGAAACACCTACCCTAGAGGCGATCGGGATCATGCGCCGCCGCCAGATCGCCTGTCTTCCGGTCGTCAAGAACGGGCACCTCGTCGGCGTCATCACCCAGGACCAGTTCATGGAAATCGCCGGCCGTCTTCTCGAAGAGAAGCTCCGCCAACCGTGAGGCCGTGCCCTTGAGATCATCCTGGAAGAGGACGGCATCCGCACCCCGGAGACCACCCGCATCTGCCGTCGCTCGTGTACAATGCCGCCCAGTTTCCCGGGATGGGAGCGCTCCCGTCACGGATCCAACATTCGAAGGAGGAGGTCGTTTCATGAGCCAGCAATCCTTCCGTCCGGTCGTTTCTGCGGAAACAGACATGAAGGAATTCACCCTCAGAGCGGTGATCCTGGGCATCTTCATGTGTGTGATCCTCGGTGCGGCCAATGCCTACCTTGGCCTGAAGGCCGGCATGACCATCGCCGCCACCTATCCAGCCGCCGTGATCGGCATGGCCGTTCTGAAGATGTTCGGCGGCAGCCTGCTCGAGGAAAACATCGCCCGGACCGTCGGCTCGATCGGCGAATCGATCGCAGCAGGCGCGATCTTTACCATACCGGCGTTTGCCATCCTGCACCTGTGGGAGTTCCACGGTCTTGCCGATTACCTCAAGGCAACGTCGCTGATGGTCGTTGGCGGGGTGCTCGGCATCCTCTTCGTCACGATGTTGCGCCGTGTCATGGTCGAGGATCCCGAGCTCCCGTTTCCCGAGTCGGTTGCAGCCTCGGAGATCCACAAGGCCGGTCAACGTGGTGCCGACGCAGCAAAGCAGCTGTTTTCGGCGATGGGATTCGGTGCCGCGATTAACCTTCTGGGAAACCTCCACATTTTCTCGGCGTCCAACGATTTCATGATGCACATCGGGAAGATCGGAAAAAGCCTTGTGCGGCTCGGCTACAAAAAGAACGCGTACGCCGTTCCCGCAGGCGGCATGTCAACGATCTCCGCGCCTGCCGTCAGCCCCGCCTATCTCGGCGTCGGGTACATCATTGGGCCTGAGCTGGCCGCGTTGAACTTCGCGGGCGGCCTGCTGGCGTGGGGTCTGTTCGTGCCACTGCTCGTCTTCTTCCTCGGACCCCACCAGATCGCCGCATTTTCCGCATCGATCGGGGTCGATCCCCACTCCCCCGAAGCGTGGATCAAGTTGTCCTCAGAGCTGTGGAAGTTCATCGTCAGGCCGATCGCGGTCGGCGGCATGCTCGTTGGTGCGATCTATACGCTGTACAAGATGCGGGACAACCTCTGGCTCGGTATCAAGAGAGGCCTGAGCGACCTCAAGAAATCGGCCGGTGCAACTGCAACGACCAATCGCCTGGAAAGGGATATCAACTTCAAGCTGGTTCTGTTCGGGATCCTGATTACCTTCATCCTGATGGTTCTGGTCTACTGGTACTTCGTCGGTGTGATCGGCGGCGCATTGATGGCCGCCCTCGTCATGCTGATCACCGGGTTTTTCTTCGCGGCCGTCTCGGGAAATCTCGTTGGACTGATCGGATCGTCGAACAACCCGGTCTCGGGGCTGACTCTCGCCGCACTGATCATCGCCGCGCTCGTCATGGTCGCGATCGGCGTCTCTGGAACCCACGGGGTGGCCGCGGTGCTCGGAGTCGCATCGGTCGTCTGCGTGTCGTCCGCCGTCGCCGGCGAAATGCTCCAGGATCTGAAAGTCGGTCATATCCTTGGCGGCACGCCGTGGAAGATGGAGGTCGGGGATCTGATCGGCGTCCTCTTCGCCGGCGCATTCATGTTCATCCCGCTCTTTATCTTGAACGCGTCCAACATCGCTCAGGGCGGCATCGGTTTTGGCGATCGCGCACTGCCCGCACCGCAAGCGGGCCTGATGGCAACGCTCGCGCAGGGGATCGTCGGTGGCGAGATGGCCTGGCCGCTGGTGATCGTTGGCATCATCATGGGCCTGGCGCTGATCATGGTCAAGGTCAAGAGCCCGATGCTCTTTGCCGTTGGCATGTACCTGCCCCTGGAGACGACGTTCGCCATCTTCGTTGGCGGCATCATCCGCTGGATCGTTGACGTCATGGTCAAGAAGCGGCGGTACAACGAGGCCCAGACGGCACGGGTCGAGAACGCTGGCGTCCTCACAGCGTCCGGTTTGATTGCAGGTGAGGCGTTGATGGGGCTGCTGATCGCGACGATCGTCTTCTTCAATCAGAAGGGATGGGACCACATCACCAGCATCTTCAACCTGGGATCGGCGGCGCGGCCACTGGCGGTCGTGTTCATGCTGATTCTGATCGGCTATCTGATTGTGAGACCGTTGCGGAAGGCGGGTTCCGCCGATGAGCCGGCGCCACCAATGGTGACGATGTAAGCGATGACTGGCGAACCGCCGCCTCCGGGCGGCGGTTCCTTTTTCTCCGAAGGTGTTTCATGAAGCGTCGAACCACTCTCGAAGGTATCAATCTCCTCGATCTCAAACCCGTCCGTCTGGCCGATTGGGAGGAAAAGGAGGGCCGTGTCGTTTTGATCAGGCCAGCCCCATCCTCACGAGGCCTGCGGAAACTCTTGGATTCGGTGACGGGGTGGATGTCTCCTCAAAAGGTCCGTCTTGACGCCGTTGGGAGCGCGGGGTGGCGGCTGCTCGATGGAGCTCACACAACGGCCGAGGTGGCGGCCGTCCTCCGGGAACAGTTCGGCGAGGAGATCGAGCCTGTGGAAGAGCGTCTCGGAGAGTTCATCAGGATGCTCCGGTACCAAGGTTTCCTTGCCTACCCTGACTGGGATCCGATCCCCCACACAGGTCAGGTCACGCCCGCGGCCCGGTCATCACAGGAGTGAGCTGAACGAGTGGCAGCATCACAAGAGGCTCAACCCTTCGACAGACTGAGGATCTTGTTCCGGATCTGCTGGAGGAGCTGCTTCCGGTAGGTATCAAAGTTGAGCACCTTCCCGTTCTTGATGATGTACATGACCGGGATGTGGTGCACGTCGCCGTAGTCGTCGAAGCGGATCACCCCGGTGACCCCAGGGAAATTCGTGATGTCGAAATGCAGCGTTTGAATCAGGGAGGTCGCGGCCAAGTACTTGGCCTTCCGGAGCGCCAGGAGACCAACACGCGTCGCGTCATATGCGTGAGCAGCAAAGATGTCGGGATCGGTCCCAAAGCGCGCTTGGTAGGCAGTGACGAACTTCTTGACGACCGGTTTGGAAGATTGCGGATCAAACGACGGCAGCGGGAAGAAGACGCCGTCAAGAACCTGCTTGTTGGCATCGAGGATAGCCCGGTCGTACAGCGCTGACGTTGCGCAGATCGTCCCCTCGAACCGGTTCTTCCTCAGGAGCTTGATGACCTGCACGGTCTCGTTGGCGTAGGCAACGACGTACGCTCCGTCCGGCTGCGTCGCTGTCAGCAGGTCCTCGGCTTCATGTTGCCAGTTCGCATCGGTCAGGAGAACACGGCCGACGATCTTGCCCCCGAGGTTCTGCTCGTACTGGAGACGGAACTCCGGCTCGATCCCCCGGGCATGCACGCTTCCCGAGCTGAAGATGAGGACCTTCTGCCGGCTCTGATCCTGGTACAAGAAGGTACCGGCCCGGATCCCTTCGAGCTCATCCGAGGGGAAGACCCGGAAGAAGTACTGGCTCTTCTTGGTCAGCTCGGGCGCCGATGCGGAAGGAGACAGAACAACGATCTTCTCCCTGTTGATGACAGGAAGCATCGCTTTGGCGACATCGCTGGTACACCCGCCAATGACGAGATTTGCCCCGTCGTCCTTGGCAAGCTTGAGCAGCTCCGTCACGCCGGTCTTCGGATTGGAGGCCGAGTCTCCCCAGACGACCTTAAGCCCGTGCGGTGCCGAGCCATCTTTCTGTGCCTCATCCAAGGCAAGATGAATGGCGTTGGACATGCTCTCACCGTACGTTGCAGCGCGGCCGGTCACCGGCAACAACACGCCGAGAACGGGTTTCTGCCCACACCCGGAAAGTCCCAACACAAGGAAACCCAACGCCACCGTTCCGAGCTTCTTGACCATGGACATGACGCACCTCCCGTCGCTGAGCCCACCTTCCCAAAACCCATTGTACCGGCATTCGCCGATTTGGCTACATCTCTCCGCGAAACGCGGTCGTTGCGCTGTGCGCCGCTTCTTTGCGAGACCCGTGGCAAGACCAATAAGACGGAGAGGCGCAACCATCCCTCCCCTGTCATCCTGAGTCGCGTGTCAGAGGTGAAATACCCCCTCCCGTGTCATCCTGAGTCGCGTGCCAGAGCCGAAACGACCCCCTCCTGTGTCATCCTGAGGCGCGTGCCAGAGGCGCGCGGCGAAGGATCTGGGCGGGGGGCGATATTCAACACTGTCCCCATCTCCCGTGATGCAATTGCTGTTCGTTGAGAGGAGGTGAACGTGCCCGCCATGTCGGAACGCTCCCCACAATGCCATCCTGGGCGATCTACCGCAGGCACAGCCATCCCCCCAATGTCATCCTGAGTCCATCCACTTTCCGTGTCATCCTGAGCCGAAGGCGAAGGATCTGGGCGGGGGCGCCAATGCCTCGCACCTCACGCCACGCCGCTCAAAACCGCTACGACCGCCGATATTCAACACTGTCCCCATTTTGTGAAGATCCATCTTCAGAATCTGACCGCGGAGGGGTGGCAGCGCAGCGCCCTCGACACCATCGCCCCCTCGCATTGCCGGCACACACGGTGCGTGGCAGCCTCTCCGATCTCCCATGGGCTATGCAGCCCCGCGGGCAGAGAGCACGGCTGGAACGGTCTTGAGCATGATCTTGAAATCGAGCCAGAGCGACCAGTTGTCGATGTACGCCAGGTCGAGCGCAATCCAGTCGTTGAAGTCACCGAGGCCGGCGCGACCTGAGACCTGCCACAAACCGGTCAGTCCCGGTTTCATCGAGAGCCTGCGCCGCTGCCACCGTTCGTAATGGGCCACCTCAGCGGGGAGCGGAGGGCGGGGACCGACCAGCGACATGTCCCCAGCGAGCACGTTGAACAGCTGCGGAAGCTCATCGAGCGAGAGCCGGCGAAGGATCCTGCCGATCCCGGTCACTCTGGGATCACGACGGGACTTAAACGCCGGCCCGTCGACTTCGTTCAGATGTGCAACCTCGTCGAGGCGATCTTGGGCGTCCTTGACCATCGTCCGAAACTTGTAGAGCTTGAACCGCCGTCCGTTCAGGCCGCACCGCACCTGCGAGAAGAGCGCTGGACCGGACGAGCTTACCTTGATTAGGATGGCGATGAGGAGCATCAGGGGGGAGAGCATGACGAGTGTAACGCCACTGACGACGAGATCGGTCAACCGCTTAAGAAAGATCGCGAACGGGGCCCCCGGTGTCGTCATGAAGGTCAGGAGCGGAATTCCCTCGAGCTCGTCGAGGACGAGCCGCCCTTTGATGTGCGGGAAGGAAAGCACAACGCGGGCACGGATCCCGAGCTCGGCGCAGAGGAGCAACGCATCCTCGAACTCGCCGAGCTGGCGCCGCGAGAGCACGAAGATCACCTCGTCGACAACCTGCTGCTCAAGGATCGCCGGGAGATCAGCAGCGGATCCCAGCACGGGAACACCCTGAACTTCCTGCGGGGCATCGCCGTCGGGCGCAACGAAGCCGGCGACGTGCAGGCCCCAGGAGGGATGGGCGTTGACGATGGCCGCAATCTCTTCGGCTCTTGGATTGATCCCCACGATGAGAAGCGTCCGGTAGTTGAGCCCCTTGGTCCGGATGCGGCGTGCGGCTAGACGCAATCCGAGCTTCTCGGCGAGGAGAAAGAGCAGGTCGAGCGTCCCGAAGAGCACGAGGAAGGGACGGGAGACAAAGTCGAGCCGGAGCAGCCACCCGGTTGTCGCAAGGATCAACGTCCCGAGGATAACGATGCGGACGACCTCCCACGCCTCCTGCCTCAGGCTGACCGTTCTCCGGGAGGTGTAGGCGCGGCCCGAAACGAGCAGGAGCGTCCAGATGACGAGCACGAGCGGCAGCAGGCCAAGATACCGGGAGAGCGGATAGAGGCGCGTTGGAAAGAGCTGGGGCCAGAGCATTGGTGCGAGGTGCGAGCGGATCGCCCATGCAAGCAGAAACGCCCCGGCCGTGATGACCAGGTCCGCCGTCCAGACCCAGTAGGCGATCAGCTTGGCCCGTTCTTTGAGCACAGTGCCTCCAGCACCTCATGGTACTCGACCGCAACTTTCTCCCAGCGGTACCGGGACCGGACGCGCTCGAGCGCCCGGGCGCCAAGCGCCGCGAGCGTTGACCGGTCATCGAGAACGGCGGACAGCACATCCTCGAGCCGTGGAGCACGATCGAAGCGGAACGGCCGTCCCGCACCTCCCGCAACCTCGCGGTTTTCGGGGGTGTCGAGGTAGAGAACCGGCCGCCCTGCCCCCATCGCCTCGACCAGGGCCGGGTGGGTTCCGCCAACCTCCGTCGCGTGGATGTACAGCCTGCAGTTGAACAGCAGCTGCCGGTACCCATCTCCGTAGACGGCGCCTGGAAGGATGATGCGCCGGCCGGCGAGGGACTCCACCCGCCTCATCAGCTCGCTGTCGTAGGCGGCATCCCCAACCATGACGAGCTTCCGGTTTCCCCCGGTCCGTGCGTACGCCTCCGCCACCCGGTCCGGATTGTTCTCCGGCTCGAAGCGGGAGACGTAGAGCACGTACTCGTCCGGCACGAGGTCCATCCGTTCGAGCACCTCACGGCCGGTTGGCGGCTCGAGATCACCACCGTACGGAATCATGCGGGAGGGTGTGCGGTACGAACGGCGATAGTAGCGCTCGATGACCCGTGCATCCGTGATCAGCAGATCGGCCATCGATGCTGCGAGACGTTCGCACAGCCGGTAGTAGGTCCGCCCCGCGATCCCCCACTTCCGGCGCTTCCGTTCGAGTCCATCGACGTTGAGCGCAACGGGAATCCCGGCAAGCTGCAGGATCCGGATCCACGGGGCGTTGGCCGCGTTGAGCAGCAGCACCGCGTCGAATCCGGAAAGCGCCGCATGGCAGGCCGCAAAGAACGTGTGGATGACAGTTTCGAAGTGCTTGCGCTTCGGGGCGGGCAGAATCACGAGCCGCATCCCTTGATACGCCGTCAGCGAGCGATCGACCCAGCCCACCCTGCCGTACACGGTGACATCGTCGCCCCGCTCCACGAGCCGCCGGCCGAGTTGCTCGGCGAGCGTCTCGAAGCCACCGTACCGCGCAGGAACGCCCCGTGAGCCGAGAATCGCGATTTTCACGTTGTGTCCACCTCGTCCACCCACCCTCCCTTACGGAACCAGCGGGTGATCCGTTGGCCGCCGGTCCGGCGCCGGCCAAGCACCCATCTCCGCCGCGCCAGGGCATCGCGGCGCCCCTTCCAGACCGCCCCCAGAGCGGACAGCGAGCCCGGCTCTACCGTCACGCACGCCCCGATGACGAGGAGATCACGTATCAACCACCACGGAAAACAGCGGATATGCCACCACAGGCTGGCGCAATGGATCCTGAGCAGAAACCGGTTCTTGACGGAGTGCCACCGGATCATCCGCTCCTGCCGCCGTCTTCCACGTTCCGGTTGCAGTCCGCGGCGATGCGCCCCAGCCGCCTCAGGAACGTACACGCACGACCATCCGCGAAGTTGCAACCTCCACGCCAGCTCCGCATCCTCCCGGAAGGCAAAGAAGCTTTCGGGAAGAAACTGGCCGTCGGCGTACCGGACATCGTCGAGTGCCGCCCGCCGGTACAGCGTCGCGGCACCCGTTCCGCCGAACACCCAGGCCGGCTGGGAGTACCGGCCGTCGTCCGGTTCGCCCGAGCCACGGTCGAAATGGCGGCCGGCCGGTGTGACGATCATGCCGGCCGCATCGAGCACGGGCGTTGCGATCAGCTCGGGCCCGGCTGCGCGCCGCAGCCGGCCGGTCAGGGACCCGACCGTTCCTGCAGCTTCTCCCGCGGCCGCAAGCGCGTCGAACAGGTGCGACACATAGTCCGGCTGGAGAGCACAATCGGGATTGAGGAGCAAGACCCACGGGGCACGGCTCATCCCAAGACCGAGATTGACGGCGCCGGCAAACCCCGTATTTTCGTCCAGGCGGAGGAGACGCAACGGGACGCGCCCCCCAAACTCCCTGGCGGTCTCGGCGCTCGCATCCCCGGACGCGTTGTCGATCACGATGAGCTCGTTGGGTGCCGGATCAAGACCGGCGATGGCCCCCAGACATGCCCGCAGCGTCCCCACATGATTGTGGGTCACAACGATGACATCGAAATTGCGGGACGTGCTCACGCCGCCATGATGGCACACACGCGCCGGGTCTCAAACCAGAAGCCGGGAAGTCAGCCCACCCATCTGCCGCAAGGAGGAGCGTCGAAGGCTTTCCCAGGCAAAGCCCCCGGATGCCAAGGATCTCACGTATCAACCGTGTTCCCCGGCCGCCTCCTCCTTGCGTGATGGCGCCGGACGAGGATTGTGTCCGGTCCGGGAGGCGTAGTACATTGATGCCGATGTCACATGGTCTGATCGCCGATCGTGCCGCGCTCGAAGCCGCCGAGGCCGAACGGCTCGCCATCTTTGCCTGCCGCTCAACCGAAGCGACCCGGCGCTTGCCGGTCTCCGGTGAGGGACGCCACTTCGACTACCGGCTGAGCTTCCAGCGCGACAGGGACCGGATCCTCCATTCCCGGGCCTTCCGGCGCCTCAAGCACAAGACGCAGGTCTTCGTCCCACACCTCGCCGACCATCAGCGGACCCGCCTGACCCATACGCTCGAGGTCGCCCAAATCGGCCGGACGATCGCCAGGGCGCTGCGCCTCAACGAGGATCTCGTCGAGGCGATTGCGCTCGGCCACGACCTCGGCCACACCGCATTCGGCCATACCGGTGAGAGCGTCCTTAAAGAGATCCTTGCCGGTGAGAACGACGTCGTTCGTCTTCCGCCGGTCGTCGTGCGGCAGGTTGGGACGTTCAAGCACAACTACCAGTCGGTCCGCGTCGTTGATCTGCTCGAGCGGCGGTACGCGCACCCCGGTCTCAACCTGACCGACCAGGTCCGCGAGGGCATCCTCAAACACACCCGTTGGAAGAAGGACTTTCCGTTCCCCCTGCCGGACGAGGAGGGGCTCCACCTCGCTGAGCCCTGCCACCTCGAGGGGCAGGCCGTCGCCGTCGCCGATGAGATCGCCCAGCAGACGCACGATCTCGAAGATGGGCTGCGCGCCGGCTCCGTGGCGCTCGCGAAGGTCGAACGGCTCGACATCGCCCGGACGATCATTGACCGGCTTGGCGCCACGTACCATCAGGAGCCGAGCCGCTGGGTCCGGCAGAGCCTGCTGATCCGGGGCATCATTCACCTTCTGGTCACCGACGTGCTGACCGCCTCAGCAACGCGGATCGAGCGGTTCCTCACCCGGCATCACATCGATTCGCACGAGGCCTTCGCAGCGAGCTTCCGCCAGCTCTCTCAGACGACGATCTGGTTCTCAACTGCGACGGAGCCGCTCTACACCGAGCTCAAAGGCTTCATCTACCAGTTCATCATCAACCATCCTCACGTCAACCGGCAGGACTGGCGCGCCCGGCGGGTCATGTCGGGGCTCTTCCGGGCGTTTTGGGTCAACCCGCTCAACCTGCCATCCTACGTGCTCCTCCGGGCCAAGGAGGAGCTCAGCTTCCCCTACCTGCGGGATCTGCCGCTTGGCGCGGTTGCCGAGGAGGTCTCCACCCGCTACCATGCCAGCCCGGGCTTCGCCCGCCTCGTCGCGGACCACCTCGCGGGGATGAGCGACCGCTTCGCCCTCGAGGAGTACGCGTCACTGGAGCAGCCCGGGCCCGATCAACGTTTTATGGGAGAGGTTCGATGATCCTGATCGCATCCGATCATGCCGGCTTCGCGCTCAAGCACCATGTCATCAAGTTCCTCACCGGGCTCGGTCACGAGGTCAGGGATCTCGGTGTCGACTCGGAGCGCTCGGTCGATTATCCGGACTTCGCCCACCGTCTCGCGTTGGCGGTCAGCGCGGGGGAGGCCGAACGTGGCATCCTGATCTGTGGCACCGGGCTCGGGATGAGCATGGCGGCAAACCGGCACCCGGGGATCCGTGCGGCGCTCTGCCACGACGCGTATACCGCGGAGATGGCCCGCCGGCACAACGACGCCAACGTGCTCTGCATGGGGGGCCGGACGACCGGTCCCGCCGTTGCCGAACAGATGACCGCCATCTTTCTGGCCACGCCGTTCGAGGGTGGCCGTCACCAGCGCCGGGTCGGCAAGATCGAACCCGGGCGCAACGGGGAGGAATCATGACCACACCGAAAGAGAGATTCTTCGAGATTCACAACGAGCTGGTATCCGCCGCCGACCCCGAGGTCGCCGCGGCCCTGGAAAACGAGCGCCGCCGCGAAAACGAGGGGCTCGAGCTCATTGCGTCTGAGAACTTCGTCTCCCCCGCAGTGCTGGCCGCCATGGGCTCCGTGATGACGAACAAGTACGCTGAGGGCTACCCGGGCAAGCGATACTACGGCGGGTGCGAGTTCGTCGACGTTGCCGAGGATCTGGCGCGGGAGCGCGCAAAGCAGCTCTTCGGCGCCGAGCACGCCAACGTCCAGCCGCACTCCGGCGCCCAGGCGAACATGGCGGTCTACATGGCCGTTCTCAAGCCCGGCGACACCATGATGGGGATGAAGCTGACCGACGGCGGCCACCTCAGCCATGGCCATCCGCTGAACTACTCCGGCAAGGAGTTCAACATCGTCGCCTACGGCGTCAGCCGTGAGACCGAAACGATCGACTACGACGAGGTCCGCCGGCTCGCCCTCGAGCACAAGCCGAAGCTGATCGTCTGCGGCGCCTCGGCCTACCCGCGGGTGATCGACTTCAAGCGCCTCCGCGAGATCGCCGACGAAGCAGGCGCCCTGCTGATGGCGGACATCGCCCACATCGCCGGGCTGGTGGCCGCCGGGCTCCACCCCTCGCCCGTTCCCTACTGCGATTTCGTGACGACGACGACCCACAAGACTCTCCGCGGTCCGCGCGGCGGGATGATCCTGTGCAAGGAGGAGTGGGCGGCCGCCATCGACAAGGCGGTCTTCCCCGGGGTGCAGGGCGGCCCGCTGATGCACGTCATCGCCGCCAAGGCGGTCGCCTTCGCCGAGGCGTTGAAGCCCGAGTGGAAGGAGTACCAGAAGAAGATCGTCGCCAACGCGGCTGTCCTCTGCGACGCGGTCGCAGCGCGCGGCTGGCGGATCGTCTCCGGCGGCACCGACAACCACCTCTTCTTGATCGACCTCGGGCCCGACTTCATCTCCGGCAAAAAGGCCGAGCGCTGGCTTGGCCTGGCGGGCATTACCGTCAACAAGAACACCGTTCCGTTCGACACGCGCAAGCCCTACATCGCCTCCGGGCTGCGCATCGGCACCCCGGCCGTCACCACGCGCGGCATGGGTACCGAAGAGATGAAGCAGATCGCCGGGCTGATCGACCGCGTCCTCCGCTCCGAGGAGGATAAGGAAGATCCGGCCAAGCTCAAGGCGTTCCAGGACAAGATGGCCGGCATCAAGGAAGAGGTCAAAGCCCTGACGGCGCGCTTCCCGCTGTACTGAGGGAAACAAGCTGGGAGGCGGTAATGGCGAGCGCCCGGCGGCGCCTCAGTAGTGGTATCGTGCCTGGAGGAAATCGATCCGTCCCTCTCGCACCAGGTAGACAATTCTGTGCTCTTCCGTCAGGCGCCTCGACCACGTCCCGGCGAGCAGGTACTTGAGCGGCTCGGGTTTGCCGATACCTGAAAACGGATCGCGCAGCACAGCCTTGACGATATCCAGCGCCCGAAGCGCCACCTTCCGGTTGGTTGCAACCCAGTATTTCAGGTCTTCCACGAACTCTGGCTGGAAGACAGCGGCACGCCGCCCCTCGCCGGTAGCGATCGCTCTACCTTTCTTCTTCGCCAAGACCCAGCTCCCGCCGCAGCTTGGCGACATCCGAAGGTGGGAGCTCCTGATCGCGTGCACGTTGCAGCGCCCTCAGCAGGCGCTCCACGTTTTTCGGCGAACGCAAGAGGTGAGCCGTCTCCAGCAGGCTCTCGAGCTCCTCGACGGACACGAGCGCCACGTCCGCCTTGTTCCGGCGCTTGATGATTACCGGTTCTCTCGAGGAGACGGCCTCGTCGCAGAGCGTTGCAAGCTGTGCCCGCGCATTCGTGTAGGTTGTCATCGTCGCCATCGATGCATCCTCCAATATGTACAGTATTACTGTACAGCTTAGCACACCGCGCGTCAAGCCCAGCCAGCCTCTCAGTCAAACAGCCAGGTCACCTTGACGAAGCCGATGGTCTGCCGCTCGGAGGAGAACGGCGTCCACGTCAGGTCCCGGTCGAGATCCCTCGAGTGGGTCAGGCCGACGTAGATTCTGGTAAACGCGTTCTTGCGCCAGGTGAAGAGCAGGTTGATGTAATCGTAGGGGTGCTTGTCTCATGCTAGCGCCCGAGCTTCCCCAGATTCTCGGTCACCATCGTGCTCGCCTTGACTGCCGTTGCCGGCCGGTACGTCGAGCTCGACCACGAGATCCATTCCGGGCAGCGTCTCGCGGCGGTGGGTCATCCAGATCATGATGGGCCGCCAGGGAAGCGCTCCCAGGTTGCGCATGAGCTTCTGCTGCGTGACGGCGTCCAACGCCGAGGTCGCCTCGTCGAAAATGATAAGGTCGGGTTTCCCGTACAGGGCACGCGCGATGGCGATCCGCTGCTTTTCGCCGCCGGAGAGCATGGCACCGAGCTCCTGAATCGGCGTTTGCAAGTGCTTTGGGAAACGGCCGACGGTTTCTTCCAGAATCGTGATATGCATCAGTTGCCGTATCCACTCGAAACCGGGGTCGGAGTCGAAGAACGTGATATTGTCGAGGATTGTTCCAGAGAGGAGTGGAGGTTCCTGGGGTACAAACCCGGTCCGCATCCTGATCGAGCTCAGGTCGAAGCTCGTGTAGTCCACACCGTTGATCCGAATGCTGCCCGAGGTTGGCACGTCGAAACCCAAAAGCAGCCGTGCAAGCGTTGTTTTCCCAGCGCCCGTCTCACCGGTGACCGCGATCCGGTCACCACGCACGCAACGGAACGAAACTGGGAGCAGCTCGCCCCTCTCACCATACGCGAAGGCCACGTCCTCGACGTCCAACGTCCGGATTTCGTCGAGTCCGGCAACACCGAATCGCCCGGCCTCGGCCGGATGATCGATCACCTCGAAGATCCGCTCAGCCGCGGCGAGCGCTGAATGAATATCGATGTTCGTGCTAACGACGTCCCGCACCGGGTTGTAGAGGTACCCGATGCAGGTGTTGAAGGCGATGAAGCCGCCGAGCGTGAACTGGCCGAGGATGATCTGCCGAATCCCATACCAGAGCACGAAGAGCGGCAGCAGAACGCCGGTTAGCCCGATGGCGATGCTGGCGACCACGTCGTACAGCTCGAGTTTCCTGTCCGACGCAAGGGCCGAGCGAAGCGAACCGCCGTAGCGGACGTGGGCGATCGCCTCCCTGGCAAACCCCTTCAAGGTCCCCGCGACGCCGAGCAGCTCGACAAGCACGCCGCGAAACGTGGCCCACGCCTCTTGGCGTTCGCGGCTGTACTCGTTCATTCGCTTTGAGAACACATGAAATGTGATGATGAAGAGTGGCAGCGACAGGATCGACACGATGGCGAGCTGAACGTTAAGGTAAAAGAGCAGGCCCACACCAACCATAAACGTCAGCCCGTCCATGCCGAGATTGAGTACCGTTTCCACGAAGAGATGGCCCGCAGCATCGACGTCGTTGTCCGCCCGCGACTCCAGATAGCCGCGTTGGTGCTCCTCGAAGAAGCGCAGCGGCGCGGCCATGATCGAGCGGAAGAGCGACGTCCGGATGTCGCGCTCGACGTTGATCCGGTAATCGACCAGCAGCTTCCGGTACAGGTAGGAGCTCGCGTTATTCAGCAGGACGATTCCAACCAGGGCGAGCGCAAGCAGGTTCAGCAGGCGAAGGTCCCCCTTTGGGACGATGACGTCGATCAGGTACTTCGTCAACAACGGCGCGGGGAGCTGGAGGATGGCCGAGAAGAGCATCAGGAGCCCGGCCGCAAGCCCGCGTGGCCAGTACGGCGCGAGAAATTGCAGGAACCTCCGGTAGGTCCTCCACGCGTGCCTGTAGTACCCCGTTCCCGTCACGCGCTTTCCTTCTCAGCGTCTTCAACCTTCTGCGAGCCGCCGCTTCCCTCGTTGAGCTTGTACGTGTAATACAGCTCGAGCTGCCGGCCGAGGTAGTACTTCCACCGCGCGCAGTCCTTCTCCGGCATCTGGCCGAGCTTGGCCTTGATCCGGACATCGACGCAGCCACCCATGCAAATTGGCAGGTACCGGCACTCGAGGCACTCGGGATCGTTCTCGAAGCTCTCGGAGAGGTAGCGAATATAGAGCGGGCCAAAATCGATCGGCTCGGCCACGTTGCCCACAACCTGGTCAGGATTCCCGAGATGGTTCCAGCACTTGTAGAGCTCTCCCCCAGGGCCAACGACGTAGGCGCTCGTCGAGGTCGCACCGCAACCCGAGGAAATGTCGGGGTAGGCCGGCTCGACAACCCCCAGCCCGACGAGCTGCTCCTGGAGCTCATACTCCCGGTCCCAGAAATCTCCCTGCAGTAAACACTCCTCCTCGGAGCAACGACAGGAAGCGGAGAACTTGCGCACATAGCCGAAATACACGCTGAAAATTCCCGGGTCGAACCACGGATACGACGAAAGCTGTTCGTAAAAGTGCCGCGCGTCCTCGACGTTCTCTCGGTCGACGTTGACGCGCAGCGCCACGGGCAGGATGCCCGCCGACTCCTCGAGTCGAGAAACGATGGTGTCGAAGCTCCCGGCGCCGCTGCGGTACGGCCGCCTCTGATTGTGCACCTCGCGTGGGCCGTCGAGCGTCACTTGGGCACTGGTTACCTGCAAAGCCTTCAGCTTTTCCGCCACCGTCCGGCTGAGCAGCGTCCCGTTGGTGACGATGTCGGCCGTGTAACCGATCTTCTTGTCCTCGCACAGCGCGATGAGCTTCGAGCTCAGCCGTTCGATGACCTCCAGGCACAGAAGCGGCTCGCCGCCGTACCAGGTCACGGAGACGCCGCGCATGCCGGCGTCGATTGCCTGGCGTGCGAAATCAACGACCTTGTCCTGAATCTCCTCGCTCATGACGCCCTTGGTCGGATTTTCAAAACAGTACTTGCACGCGAGATTGCAGTTGATCGTCGGGGCGATGGTGAGGCCGAGCCAGTTGCCGCCGTACTGCTGCACATGGCGGCGGATTCTGAGCACGGCGAGCTCGTCAAGTTCGTCGGGAATCACGAAGCCGCCCCGCTCGAGCTCGGCCAGCGTCTCGGAGTCCACCCGCGGCTCGCCGCCGGGTTCGAGGTTTTCCACCGCCGCCCTGATTTCCGCATCGACCACGGCGAGGCCGTTGCGCAGGGCGTTGTAGGCCAGGATCGAGCCGTCCTCCCCTTCAAAAAAGAAGTTATAGCGCGATGGTTTCATTGATTCCTCCCTTCAGTCAAACAGCCAGGTCACCTTGACGAAGCCGATGGTCTGCCGCTCGGAGGAAAACGGCGTCCACGTCAGGTCCCGGTCGAGATCCCTCGAGTGCGTCAGGCCGACGTAGATTCTGGTAAACGCGTTCCTGCGCCAGGTGAAGAGCAGGTTGATGTAATCGTAGGGGTTGTCGTAGCCGTAGTCGTAGAGCGACGCGCGGTCATGGATGAAGAAGATCTTGAAGTTCGTGTGATCGTTGAAGACGTAGCGGACGACAGCTTCGTAGGAGCGCTGGGCGCGGTCGAGGGCGCCTGTATCCCGCTCCCGGAAGGTAAAGTCCGACGCGTTGAGCCGGATGGAGAACGGTCCCCAGCTCGAGTTCGCTCCCCAGGATACGGTCTTCTGGTCGACGACCCGGGGCGCCGAGCCGTAGAGGATCGAGTGACCGGTCGAGTAACTCACATACGGCTGAAACTTCGGGTGCTCCGACCACCCCACAGTCGCGTTGAGGGTATGGGTCGGATAGATCACGCCGTCGAATTCCTCGTGGTCCTTTTGGTAGTACGCATTGACATTGAACTGATGCTCGAGCGTGACGCCGGCAAACGCGTAGGGAACCTGGTTGATCAGCACCGACCGGTAGTTGTAACGAAGTTGATAACCCACCTGGGCGGTGAAGCCCTTGACCAGCGGCTTGGACGTTTTGGGCTGGTACTCGAAGTTTTGGGAGACCTGGTAGCTCCGGAAGTCAACGCGCTCGAGGAATCCCGCATCGGTGCGGAAGTCCGGCGACAGCGCTTCGTACGACAGATACGTTTCGAAGTACTGGCTCCACTTGTAGTCGAGGTCGAGCGATGCGCCGTTGCCGGTCTTGGTATCACCATGCGCCCGGGTCTGGGAGACGACGCCCTGGTAGGTGACGGTGAGCTTCTTCACGCGCTGCACGCCATCAATTGAGACGACGCGGTTGAAGCCGGAGCCGAAGTCCCGCTCGGTGACCATGGCGCCAATGAACGAGCCCTTCGGCTTCGTGTCCCACGTCGCCCGGAGGATGTGCCACCACGTGGTCCGCGCCCGCCCTTCCAGGCCGAAGCGCTCCGGCGGCACGTCCTGCTCGTTGGCCGAAATGCCGTACAGCCCGAGGCGCTTGCCCTTGGTCGAAAACTTCAGGCCCAGCTCCGGCTGGACGATGTTGCGGGTGTCGAGGAGATCGATCGGCGTCTTGAACGACTCCATGCCGTCCATGAAGAAGGGCCTTTTTTCGGGGAAAAACACCGGGTAACGGTTGTTGATCCGCTGGTAGGTGTCGTCGGCCTCGACCTCGGAGAAATCGGGATGGATCGTTGCCTTGACGCTGGTGTTGGAGGACGGAATCCACTCGCCGGTGATGCCGAACGTGCCCTGGGTCGAGCCCGTGGAGACCGCCGGATCGCTGCCCTCGCGATCCTTCGTGTCGATCCGTGAGACCACCCAGCTCGGAATCACCCGCCAGTGCTTCTGCGCGTGCGGCGGAGGCAGGTGCGTCAGAAGGATGCGGGCGTCGCCGTCCAACGGGTTGTTCGAGTTCCTGTTGAGGGGAAGCATCGAGTCCGCCTCGAAGAACTTCCGGGGAATAAACCGGGTGATCGAAAAGAGCCACGTCCCGGCCCCATCCTGCGCGGCGTAGTTGATGCTGGCAAACGGAATCCGGATCTCGACCGTCCACCCTTTGGTATCGATGGTGCTGCCATGATCGAAAATCAGGTCGAAATCGCTGTTGAAATCGCCGCTCGCGAGGTCGACGGTGCCGTCGGTGACGTCGTTCATGGGCGAGACAGCAACCATATATTCCTGTTTGCCCGTACCGAAAGAATCAAGGTAAATCTCGACATGCTCGTCCAACCCTTGATCCCGGCGGTAGCGCGTCCGCCGGATCTGCTCCGGATGCGGATCGAAGCAGCGCACGCCGACGATCAGCGCATCCTTGGTCGTGAACAGGTACAGCACCGTCCTGCGTGACGGCGGCGTGTTATCACCCGGGTCGGTTTGCACGAATCTATCCCAGCGGAACGCCTTCGCGTACTGCGGATCATCAAGCCTGCCGTCGATCTTCACCGGCCCCGGCAGGTAGGGGATATTCCAGGTCGGTAGCTTCCCGGCAGCCCGGCTGCCCGTTGGGACAAAGACGGCCGTGACGATGAGGAGCACCATGGTCAGACGGTCCGCCGCCGGGGAGTGGCCGCAGTGCCAAGAATGTCGCGGCGACCGGCCCGAAATCTGTCTCATCCACATCTCATCCACCGGGCCATCGCGGGGAGCTCTCCCATTGCGTGGTCTCCGCGGCCACGGCCCGCTTGGGCGCTCAGCATGGTCATCATCGTCGTCCTTTCTTGCGGCTCATCGCGGTGATCCGCCAGAGGGAGCCGGCGTTGGGGTTGGCGTTGGAGTCGGCCCTTTCGTCGGCGTCTTCTTCTTCGGTCTCACCAACGTTGCGCCCGCGTCACACGTGCATAAGTTTGAGCAATGAGACGTCGTGAGAGTCCGGCCTTCGAGCAGCGAGACAAGCGGATCTTTCAGCCATAACATGAATCACCTCCAGTACGAAATCTCTCAGGCGCGCGTCGCCCTTACGGGGGCCCGACCCCGCAGCCAGGTACATTCCTCGGGGGTTCATGGCCGACCGTAAGACGTCAATTTCACCCCCTTCGACGCACGGCGTCTCGTCGCAGCGCGCACCTCCATTCCTGAGACCGAGCGTGTCCAATAAACAGCTCAGCTCACCGGGCACGCGCTTGAGAGGCTTCCGTGACCACCCTGTCGCCCCGATTTATTTCTTGGGCGCCGGTGTGGGCGACGGAGTGGGGGTCGGCGTTGGGCGCTTGTGTTTGCCCTTCTTGTTTTTCAGAGTCAGCGTGTGCCCCTGCCCAACGCACTGACACTGCTTCTTCACGATCATACATGAATCGCCCCCGGCAGCCAGGTCCGAAACAGGATCACATAACCACTGCATTGGCAACCTCTTCTCTGTCACCGGATGAACCAACCAACCTATCTACGGGTTGACGCTTCTCAACCCGCAGATACGAGAGTTCGATGATGTATGGCTATCGAGATACCACAGCTTTTAACGAGATGACTTGGCTACGATCTCTTTCGCTCATGTTGGCTCCCTTCACGTTTAAGGATTTATCTGGCCAGACGTTTATATTATGCAGCAGACCTTAGCTCGTGACAGGGGGTCAAAATGTCTGATCATTGGCCGGACGGCGAGCTGCCGAAAAGCTGTGAATCCATTGGACATTCTCACACATTGCACGGAGGCGGGGGGGGTAATTTTGTCTGATCAGCGGAACGCGGAGGGTGACACGCCGAAGATCTCGTGAAAGACCCGCCGGAAGTAATGCACGTCCGAGAAACCAACGAGGCGTGCCGCTTCAGCCACGGTGCATCCGGCCGAAGGATCGGCAAGCATGACGAGAGTCCGGCGCAACCGCTCGGCCAGGATCATCTGGTGCGGCGTGGCGCCTCCCTCCTCGTGAAGCTTCGTGGTGAGGTGCGCCCGGCTCAGGCCGGCCTCCCGGGCGAGCCCGGAAACGGTCAGCTCCCGCAACTGGTCGAGGGGCAACGTGCGGAGCAGCGCCCGAACGCTCGTCGCCAAGGGCTCGGGCCCGGCCGGCTCCCCCGCGCGGCAGATGGTCTCGGCAAGCAGGTTCCGCACTTCGTCTACCGGCTCACCGGCGCCACCTTGCGCGGCGCACTGTGTCTGGAGCGCACCGTACACCTCGAGGATCCTGCTCACCCCATGACCGGAGGTGATCGCAATCGCATACCGGGCCACGCCCAGCAAGAAGGGAGCCACCTCCCCATCGGCACGATGGCTGCACACGGTGGCGGCAACGTCCAGCGCACGCTCCCATGCGCGACCCTCCCTCGCCCCCCCGCACGTGCAGAGGTACTCCGCGAGCAAGGCCTCAATTTGATTCTCCGTGATCATCATGACCCCCGGGCAGTGAGACACCGGCGAACAACGCGCTGCTTCAAAAAGAGTCTACCAAATCGAAAGCTTCGCGAAGAACCGCTGGCCGTGCGCGTCATGCTCCTTGGTGCCGGCCTTCCGTAAGCCAGGCGGCAAAGACCTCGGCACGGGCGAAGTTGAGGATGGCCGCCGCTGGGATCCCGGCACGGGCCGCGATGGCACAGGCGTAGGCGTCGAAATCCAGGTGGGCCGGGGCGTGAGCGTCGGAGGCGAGGATCAGGGTACAGCCGGCCTCGTACGCCACGCGGGCGAGCTCCCAGTCGAGGTCCTGCCGGCGCGGAAACCCGTTGATCTCCACCGCAACGCCGTGCGCTGCGCAGGCGCCGAAGACCTGCTCCCACCGCGCCCGGATCCCCTGCCGCGCATTGAACAGCCGGCCCCGAGGATGGGCGAGAACCCGTACGCCAGGTGTCGCAATCGCCCGGAGCAGCCGCTGCGTCTGGTCGGGACCGGGCTCCAGCTTGCGGTGGACCGCTGCGATGACGAGGTCGAGCTCTGCGCGCTCGTCCGGCGAGAGATCGAGGCTCCCATCCTCGAGGATCTCCGCCTCAAGCCCCTGAAAGAGCACGAGCTCGTCACCCGACGTACGGTTCCACCGGTCGATCCGCCGCCGCTGGAGCCGCACCCCCTCCCGGTCGAGCCCGGACGCCACCTCGAGCCCGCGGGAGTGATCGGCGACGACCGCCCAGCTCGCCCCCCTGCGGCGGCAGACGCGAGCCATCGTCTCCAGGCTGCTCCGGCCATCGGAGGCCGTGGTGTGCCAGTGAAACGCCCCGCGCAGCCTGGAGGGTTGCAGATCCTCTGGACCGCCGTTGATGATTGAGGACACCTCCTCCCGGCTCAGGAAGCGCTCCCGCGTCGCACGGCGGCGGGGATGCCCCCCGGCGCTCAGCCGCTCGACCGCAGCCGCCAGCGCCCCGTCGCCCCGGCAGGCGGCGAGCTGCGAAATCAGGGGGCGCGCCCACGCCGGCGATCCGTCGAGCGCCTGGCGCCGGGCCGAGCCGGGAGCATCGAGCGCGCGGTATCCCGCGTGGAGCAGCTCCAGCCGCCTCTCGGCGATCCGCTCGCGATCGGCAAGCGCAAACAGCGCCTCGGCCAGCGCGGCGTTACTCGGTGCGTTCGGGCGCATCCTCCGCAATCCTGAATTCCCAGCCGCAGGCCCGGTCCCCAACCGGATCGGGCGGGCAGTGCAGACACGTGGTCACGATCCTCGGATCGACCGTTCGCGCGAACGTCGAAAACTCGACGATGCCGACGCTCTTGCACGGAAAATCGGGAAGCCCCTTGCGCCGGCGGGTCTCCTGCACCCGGCACGAATCCATGAAGAACCGGAGCACCTTCCGATCCGGCGACCACTCCGCGTGCTGCCGGTTGATCGCCGCGTACATCCTCAGACGCAGCGCCTTCTCGAGCGCCTCGAGCCCGCCTCCCGGCTCGATGCCGAACGTCCGCATGATCCGGCCGGCCTCCACCGCGGCGAACCGCGCCCAGGATGCCGTGTCGAGCTCGATGGCAACGTCCATCCCGTACCGCTCTTCAGCGGCCAGGAACCAGCACCCGTCATGGGCGAGCCAGTTCTTGGCGAACATATCGACCGCTTTGAGAAGCTCCTCCCGGGACATCTCGGAAAATGCGCTCATCGTGCCTCCTTCCAGAGGCGAATGGTACTGTGTTTTTCAAGCCGCTGCACACGAGGGGGGATGGCATCCGGGGACCGGCGGCGGTGGCGCCCCGAGCGGGGGAGTGTTAGAAACGGGATGTGACCTATCGAAAGGCCTTGATGCTGGCCGGAGCCCTGGCGCTTGCCGGAACCCTTCACGCGGGAGGGCTCGCCACTCTTGCCCGCTCCGGCCAGTGGCGCAAGGTCCTCGAAATCGCGCGCGTCAGAGAGGCGCAGCTCCCGTTGAGCCCGTCGGAATCGCTGATCGTGGCGCAGGCGGCGGCGGTCACCGGCGAATGGGACACGGAGCAGACTTTCCTCGCACATGCGCTTGGAGATCCCGATACCGGCGACGTCGCGGCGGTGCTACTCGCGCAGCCGATCGTCGACGAGGATCCTGCGCGCGCGTTTGATCTCGTCTTTCCCGTGCTCAGAAAAGCGCCCTCCTCCGAGCTGAGGGGCGCCGCGGCCGCCATCATCCGTACCGCCGTGCTCAAGGGGGTGCACCACCGGCGCCGCAGGCGCCTGGAGCGGATCCTCAGGCGTCTTCCGCGTCTGTTGCGAAGGGAGGAGAGCGAGGCGCTGGCTGAAACGGCTGGCGCACCGGGGCGCCGGCGGCTGGCCGCTCTGCTCAAACGATCGGCCGGAGATTTGCCAGCCCTGCGCGCTGCCCGGGCGCTGCAACGCAACGGCTCGCCTTCCGGCTTCGAGCAGTGGCTGATCGCGCAGACGCTGTACCGGCACGCCGCCTACGGCGAGGCTGAACGGTTGCTCGACCGGCTGGCGCACCGCAGGATCCATGGCGTTCCCGCGTGGAAGGTCCGCTTCCTGCGTGGCCGCTGTGCGTTCCGGCTTTCCCAGTTCAAACGGGCCGGGGCGTGGTACCAACGGGCGTTATCCGCAACTCGCCGCAGATCCGAACGGGCCGATCTGCTCGTACACCTGGCACGCGCCCGGGAGCTCGACGGCGATCTTGCCGGCGCAATCCGGGCAGCCGGGGCCGCCCTCCGGACCCGAGGCAGCGATGGCCGCCGGATCCTGTTGCTGCGCCTCGAGCTCAGGCAGGACCGGTTTGACGCCGCAACCCGTCTCCTGGCGAAGATTCGATCGTGGAGACAACGGGACCGGGGACGCATCCTGATGGCGATCGCCTGGCACCGGAAACGCCATCCGTCCCGGACGTTGGCTCTGCTCCGGCAGGTGCGTACCCGCTCGTGGAAAGCTCCCGCGCTCATCGCCGCCGCGCGCACGGCGCTCGAGCGGGGGGATCCGGAGCTCGCCCTGAGCTCGTTGCAATCGGCCGCACGGGCCGGACCCGGTCCGTTCTGGCGCGACGTGGCCCGCCGCCAGATGTCCCGGCTTCCCGTCGGCCTCGTCAGGCAATGGCGCAGCTCTGAAGCCCAGGAGCTGGCTCACGCCCAATCATCCGGGAACGCCGGTGCCATTCTGCGCCGCTGGGCCAGCCTAGAGCCCAGTCAAGACATCCGGGAGAAGCTGCGGGCGCGGGTGGCAGCCTCCCGCGCACCCAAGGCCGTCCCTGACTTCAGGTGGCGGGGGCACACCGCTCATGTGCTGTGGAGTCTCGGCCTGAACCGGCTCGCCGTTCGTTGGGATCCCGGGGGCTTCCCCGTCAACGGCGTGACTGCCGCGGCGTGGTCGGCCGAGCAGATGCTCCTCGGTAACCGCGCAGCATGGGCCATCCGGTACGCCGCCGCTGCGGCGGGCTCGCACCGGTCCCGGGTCCCCGCATGTTTGCTCCCTCCCTCCGTTCAGATGGCGGCTTACCCGCTCCCGCTCGCCAGGCTGGTGGTGCCGGCCGCCCGTGAGGCCGGGATCGATCCGAGCCTGCTGGCCGGTCTCGTCCGGGAGGAATCCCACTGGAAGAACCGGGCGCTCTCCCGGGTTGGTGCACGCGGCCTGACCCAACTGATGCCCGCCACCGCCCGCCGGATTGCCACCTCGATAGGGCTCAAACCGCCTACGGCTGAAGGGCTGTTCGATCCAGCGGTGGCCCTGCGGCTCGGTGCACATGAGCTCGCACGGCTGCTCAAGGCGTTCGGCGGACGCCGCGCTCCCGCGGTTGCGGCATACAACGCAGGAGAGGCGCAGGCGAAGCTCTGGCTCGATAGCTGCGGCACAGATTGCCCGGACGCATGGTACGTGCTGACGATCGATTTTGCCGCCACACGGACGTATACCGCCGCCGTCCTCGCTGCTGCCCGCCGGTACGCGAACCTCTATCCCGCCCTTTCCGGCAACCCTTCGCAGCCTCGTCCAACCCCAGCTACGCTGGCGCCGCCGGCCCGGCCTGGGTTGACACCTTCCCCGCAGGGCCGGACAATGCCAACTCCGCCTCCAGGCGGCAGGGAGGAACCATGACTGAGAACACAGACCGGCGTCCAGTCGCCGTCATCGCATTCGGAGGCAACGCCCTGTTGCGGCCCCAGGATCACGGCACGCAGGAGGAGCAGTTCACCCTCGCCTGGAAAGCCACCCGCTGGCTGGTCGAGATCATCCACCGCGGCTACGAGCTCGCGATCGTCCACGGAAACGGACCTCAGGTCGGGAACATCATGATCCAGGTCGAGGAAGCGATCACGAAGATCCCACCCCAGTCGCTCGACGTCTGCGTGGCA
This sequence comes from Acidobacteriota bacterium, assembly GCA_015493585.1. Taxonomy (GTDB): domain Bacteria; phylum Acidobacteriota; class Thermoanaerobaculia; order Thermoanaerobaculales; family Sulfomarinibacteraceae; genus JAADFN01. The sequence goes on from WGCW01000077.1 coordinate 46,088, forward strand.
CAGACCCAGGGCTCGATGGGGTATATGCTGGCCAACCAGTTACGCAACCGTTTTAACGAGGAACAGCTCGAGAAGGACATTGCGGCGGTGCTGACCGAGGTCGTCGTCGACCGGGAGGACCCCGCGTTCGAGAACCCCTCGAAACCGGTCGGGCCGTACTTTACGGCGTACCGGGCCAACCTGCTGATGCAGGAGGAGGGTTGGCAGATGGTGGAGGATTCGGGGCGCGGCTGGCGCAAGGTCGTGCCTTCGCCCAAACCGAAGCGGCTTCTCGGCAGCTCCGTGCTGAAAAAACTTGTCGATGACGGCGCCGTCCTGATCGCTGGGGGTGGCGGGGGGGTTCCCGTCTACCAGGATGTCGGCGGCTACTACCGCGGCGTCGAGGCCGTGATCGACAAGGACTACGTCGCCTCGATCCTTGCGCGGGATCTCGAGGCCGAGCTCTTCATCGTGCTCACCCAGGTCCCGATGATCGCCGAAAACTTTGGACGGCCGAACCAGCGCTGGTTGCGGACACTCCCGATCGCCAAGGCCAAGGAGATGCTGGCGTCGAACCAGTTCCCACCCGGCTCCATGGGACCCAAGGTGACGGCGGCCATCGAGTTCGTCGAAGCGACGGGGCACGAAGTCCTCATCACGGACGCCGAACACCTCAAGAAGGCTCTGGCCCGGGAGGCCGGCACGTTCATCGTCGCCGATGGCGAGGTCGAGACCGCCCAGCTTGCGGATTACGCAAGCCGGGCGTAGAGCGCTTCGAGATGATCAACACGGGCCTTCGTTGAAAACCCCTCAACCACGCGGCGACGGGCGGCGCGTCCGAGCCGTCTGCGCAGTCCGCCGTCCCCAAGGAGGCGTTCGAGCGCTCCGGCAAGCGCAGCTACGTCCTTTTGCGGCACGAGGAGCCCCGTCTCGCCGCCGGTGACGAGCTCGCGGTTCCCGGCGCAATCGGTCGCCACGACCGCGCGCTCCATCGCCATCGCCTCCCGGATCGTCCCGGTGATCCCC
>WGCW01000078.1 GCA_015493585.1 Acidobacteriota bacterium
CCTCTCAACTAACAGCAATTGCATCATCCGGGGGAAAGGCGCGTAACGTACTGATAACACGCAACGTCGAAACCCTATCCGAATGCCTGTTGGTCCAGCGTCCCGGTGCCCCGCACTGGGGCATGTCGGTGCTCAGAATGACAGGGGAGGGAAGGCTTCACCTCCCGCACGCGCTTCAGGATGACACGGGAGGGGTAGCTGAGCCTCTGCGTTTCATTCCTCTTCCCACCGGTCTCGCAAAGACGCGGGGCACAGCGCACCAACCTCCCTCAGCCAACGACGCCAAGCGCCGCAAGGTGCCGTCCGGCTTCTTCGGCGGCTTTTGAGCCGGGGGCGAGTTGCCTGACCTTTTGATACGCCTGGGCCGCCTCCCTCCGGCGGCCCGCACCCTCAAGCGCTTCACCCCGTAAGAGCTCGACATCGGGAAGGTTCGGCAAGATCCGGCAGGCGTTGTCCAGGAACGGTACGGCCGCTGCGTACCGCTTGGCTTTGAGGAAGATCTTCCCGGCGAGGAGTTGCACGACGAAAATCTGTGGCGCAGCCTTCCCTGCCCGGCCGGCATCGTCGAGCGCCCGCTGCATCTCGCCGTCTTCGGCCTCGGCCCCGGCCAGGTAGCCGCGCAGCAATCCATCGTTCGGCCATTCGGCAACCGACTTTTTGAGCAGCGCCTCCGCTTCGACCGTCTTGCGACGGGCGATCAGCCGCCGGGCCTTCGCGAAGCGGTCGTAGGCGGGCCGCGTTTCCCGGATGTGATGTACCACAGCGAGGAACGTTTTCTTCCGGATCGGGCGTTGCCGGACCGAAGGTGGCTCGGCGGCGACTCTCGCTTCAGCCGTCGCGAGACGTTCCGAGCTCATCGGGTGATCGGCAAACATCCGGTCAAAGAGGGACGGATGCCGTTTCCCCTCATGCTCAAGAATCTTCATGACGCCGACCATCCCCTCGGGGTTGTACCCCGCCTTCGTCATGTACTCGAAACCGAGCTGGTCGGCCTGCCGTTCCTGATTTCTCGAATAGTGGGCGAACATCAGCTGCATCCCGAGCATCCCGGCGACGGTGTACAGGCGCGCGTTCCGCGTACCGTGGCTGTCCATGTACACGCCAGCTCCCAACAAGGCCAGCTGCGCGAGGATGTTGCGTGTGTACGCTTGGGCGGCGTGGCGTGCGTTGACGTGGCCGGTCTCATGGCCAAGGACGGCGGCCAACTCATCCTCATCGTCCAAGCGGGACAACAGGCCCCGCGTGATGGAGATCTTGCCGCCCGGCAGCGCGTACGCGTTGACCTCGGGATCGTTGACGGCGTTGTAGGCCCACGGCAGGTTGGGCCGCTGGGAGACATGGGCCAACCGGAGCCCGACGTGATCGACGTACGCCTGAAGCCGCGGGTCGGGAATTTCTCCGAGCGACTGCTGGGTGTAGCGTGGGTAGAGGCTCTTCCCAAGCTGGAGCTCTTGGCTTTCTCCCATCAAATCGAGCTGCGTCTTGCCGGTGACCGGATTGACGGTACAGGACGAAGACGCCAGGAGCCCGGCGGCAAGGATCAGAGCCCCGCACGTTCGCACCGCTGTCCGTACGGCCGATTGTGTGTCCCGTAGGTGCTGCAGGAACCGGTCACGCCCGTGCCGCCACGCCATATCTGCCTCCTTGCCTTGTCGTATTCTATCGCGAGGCGCAAGGCACACAAAAAACGGCAGGCCGTCCGGCCTGCCGTTCATGCATCACACGTATCGGTCAGATGGCGGGATAAAAGGTCTTGAGGATTTCCTTCGTGTCCGGCGCCGGCTTCCCGCCCTGCGCCTTTTCACGGATCGCCTTGATCTGATCACCGATCGTCGGCTGCTGGACCTCGTACAACACGCCCTCGGTGACGACGTCCTTCTCACGGGTAAAGCGCATCGCCGCCTCACGGCTGGTGACATCGTGGTCCTCGGGCACCTTGTGCAGCTTCTCTTTGATGATCCCGTACTGAGCCTCGCCACGCCACGTCACGCACGGCGACAACACGTTGATGAACGAGAAGCCGTGGTGTTCGATCCCGCGCTGGATCAGCTCGGTCAGCATCTTCATGTCTCCAGAAAATCCGCGCGCCACGAACGTTGCGCCGGTGGCGATGGCGAGCTCGACCGGATCGACGGCCGGCTCCGGATTGCCCCAGAACGACGATTTGGTCTTGTCCCCGGTTGGTGTCGTGGGAGCGGTCTGCCCCTTCGTCAACCCGTAGATCTCGTTGTCCATCAGGATGTAGGTCACATCGAGGTTGCGCCGGCACGCATGCATCAGATGATTGCCGCCGATCGCCATACCGTCGCCGTCGCCACCAACGGCGATCACCGTCGTTTCGGGACGCGCGAGCTTGGTGCCAGTGGCCAGCGTCAGCGCACGGCCGTGCACGGAATTGAACCCGTACGTCGCCACGTAGCCGGGCAAACGCGAGGAGCAGCCGATTCCGGAGATGACCACGGTGTTCCACGGTTCGAGCTGAAGCTTCGCCATGGCGCGGTACAGGGCGTTCAGCACGCCAAAGTCACCACAACCGGGGCACCACACCGGCTTGAGGTCGGTCTTGTAGCTTCCGGGCTTGAAAACAGTTTCTGCGGCGCTCATACCAGCACCTCCCTCTTCGTCGTCGCCCGCGGCAATACCTTCTTGATCTGCTCTTCGACCTCGTGAACGGTCAGGTTCTTACCACCGGAACGTTTCACGATGTTCGTATGCCCTTCTGGCAGCTCCAGGAAGGTCCGCAGGTACTTGTAGAACTGGGCCGAATAGCTCAGCTCGATCACAATGAACTCCTTGATCCCCTTGAGGAACTCTTCGAACTCGTGCTTGGGGAACGGATAGAGAACTTGAGGCACGAATGCGGCGACCTTCTCGCCACGCGCGTTCGCGCGCTGGACGGCCTCTTTGACGGGGCCCTTTGAGGAGCCCCAGCACAGAATCCCGACATCGGCGTCGTCTGGCCCGTACTGCCGGATGAAGTGGAACTCATCCCGGATCGGGCGAAGCTTCCGGTAGCGCTTCGCGTTCATCTTTTCATGAACGAGGAACATCGACGTCGGCTTGCCGTGCTCGTCATGCTCCAGGCCGTTGGTCTGGTACTGGCCGCCCTCGATCCCTGGCCAGGTCATCGGCGAAACACCGGTCGGCGTGTCCTTGTAACGCGCGTAATCTTCAAGCTCCTCAGCGGAAGGGGTCACCCGGTCCTTGACCTCGTGATCCAGGGTGAGCATCGACAGCGTCTCACTGCGCTGTGCGATGTTCTGGTCGGAGAGTACGATGACCGGGATCTGGTATTCCTCGGCGATGTTAAACGCATCGACCATCGTGTGGAAGCAATCCTCGACGTCCGCCGGCGCCAACACGACGCGCGGTGCATCGCCGTGACTGCCATACAACGCCTGCCACAGGTCGGACTGCTCGCTCTTGGTCGGCAACCCGGTGGAGGGGCCGCCACGCTGCACATCGAAGATCACGGCAGGGAGCTCGGCCATCGAGGCCAGTCCCAGCATCTCGGTCATCAACGCGAGCCCGGGACCGGATGTCGCCGTCATTGCCTTAACCCCGGCGAACGACGCACCGAGCACACCGCCGATGGCGGCGAGCTCGTCCTCAGTCTGCACCACCGACCCGCCGACGACCGGCATCCAGTGAGAGAGGAAGTGCAGCACCTCGGAGGACGGGGTGATCGGGTAGCCGGAGAAGAAGCGGCATCCGGCGTGAATGGCGCCGACGGCCGCCGCCTCGTTGCCTGACATCAGGAGCTTCGCGTCGCCGGGTGTGTACTCGAGCTGCCAGTCGCTGAGATCGGTCTCTAGATTCTTGGCGAAGTCAATTCCCGCCGCAAATCCCTTGAGGTTGGCATCGAGAATCTCTTGCGTCTTCTTCGAGAACTTGTTGATGATCGCCTTGCGAATCGGCTCCTGAGGCAGCTTGAACAGCTCGCTCAGCAGGCCGAGGGTGACGATGTTCTTGGCCAGGGTCGTTCCGGCGGCTTCCTTCGCCAGCTCAATGAACGGCACCTTGATCCAGGTCGCCTCCGGTCCGGCGCCCAGCTCCGCACCGTCGACTTCGGTCTCATCCTTGGCTTCGGAGAAGATGATCGCGTTGGGAGCCACCATGATTTCACTCTTAAACCGGGCGAAATCCTTCCACGCGAAAACGACCAAAATGTCGACGAAGTCGGCTTGAGCAAAGATCTCGTCCCCGCTGACCCGAACCGTCGTGGAGGATTCACCACCACGGATCTGCGGCCCGTAGGCTTCCACCTTGATCACGTTCAGCCCTTCGCTCGCACCGGCCTGGGCAATCATGTCGCCCATCGTGATGACGCCGTCACCACCGGAGCCGACCAGTGCCAATGTCAGATCACTCCTTGGCATACTTTTCTACCTCCCTTTACGGGCCACGCCCGCTGCTTCCGGAGTTCGTACCAAGCCGTTCAACCGGGCGTCCCTCCGCGTTCGGTGATTGTGAACCTTTTCACACAAAATGTCTATATACACATCCGGGGATATGGCTCGTGCCAACGCGCCGCCGGCGAGCGCCATTCGGCCATCACACCCCGTGTTCATTGCAAACCCTTCAGCGTAAAGACGGGGTCGACATCGACGGGGATGTCCTTCATCCCATCCAGCAGCTTCTGCATGGCCGGCGAGACGGTTCCGTAGGTTGCGACGAGCCGCTGCGCCCCCGCATAGGACCCCTGCGCCTCGATCATCAGAAGCTCCTGGGCGAGATCCCGGATCGCGCCCGGGAAATTCTCGACGCGGGGCCGGAAGCGTCCGTCTTGCGCGACCTCGATGGCGCCCTTCGACCTAAGGAAGTTCATCTCGATGACGACGGCGAGCCCGTGCGCCTCCGTGGTTCCGAATCGCGCCGAACGGAAGAGGCCGGCCAGATAGGTCCACGGCAGGTGTTCGACGACCGCCAGCGGGACGGCCCCACGATCGGCCAACGCGTACAGGTTGTACACCCCGACAATGTCGGCTTTCGCTTCCTCGATGGCCGAGTAGAGGTCCTTGAGCTCGAGCCGGACTTCCGTTTTCCGCCCATCGACCGTGATCCGGCCGGGACCGAGCCCGTGCGCCAGCTCGTGGAACAGGGTGAAGTGGAAGTACGAGTCGAAGGCGATACTGTTAGCCTCAGTGCCCTCCAGCACGCGGTGCGCGATGGGAACGAGGATAGCGTCGTACTTGGCCCGCATCATGTTTTTGAGGAGGACCTTCTTCGAACCCTTCGCCTCACGGACGCGCTCATCGTTTGGAAGGTTGAACGCCAGCGTCTGGACCCCGGCGCGGGCCTCGCCGCCCGTCAGCACCTCGTCCACGACGCGGATTGGGGAGTCCGTTCCCCGGTGCAGGTTCTTGTACCGGTCGGGAATCGGCAGGTTCCGCTCGAGGAACGGCAGCTGCGCCTTGTAGCCGGCGAGCCGCGCCGACTCCGCCGGCTGGGCGACACAGAGGAACGCCTCGAACGCCGCCTTGTACCCGAAGAGGCCGTCTTCGTACGTCTCGTACGGACCGATGACGACCTCGAGCGGGGAATCGAGATCCATCCAGGCGAGATCGGACTGGTAGTAGTCGTCGTCGAGGAACGCCTTCGCGCGCAGCTTGAGAAATTTCTTCAGGCTGGCGTTCTGCGTGGCGGCCGCAGCCGCGTCAAGCTCGTGGGCCGCGGCCTTGAGAAACGGTGCGTACGCCCTGCTGTACGGCACGGCAACGAGGCCGTGCCCCCTGCGCCGGATCACCGTTGTCAACGACGTAAACGCCGGGCGGTCGTTGGGATGTGCCTCAAGCCAGGCGTTGAACTCCTGCCGGGTCATATCCTCCGGGTACAGCCCTCCACCGGCCGGGTGCGGCGTGGTCCCGATGAACGGGTCAAAGTGCTCCAGCCGGTCCCACGGGCCGGCCATGATCCGAAAGTACCGTTGGACAAACGGAGCCTGGGGGCCTTCCAACGCGGCGACCTTCTGAGCCAGCGCCGGATTCCCCTGCCATACCTGCCGCAGGTAGATCTGGTCAATCTGGCGGGCCGCCTTGACCAGGTGCCGCAACGCGTCACGGTCCTGTGGTGTCAGAACCGAGAGATCGGCCGAGATCTCGTGGCGCTGAAAACGGGCGCAGCGCGATGCAATATCTGGAACAATTTTCAGCTTTGGTGCAGGGGCTTTGGGGACCGGTGCGCAGGCGGCCACCAGGCTCGCCATGGCCAGCAGGAGAAGAACACCAAAACGCATCGACACCTCCGGTCTACCCGGCTTCGTGCGCGGGTTTGACTGCCCGGATGCTGAAGTCGCGGGGGCCGTTGAGGAGCTCGTCGAGCCGTCTGGCGACCCGGGCCAGCGCGTTTCCGGACTCACCATGGCCGGTCACCATCTCTGCAAAGCTCTGCCCGGACGGGAACGGATGGAGAAATTCAGTCTCGCCAGGGACAAGACCCGCGGATGTGAGCGCAACGCGCAGCGTCTCGGGCAGCAACGGCCGCCGGTGCGTCGGATCCAGCCAAAACAGGCTCGCCCCAACCCGGAGATTGTGCGGGTTCGGACATTCAGCGATGAGCACGCCCCCGGGCCGGAGCACGCGGGAAACCACGCCAAGGATCGAGAGCAGCCCGGCCGGCTCCAGATGCTCGAGCAGGTGAATCGCCGTCACCGCTCCCCACGACCCGGCGCCCTGCCGGGCGAGAACGGTCTGCACATCTCCTTCGATGATCTTCAACCCGCGGCGGCGCGCCGCGTGCGCGAGGGCGGGATCAGCTTCGACCCCAACGGCTTCGACCCCCGCTTCCCGGAGCATGAGCAACAGCTCGCCGCGCCCGCATCCAAGATCGAGCACCGGTCCGTTGCCACGGAGAACCGGCAGATAGCGATCGAGGCGGTTCGTGATTTCGGCCTCGCTCCCGCGAAACGTCTCGATGAGCAGCGGCTGGACCTCGGCCAGGGCACCGGCCAGCTCTTCCTCGGCCGGCGAGGCATCGATCACCGGCAA
>WGCW01000079.1 GCA_015493585.1 Acidobacteriota bacterium
CCTCAGAATGACATATCCCCCACATGTCATCCTGAGCCGAAGGCGAAGGATCTTGCCTCCTCTCAACGAACAGCAATTACGTCGCGTCGAAGGAGGAAACGTAACGTACTGATGACACGAAACTTCGAGAAACTGTCTGCAAATGCCTGTTCGTCCACCGTCCCGGTGCCCCCACCGGGGCATGTGGGTGCTCAGGACGCCACCTTCACTTGTCATCCTGAGCCGTCATACCCTCCCGTTGTCATCCTGAGCGGTGCGCCCAGGGCGAAGGACCTCGCCTTCTTGTCATCCTGAGTGCTGTGCCAAAGGCGCGCCGCGAAGGATCTGGGTGGGGGGCCTGAAGGCTTTGCGCCGGGAAGGCTTCGCCTCCTCAGCGCTGATGCATTTTCGTTCCGATGCTTTCACCAGGGATGGGTTCGTGGTACCGTTTCCGGCGGAATGAGGCAGATCATGATTCGTGGCCGGTGGATCGGTGTGCTGCTCGCAGGTGCCGTGCTCGTGACGGGGCTTGGGTGCGGCTATCACTTGGTTGGAACGTCGAGTTACCTGCCGGCGAATCTGAAGACGTTGTACGTGGCAACCTTCAAGAACCTGACGAAGTGGACCGACATGGATCAGCGCCTGACCGAGGCGGTGACGCGCGAGTGGGTGCGGCGCCGGCGGTTCACCGTCGTTAGCTCTCCGAAGGGTGCTGACCTGGAGCTGCGGGGAACGATCAAGTCGGTCGGGATCTCTCCGGTCCGCTTCGACCAGGTGGGCCGCGCGACCGAATATCAGATGACGCTCGTGGCTTCAGTCCAGCTCGTCGACCTCACCGGGAAGAAGCCGAAGGTGCTCTGGGAAGACAAGTCGTTCTCACGGCGGACCTCCTATCAGGTCGACGTCTCTGCGGTCGATTACTTCGACCGGCAGCTTGAGGCGATCGACCGGGTCTCCGGAGAGTTCGCACGGTCGCTGGTCAGCGCCGTGCTCGAGGGGTTCTAGCCCATGCCAAGTCATCTTCCTTCCGATGTTCGTGAGCTCTTAGCCCCGATCCGCCTCTTGGTGCTGGATGTCGACGGTGTCCTGACGGCGGGGGAGCTGCTCTACTCACCCGACGGGGAGCTGCTGAAGAGATTCAGTGTCCGTGATGGGCTTGGGGTTGCGCTCCTCAAGCAGGCCGGTATCGCCGTGGGCGTCATTACCGGGAGATCGGGAGGTGCGGTCACGGCGCGCTGCCGCGATCTTGGGATTCCAGACGAGATGGTGATCCTCGGCTCGCGCAACAAGGCGGACGATTTAGACCGTCTCGAAGCATCGACCGGCATCGAAGACGCTCAGGTCGCCGCGGTTGGAGACGATCTTCCCGACATCCCACTGCTGATGCGTGCGGGGCTGGCAGCATGTCCCGCGGATGCATCGCCGGAAGTTGCCGCGGTGTGCGCGCTGGTGCTCGGTTCGGGTGGCGGCTCAGGAGCGGTGCGGGAGATGGCGGAGCTGATCCTCAAGGCCCAGGGACGCTGGCAGGAATTGATCGCTCGCTGGACTGGGACGCCGGACCTCCATAACTGAGCGGAGCTCAGGAGTCCGCCACAGAGCCCGCGGGCGGTTGCGGCCGCTGCTCCTGAAGTGAGAGCCGCCAAACCGGTGTGCCACAGAACCGGTTGCCCTCCGGACAGTACGGGGTTTTGCCCGCCGCGAACCGGATGCCACATGGGGGGAGCAGGTACGATCCAATCAACGGGTCGGCGGCAGCGACCTGCATCGCCTGTTCCCACGCCGCCTTCCTGATTTCGTCCTGGGCGTTCCAGCACAACCGCATCCGCATCTTGTGGTGAAAGTGGATCAGCTCTCCCGTTTCCATCAGCCGGACCGAGACGGCGTTCGGAAGGAGGTACGTCGCGACGGTTGGATCCGGTCCGTGGCGCCGGAGCCATCCCGCTGCACGCCACGATGCCTCCATCGCGCGGCTGTACCGCGCCAAGGCCGCCGGATCGGAGGCGATGAGATCTGGAACGATGTAGTCGGGCTCGTCACCGGTTGTGGCAGCCAGGATGGGGCGGGCCCCGGCCACCATCCGGTGGCGCTGGTTCTGGCTGTCCGCGGTGTGGGAGAGCTTCGTGGCGAAGGTCACGTTGACCTGGTGCAGGGTGCGCGACAACGGATCGAGGGTCGTCAGGTTGAGTGTTTCGGCCAGGAGCGGATTTCGAGCCGGGTCGAGGACCATCCGGACGGCGTCATCGTCGCTCAGACGGTCAGACGGCAGGCCAAGCACGGTGCGAACGGCGGACGCGAGGCGGGACCTGGCGCCTGAAAGGTCGGTGAGGAGCACCGATGTGCGCCCACCAAGACGCCGGTCGAACTCATGACGGAAGGCAGCTTGAACGGCCGGCTTACGATCGGTCCCGTTGAGCTGCCATGTGACGGGAAGCTCGGGCAGCGGCTCTTCGAGGATCTTCTCGAACTGTGGCTCAAAGGCGAGGAGCTCCTGGACCATTGCCGTGACGAGACGGCGGACTTCGGCCGGGGCGTCGGGTGCAGCGCACGCACGGTGATACCTGAGCAGGGTCAACGCCGAGACGGTGTGGTGCACGTGAGCTGTTGTGGCGAGCGGCAGGACGTAGCGAGCAACCTCCTGGGCTCTTCGTGCCCGGAGACGGGCGAGCCGCTTGTGATGGGCGGGGCGCGCCAGGGATGGCTGAGCACGCAGCAGAGCCGCTTCGGCCACAGGTTCAAGGATCTGACGTAGCTCTTCGTACGCTTCGTGGGCCTCAGATACGGCCTCTCTGAAGATACTGCGCGCATTCCCAGCGAGCTCGGGCGGCGTGTAGATCGATTCCGGAGAGACGGCAACGTAACGCTGGGAAACCTGCTCCGAATTGTAGAACGGGTGAGCATGGAGGAAGCACCAGAGCGCGTGCCGGCTGACCCCATCGATGACGAAGTGCAGGACTGCATGCTGAAGGGTCGTGTGATGTCCGGCTTCGTACGTGCTTCGGGCGATGGCATCGCGGCGCGCCTTGATGGCGTTGGCCTTGGCCGGATCGGTCACACCATCGGCCGCGGCCATGCCAGCGGTCACCGGTGTGGCCGAGTAACAGCTTCGCGCCGCCGCCACGGCATTGTCGAACGGCCTGCCCGTTGCGCTGGCGAGCCACACCTTCACGGCCGGACCTCCCTCAACGTCCTCAACGAACGCCGGTCCCGGGTGGAACCGGACCGTCAGGGGTCAGGATGAACGGCTCGCCATCGACGGAGGCGGCGAGCACCATGCCGCGGGATTCGACTCCCATCAGCTTGACCGGTTTCAGGTTGGCGACAACGGTCACCTGCCGGCCGACCAGCTCTTCGGGCTCGTACTTGTCCGCCATCCCGGCGACGATCTGGCGGGGTTCCTCCTCGCCGAGATCGACCATCAGGCGGAGTAGTTTCTTCGATTTTGGGACGCGCTCCGCCTCACGGACCGTACCGATCACCAGCTGCGTCTTGGCAAACTGATCGATCGTGATCTCGTTCGTGGTCTTCGCTTCCTTGGAGGATTCCTCCGGGGCACGTGCAGGGGTCTCATCCATGGTGGCCTCCTTGAGATAGGCTTTGAAATCGGCTCGCGGGAAGAGCGGCTCGGCGGGAGGGAGTGCCACACCGGCGCGGAGCCCTCCCCACAGCCCGGTGCTTTCCGGGAAGACGTCCGGGAGCGGGATCGCCAGGTGTGAGGCGATCTTCGCGGCGGTTCCGGGCATGAACGGTGCAAGGAGGATCGCCGTGACGCGCAGCCCTTCGAGGCAGGTGCCGAGCGTCTGCTCCAGCAATGTGCGCTGGGCATCGCCCCCCTTGGCCAGCGCCCAGGGCGCGCGCTCCTGAATGAAGCCGTTGAGCTCTTCGAGCCATTTCCAGATGGCGTCGAGCGCACGCTCCGGCTTGAGAGTCTCCATGGCTTTCACGTAGGCATCGAACGCGGCCGCCGCAGCGGTGGCGATCTGTCCGGAGCTTTCTGGTGCCGGGATCACGCCGCCGCAGAAACGGTGCGTCATGCTGATCGTTCTGGAGAGGAGGTTGCCGAGCTTGTTGGCGAGCTCCGTATTGTACCGGGTGAAAAACGCCTCTTCGGAAAAGGAGCTGTCTGCCCCAAAGGTCATCTCGCGGGCGAGGAAATAGCGCAGCGGATCCGGGCCGAACTTTTCAAGCAGAGCGTCCGGGCGCACGACGTTGCCGGCGGATTTGGACATCTTGGCCTCGTCGCGCAACCACCATCCGTGGCCGAAAATGGTTTTCGGTAGGGGCAGACCCGCCGACATGAGGAATGCGGGCCAGTACACGCAGTGGAACCGGAGGATATCCTTCCCGACGAGGTGAAGATCGGCCGGCCAAAACTGCCGGTAAAGCGAGTCGTCGTCCGAGCCAAATCCAAGTGCGGAAATGTAGTTGGTCAGCGCATCGAGCCAGACGTAGACAACGTGTCCGGGATCCCCGGGGAAGGGGACACCCCACCTGATCGAGGCGCGGGAGATCGAGAGGTCCTTCAGGCCACCCTCGACGAAACGGATGACCTCGTTGTACCGGCTCCGCGGCCGGATGCAGCCGGGGTTCTCCCGGTACCAGTTGAGGAGCCGATCCTGGTACGCGGAGAGCCGGAAGAAGTAGCTCGGCTCGGAGAGAAGCTCCACCGGGTGATTCTGATCGGGACAGCGGCCATCAACGATCTGCGTCTCGGTGTAGAACGCCTCACACCCGGCGCAGTACCAGCCGGTGTATTCCCCCTTGTAGATGTCGCCGTTGGCCTGGATCCGGCGGATGATCTCATCGACAGCAGCCTCGTGGCGCGGCTCGGTTGTCCGGATGAAGTCGTCGTTCGAAATTTCCAGTTGTTTCCACAGCGTGTGGTACCTGCCGACGACCTCGTCGGCCAGCTCGATCGGCCTGATCCCTTTTGCCTTGGCCGAACGTTCGATCTTCTGACCATGCTCGTCAGTTCCCGTCAGGAAAAGAACCTGCTCGCCCTTCATCCGGTGATACCTGGCGAAGATGTCGGCCATGACGGTGGTGTAGATATGCCCGATGTGGGGCAGGTCGTTGACGTAGTAGATCGGCGTCGTGATCATGTATCGCTCGGACATCGGCCCTCCCAGAGGGCGTAGGATAACACTCCACACCAGCTCGTTAGAGCTTCCAGCAGCGCGCGAGCTCCTCCAGCGTGGGATTGGCGGAACGCCGCTTCGTCCGCCGGCCATAGAACAGATCGTCCCCCAGCAGCGCGATCCGCTGGTTGAGCAGATTGCGGCGGATGTAGAGGCGAACGAGCCGGTGGACGAGCGAATCCGGCTTCGTGAAGGGGCATGAAGCGATGCAGATTGAGCAGTCGGTCCCGATTCTGCGCCAGAAGCTGTAACACTTTTCCTGGTCGATCGACCAGTGCGGAAAACCCCGGCGCACCGGTTTCTCATCGCGTGGGATGGCCCGGGACGGGCAGTTGTCGGCACACTTCTTACAGATCCTGCAGAAGTGCTCCATGTACGCAAAATCACCCGGCGTCTCCGGGAGCTCGGCGTTGGTCGTCACGATCGAGAGCCGGACGCATGGCCCGTAGCGCCGGTGCATGAAAATGCCGATCCTGCCCACGTGCCCGAGCCCGGCATCCTCAGCGAGCGGCGCACACAGAACGCGGTACCGGGCATCAACGTGAGCGCGTGCCTCGTACCCGTTGAGGGCGAGGAGCTCGGCGACGAGATGCGCGATCTTGGCGGCCTCGACGTACTGCCGTGAGGATTCCGCGAGGACCGGTGCCGCTGGCGCCATCCGGATCGCATGAAAGTCCATCGGCACGACGAGTACGATCGCCGTAGGGTGTTCGGGCTCAACCTGTTGGCCCCAATCCTCGGCCTGCCGCCCCGCGTAGCTGTACCAGTGGTACGGGCGCGTCCGGGTGAACCCGACATCGGCCGCGCCCCAGCGGCGTGCAGCCAAATCGATGATGCGTGCCAGCTCCCCGGGATCATCGATCCCGCGTTCCCGGTGTGGACGTCTGGCAAGCGCCGGATAGCTGCGCTCGAGGACCGAGAACGCTGCCTCGGCCATTGGGCTGACCGCCGGGTCGTAGAAGCGGCTGCCAGGCATGCCGAGCTCAGGGAGGGCGCGGAGCGTCGTATCCACGGCCTCATGTTCTGGAAAGAGCCGGTGGTGGCGCTCCCACAGCTCTGGATGCGCCGGAAGGTTGGCCCGTGAGAACATGTGCATCCTCTCGTCGAACCGTTCGGCATGGCTGAGGTCGGCCGCGGGGATCTGCGGCATGGCTGGGATCAAGGAAACGGCGAGGAACACAACCGCCAGGATGGTGATGACCCACGAGGCCACACCGGTTGCCATCGCATCAGGGTTCGCCAGGATGAGAGCTGCGCCTCCAGTGATGACGGTGACCGCCAAGGCCGAGATGACCGCTGCGCGCAGGACACGCTCCCGTACGCCAGCGGCGAACATCATCACCATGAAGAGTCCGGCGGCGGCCAGAACAGCCACAGCGATCCATCTCATGATGGGCATCATACAGGACGTGCCTGCAGCAAGCTGCATAGCGGAGAGAGCGAGCAGAGGTGCTGGGGGAAGAGGAAAAGAGCTCAGCACGGCGCTCGCGGTGGACATGGCCGGGATGCGAGGCATCTGGAGTGCGTGACGGACTGCGCCCGGGACCCGGCCGGCTCGCGTCCTGAGCTCCGGTCTGCATCCCCCATCCCCCGCCCAGATTCTTCGCCGGCTGCGCCTCCTCAGAATGACGGTGAGAGGGATCGCTGCGCCTCCTCAGAATGACCCCCTCCCCTGTCATCCTGAGCCGAAGGCGAAGGATCTCGCCTCCTCTCAACGAACAGCACTTGGAGCATCCGGGAGAATGTCACGTAACATACAGACACGTTGCCACTTCGAGAAACCGGCCAAGCCGTACCCGAATGCCTGTTCGTCCACCGTCCCGGTGCCCCACACTGGGGCATGTGGCTGCTCAGAGTGACAACTCCTCGTGTGATCCAAAGTCGAGGGTGAACGCACCCGCCATCCCGCAACGCCCCAACAATGTCATCCTGAGCCGCTCACTTCTCCTTGTGTCATCCTGAGCCGGAGGCGAAGGATCTGGGTGGGGGGCTCGTGCACCGGTCGAGCCTTACCGTAGCTTTTGCTCTCGACGAACAAGAACCCATCGAGATTTCGTCCAAGCTACGTTATGCCTCTTCGTGGGGCAACTTGCTTCCGTATCCGGGACTGTTTGTCCGGCGAATCAGGCTCGGAAGCGTCCCAGCAGCCCAGAAGCCCGGCAGCGGTGGATTGGAACCGGGGTTGTTGCGCTGTGCGGAACCCGTGTGATCCCAGCGGATACGATCACGATCGAAGCACGCTCACCCCAACGCCAAGGCAACCGGTCGCGGGGAGAGCGCCCGAGGGAGCGCGGACTTCAGTCCGCATCGTACGCTCAACGCGTTCTGGTACAAAAAGATGCGGACTAA
>WGCW01000080.1 GCA_015493585.1 Acidobacteriota bacterium
CGTCGCACACGCTGGCGACGTACAGCAACACGAATGCGGCGGCGTCGGGGTACGTGACGAAGTCGTTCAACGTGCTTGACTATGCGGGTCAGACGGTGACGATCAAGTTCAAGGGTGTGGAGGATTCCTCGAACTCGACGAGCTTCTACATTGACGATGTGTCGCTGATGGCAGACGGAAACTGATCATAACAACTGCCTGATCGCCAATGGGCGGCTGCGGCCGCCCATTTTTTGTGGTCACCGCTGCGGTAGCTCGTGCAGGGTACGTTCCCGGGGCCTGTAGAATGGGCCAGTGAGGGTTGTTACGACTCATCTGTCAGCCGATTTTGATGGCTTTGCTGCCGCGCTCGTCAGCGCGTGGCGGCTCTTCCCAGGCTATCGGGTCATGTTTTCGGGGTCGCTGGAGGCGGCGGTTCGCCACTTCGTTGAAGAGAGTGGCCTCGAGTTTCCTGAGGTCAAGATTCGCGAGGCGCGCCGCGGGCGTCTTGAGCACGTGGTGATCGTCGATACGTCCGATGCGCATAGGCTTGGTGAGGTGTGGAATCTGATCCAACGGGACCGCTGCAGCGTGACCGTCATTGACCACCATGAGGCGGCTTCTGAGGGGATCAGCGCCAATGAAACCTTTTCGCGGCGGGTTGGCGCCGCATGTACGATCGTGGCCCAGCTGATGAAGGAGCGGGGGCTTCGTCCGACGCCTGAAGAGGCCTCGTTGCTCCTGATGGGCATGTATGAGGACACTGGCGGCCTCTGTTACCGGGAGACAACCGCGGATGATCTTCGCGCCGCCGCAGAGCTCGTGGAAGCCGGAGGATCACTGGATTGGGTACGGCGATGGGTGGTCCGGAGTCTAGAGCCGGCCCATTTCGCCCTGCTCAACAAGCTTGTCGATGGCACGGAACGGATGATGATCCACGGGATTGAAGTGGCAATCGCAACCGTCGATGTCGAGGAGTACTACGAGGAGGCCGCATACGTCGTCCAACGCTGGATGGAAACCTTCGATTTTGCCATTGGTGTGGTGCTTCTCGTCCGGCCACCGCACATCAACATGATTCTGAGATCCCGTATGCCCGGGCTGCACGCCGGACACGTCGCGAGACGTTTCGGCGGAGGCGGTCACGAAACCGCTGCCTCAGCGCGGATCTCTGGGAAGACCCCCGTACAGCTCCGTGAGGAGCTGCTCCGCGTGTTACGGCAGGAGATGCCTCCACCGTTGACAGCGGGCGACATCGCTCTGCCACGATTCTTTACGGTCCAGGCCTCGGCACCGGTCGATGTGGTGAAGGAGCGCATGAACCATCTCAGGGTGAACGCTCTGCCGGTAGCCGGTGAAACTTCGGAACGCTTGGTCGGAACGGTGACGCGTCAGATCCTCGATCAGGCAATCATTCACGGTCTCGGTCGCCGTCCGGTACGGATGGTCATGGACCCGCACGTTCCATCGGTACCGGCAGAGATGCCGCTGGAGAAGCTGGGCCAGGTCTTCCTGGAGCGCTCCTACCGCTTTGTCGTCGTAGAGAAAGATGGCCAGCCGGCCGGCCTGATCACCCGGATCGAGTTGTTCAGAAGGCTCTTTCAGGCGCACAATATGGGAGGAAGCCTCGATAACCGCATCGGTGGAACGCGGCCAACACATCAATCTGTTGCGCGCGTGCTCCGGACGGTTGCGCCGAGCTGGGTGGCGGAGATCCTCGATCATGTCCGTTCAGTGGCAAACGCCCGCGGGGAAGAGGTCTACCTTGTCGGCGGAGTTGTGCGGGATTTCCTTCTGGGACGGCCGAACGAAGATGTTGATCTTGTTGTCGAGGGGGATGGAATCGCTTTTGCCCAGGCGCTCGCAGAGGCGACGAAGGGCCGGTCTCACCCGCACGTCCCATTCCTCACGGCAGTCGTGACCCTGCCATCTGGAAAGAAGATCGATGTCGCTTCAGCCAGAACCGAGTTTTACCGGACTCCGGCAGCGCTCCCGGAGGTCGAGACGTCGTTGATCCGGCAGGACCTGTACCGGCGTGATTTCACGATCAATGCGCTTGCCATCGCCCTGAAGGGGGATCGATTCGGCATGTTGGTCGACTTCTTCGGTGGGCGTAAGGACCTCGAGAGGAAGGAAATCCGGGTCCTTCACTCCCTGTCCTTCATCGATGATCCAACGCGCGCGATCCGCGCGGTCCGCTACGCGCGCAGGCTGGGCTTCACGATCGCTGCGGACACGAGGTACCTGATCTCGATGGCACTTTCTGAGGGCATTCTCGACCGGTTGTCCGGCCAGCGGCTTCGTCACGAGCTGGTCCTGCTGCTCAACGAGCCGCATCCGGCGGGGTCAGTCGCCTTGCTGGCCGAGCTTGGCCTCCTTCGCGCAATCATTCCGGGCGTTCCCTGGAGCGATCAGGTCCACGTGTTCCTGCTGGAGCTCGAGGGTGTCCTCGGGTGGTTCGAGATCCAGTGCCTCGGGAAACTCCCCGAGCGCTGGCGAATCTTTCTCGGAGCGCTCCTCGTGAACGGGGATCCCGAAACGGGACGGCGGCTCGCAGCCCGGCTCCAACTGACCGGCAATCTTGAGGCATACGTGGTTGGCGTGCACGAACAGGTAGAAAAAATATGGGAAGTGACACAGGCGCACACCCGCCGCAGCCAGCTCGTGCGAGCCATTGAGGAAGCCCCGCTGGAAACCGTTCTGCTGGCAATGGCCAGCTTGCAAGCGGAGGAACGCCGGCTGCTCGCCGATGCGCTGGAAAGGGCACTCCAGCCATGGGACGCTGTCACCGGTGCCGATCTGATCGCAGCGGGCATTCCGCCAGGACCGCACATCGGGCGAGCCCTCGAGATGGCGCGTGATGCAGTCTTGGACGGAGAGATTGAGAACGCTGACGCGAAGGATCTGGCGTGCATCAAAGCGCGTGAGTTCTTCAGTGACAATCAACGGACGGTGAGAGGGGAACGGTGATGCTCGTTTCCGTGCTCTGCGTGGCACTTCAGGTCGCGACCGTAGTCATGGCGCCGGCGGGGAGCCCGGCTCCGACGCCGACACCTGCGCCGGTTCTTCATGCACCCAATCCTGTTGTCGAACGGTTCGTGAAGGTTGCAGGCCGAAGCTCCCGTTTGTCGCTCTTTGACAATAGGGAAGCGGTCGTCTCGATTCACGGTACGGATGGCAGCATCGAGCTCAGGCGGCGGAAGTTGAGCGAGCACGAGTATGTCGGGTACGTTGGAGCGATCACGTCGAATCTGGGCGCTGTGAAGGAAGCCGCGGGTGATGCGGATCTCTTCTCCGAGGGTGGGACGGGCCGCATCATCATTTACCGCGCCGGACATCAACCTTTGGTGATCACCTACTCGCCCCTCCAGGCGCCGAACCTCGCGATCGGCCGGCTCATCGGCGTGCTCGATGATCTTGAAAAGAGCGTTTTGGGTGCGAATCCGGCATTCGATGCCCTGGAACGCTGGGTTCCCAGGGTTGGTGACCGGGTGGAAATGATCAACGGGCAGACTGCCACGGTGACCGCGGTGCACCCGAAAGGGGTCATTGTCGTGACGTACGATCAGGTTGCCATGAGTGAGGTTATCCCGAAAGCCCAGCGCCCGAAGCGCATTGCACACATCCTTCCGGGGCAGCGATGAGGATCACGGGGGGCATCTGGCGATCCAGAAGGCTGCGGGGGCCTTCGAAAGGGATGCCTTTGCGTCCTACTCCCGATGCGCTCCGGGAGCGCGCCTTCGCCGTTTTCGGTGACGGCGTCGAGGGGTCGCGGTGGCTCGATCTCTTTGCTGGAACCGGAGCGGTCGGGTTCGAGGCGCTTTCCAGGGGTGCGCGAGGAGTGACCTTCATCGAGCGCCACCGGGCGGCGGCACGGCTGATCGAGCGCAACCGTGATGAGCTCGCCGTTCCGGAAGCCTGGGCGCGGATCATGGTCGATGATGCGTTGCACGCGGTGCGCAGGCTAGCGCGGGAAGGTGTGCGCTTTGACAGGGCTTGGGCCGATCCGCCGTTCGAACGGTGGGAAATCGGGCTTGCTGCACTCGAAGCCGCGGCACGGTTCGAGGTTCTCGAATCCGGAAGCCTGGCGTGTCTCGAGTGCCCTCGGGGGGCCGTGCCGGAAAGTGCATACCTGCACCGTATGCGCGAGCTCAGTGGTGGCGCTTCCCGTCTCATTATCTTTCGCGTGGAAGCCGAACACATTCGCGGGAAGAGCCGGACACGGAAGATTGCACCCGGGAAAATTTGATACCCTGCTCTCATGGCACCGTTGATTGCTCCCGGAAATACGTGGGCGCTGTTAGCCGTGTTACTGGGAGCTGGGGCCCTTGGGCTGTGGGCTGAACGAACCGCATGGGGAGCCCGGCTCTCCGGGGCCGTCATTGCCATTGCAACGACCTTTGTCCTGTCAAATCTTCATGTGATCCCAGCGTCAGCACCTGCGTACGACATGGTGTGGTCGTACCTCGTGCCGTTAGCAATCCCGCTGCTGCTCTTTCAGGCCAACCTGGCACGAATCATCAAGGAGGCAGGTCCAACACTGCTTGCGTTCATCGCCGGTGCTGCCGGGACCGTCGTCGGAACGGTCGTTGCATATCATCTCATTCCCCTTGGAAGCAGCGGGTGGAAGGTTGCCGGCATCTTCTGTGCAACGTATGTTGGCGGCTCGATGAATTTTGTCGCTGTCGCCGAGGCATTGGGACTGAAATCTGCCGACCTGATCGCCGCTGGAGTCGCCGCGGATAACTTGGTGATGACGCTCTACTTCCTGGTCCTGTTTGCACTTCCAGGCATCGTGTGGCTTCGCAGGCGGTACCGCCGGCGGGTGGAGGTTGTCGACTCGATCGATGGGGAAGGGTATTGGGAAAACCGGACGATCTCGCTTCACGATATGGCTGCCTCACTCGCGATTGCGGCCGCAGCGTGCGCGCTCGGGTACGGGATCGCGGGCTGGATCGGGTGGCACGGCGGCGGCATCCTTGTCCTGACAGCACTCGTCGTTACGATGGCAACGGTGATCCCCGGTCTGGGATCGCTCGGCGGTGCCGAGGAGATGGGAACCCTCTTGATGCAGGTTTTCTTCGCAGCGATCGGTGCCAGCGCGAACATCGGCATTGTGCTGCGTGTCGGACCTGCGATGTTCTTCTTTGCGGGGCTGATTCTCCTGGTCCACCTGGTCATCATTCTGATTGCGGGAAAGCTGATGGGGCTGGACCTCGTCGAGATCGTGATCGCCTCGAACGCGAACATGGGCGGCCCAACAACGGCGGCAGCGATGGCGGTGGCGAGGCGGTGGGAGTCGCTGGTCATTCCCGCGATCCTCTGTGGCACCTTGGGGTACGCGACCGCGACCTTCATCGGCGTTGCCGTCGCCCAGTGGCTGCACTGAGGCCAGCCTTTCGTCTGCCACCAGTGCCATTGCCATGCCGGGTGGTATAGTCCGTCACCGTGAAAAGAAGTGATCAAGCTGCGGGGGCTTCCCGAGCGGTCAGCAAAGGGAGACGAATCGGTTTTGCCCTGCTGCCGCTCATCTCAACGCCGTTGCTGTACGGCCTCTTCTGGATTATCGACACGAGCCGGTTTGGTGTCCGGGTCAATGGCCCGGGCTGGCCGATGGATCTTCTGCTTCAGATTGGCTTTGGATACGTCCTGTTGGCGTTCGCACGCAGGGGCTGGCCCGTTGTCCTCGAGCAAGCGCTGGTCATGGGTCTGCTCTATCTCGGGAGCGCTATCAAGATGTCGCTGATGGGATGGCCAATCACCGTGGATGATGTGGGCTCCGCGCACGAGCTCCTTCGGGTTCTGGCACCTGGTTATCGGGTTCTCGTTATTGCACCACTTGCCGTTTTTCTGATCCTCTTTCTTTGGAATCTCCGCCTGAGACGCAGCTCAGCGGTTGCTGCAGCCGGATGCGCTGCCGCTTGGCTGGTGGCATCAGTATGGCCCGCCGCAGCGCTCGCCGTTGTCGATCACGGGGTGCCGTTCTCGTTATGGAACCAGACCGCGAACTACCGTAACCGGGGTGCCGGGTTGTACCTCATCATCTCAGGGGCGCTCCACGAACGGCTCAATCACGCGGGCGTGCCAAACAGGGACCAGGTTGCTCAAGCGGTTGCCGTCCTGCGGAGTTGGAAACACCCGGAGCCTGTGATCGAGCCGGGCTCCACGAAACGGGACCTCTACGTCACGGTCTTGGAGTCCTTTTGGGATCCGTCACTGTTGCGCCGGGCCGGGTTTGACCGTGACCCCTGGTTTGGACCGTTCCGCCAGTTGTGGCAGCGCGGCTCAAGCTGGGCAATGAGTCCGGAGTTCGGTGGGGGAACAGCAAACCCGGAGTTTGAGGTCCTGTGTGGAGTCCCGACGCGTCTTGAGCTCCCCGGAATTGTATTCAAGACCTCGTTGGAAAACGATATGCCGTGTGTCCCGGCGTTGCTTGCAAAACGCGGATGGCACACATGGGCCTTTCATCCAAACGTGCCGGATTTCTGGAACCGGACCCACGCCTACCGGCGCGTCGGCTTCCAGCGCTACCTCGCCAAACCGGATCTCAAACTTGATGATCTCAACGGTCCCGACTTGACAGATGCATCGCTGTACCGGCAAGCCCTTGAGCACTCGAAGCCGTGGACGAGCGGGCACCCGGCGATGACCTACATCATGACGCTGACCGATCACTGGCCGTATCCCTTGAACACGAAGAAGCGTCCGGTACTCATCCATGCGGCTTCGAAAGTCAAGGATGTTGTGACATATGCAAACTCCGTCTACTACTGCTCGAGAGATCTCGATCAGTACGTCACGACCATCCTGGCCCACGATCCGAGCGCCCTGATCGTCGCCCTCGGCGATCATCTGCCGGTCCTTGGAACGAAGCTCGCGGGCTACCTGGAGTCCGGTTTCATTCCTTCGGTCGCGACGGGCCGGTTCTCCCCAGACCAGGCCGAAGGGCTCTCAAGTACGCCGTTGCTCGTCATCGACGGCACGAAGGGGCCGCTTCAGCTTGGACATGTCGCCGAGTACGATCTGCCTCGGCTGATATTGCCGAAACTTGGCATCTCGCCCCCCGCGTGGATGAGACTTCTCGCACCGCCCCACGGGTGGCATGTCAGGACGACTCTGAGCTTAGTGCTGATCGTCAAGCCGGACGGGGAGAAGATCCTCTGCCGGTCGCCGAAGGATGCCCCAGAGTGCCGGGAAATCTCGTCCTGGATCGATTCGGTCAAGGTCATCGCACATGACCTGGTGATGGGCCATCAGTACACACTGCAATTGACCAAAACAATACCGGCACCCTCTCCCAAAGAACGCGGACAGGCTGGAGCAGGGGAGTAAGCGGCAGCGAGCGGCCAGGGTAGTTTCTCGCCAATCTCGCCATCGATGATCGGGAAAAGGGGACAGTGTTGAAGTCACCTGAGCCACGCAACGCTCCCATTGTCATCTTGATGCGCCCAACCTTTTCCTGTCATCCTGAGTCGCGCGCAATAGACAAAGCCATCCCCCCTTGTCATCCTGAGTCGCGGGCCATAGGCAAAGCCATCCCCCCTTGTCATCCTGAGTCGCGGGCCGGAGGCACGCGACGAAGGATCTGTGTGGGGGGCCGGAAGCCTTCGCGCCGAAGGCTGAGAACGCTGGAAAAGGGGAGTTATCTGCATTCCCCCGCCCAGATTCTTCGTCGGCTTCGCCTCCTCAGAATGACATTGGGGGGAAAAGCTGCGCCTCCTCAGGTTGACAGACCCTCGTCTCGTCCCGAGTCCAGGCCGCCCGCTCCCGCCGTTTCAAAACGCCACCCTCAATGTCATCCTGAGTGGCGGGCCGGAGGCAAAGCCATCCCCCCTTGTCATCC
>WGCW01000081.1 GCA_015493585.1 Acidobacteriota bacterium
CAATTCGAGCTTCCCGCCGGCCGGCTGGACCGTCACCGATGACAGCGGTGGCAGCGGCGCCGGGGTCTGGGAGAGCACGGCCACGACAGGCCGTTCCAACTCCACCGGCGGTGACGGCTACGCGGCCGACGCTGACTCCGACTGGGCCGGTGGTGCGATGGAAACAACCTTGTACTCGCCCGTGCTCGACGTCTCGGGCCTGTCGAGCGTCACCGTCGAGTTCAAGTACGACTTCAACTATTACACTTCCGGCGATGAGGCCAAGGTCGACATCAGTAGAGACGGAGGAGCCACGTGGACCAACCTCGCCGACTGGACGGCAGATGCCAATGGGACATTCACCCAGGATGTCACGTCACTCGTCGGTGGCTCCAGGCAGGTCATGCTGAGGTTCTCCTACAATGCATCGGGCTGGGATTGGTACTTCTTGCTCGACGACGTCAAGATCTACGATCCCACCGTGCCATGCTCACCGGTTGCCGGCGCCATGGCGGCCGGTTTCGTCACCGATGCCAATACGAGCAATGCGCTCGTGCCCGCAACGGTGGACGATGGGATCGGCGACAGCGTCCAGACAGTGACGACGCCAGATGACACGGCGATCCCCGATGGGTACTACCAGATGTTCGTCTCACTGCCGACCGGTAACGGTCCCTCAACGCGGACGTTCACCGCGTCGGCGAACAAGTACGCCGACGTGCAGCAGGCCATCAACCTGACGCCCGAGACGGTCAACAGGCTCGACTTTGCGCTGCCCGCCGGGTGGCTCGAGGTCACACCTGCTAACCTCAAAGCCCGCCTCTACGCCGGCGAGACTGAGGACCATACGCTCAACATCCTCAACCACGGCGGTATCGACACCAACGTGCGGTTGTGGACGGCTCAGACAGCAGGTTGGGTCCCGCACCTGCCGATGGATCAGATTCCGCAACACAACATTCCCGCCGCTCACGTCAATGACCGGACGGCCAAGGCCATTCCTGCACCTCCTGCGCTTCACAACGTGGCCCCGTACGCCGCGGGCGATATCATTAGCTCGTGGTCGAGCGGGCTCGCGTATCCGTGGGGCGACGGCGTCAACAAGGCCGCCGACACTGTGTGGCTCGACAACATCGGAGCCGGCGGCGGCGACGATCTCGATTACGAGTACACGCGCAGCGGCTCGCAGACCGGCCTGACGGCCGACACATCGGGTTGGATGGGCAACTTCGCCGGGGATATGGCCTTTGATCAACTCACCGGCATGATGTGGCAGTTGGCCGTTGGCGGTGACAACTGCATCCACGAGTGGGATCCGAGCAATGGGACAACGACTGGCAGCAAGATCTGCTGGGGAGCGACGACGTCCGAACGTGGTCTGGCCTACGACCCGGTTTCCGACACGTTCTTCGTCGGCGGGTGGAATACCAATGCCATCACCCGTTTTGATACGTCCGGAAACGTCCTGCAGGTCGCCAATGTCGGGCTCGCCATCTCTGGCCTCGCGTACAACCCGCTGACCCATCACCTGTTCGTCATGACCAACGCGTCGCCAACAACTGTCTACGTTCTCGACGTCGACAACAACTACAACGTCCTCGGCAGCTTCACGATCCCCGGTTTCTCAGACTACGGCGGCGCTGGCCTGGCCTTCACCTGTGACGGCCACCTGTGGGCGCCCGATCAAAGCACCGGAACCGTCTACGAGATCGACTCCGGTGAGACCGGAGCGTGCCTGAGCTCCAGCCTGCCGTGGCTGACGTTGACACCGGACAACGGTGTCGTGCCCGCCGCTGCTGCCGATCCTGGCGAGCTGCCGGTCGACGCGCAGTTCATCGCTGACGGCGCCCCGCGCTACGGCCTCGTGCAGGGACAGGTCGTCCTGGCCCAGCAAACCCCGTACCAGGTCAACCCCGTCAATGTCTGCCTGACGAAGGCGTTCAACGACATGGCCCCAGGGGCCTTTGCCGATGATTACGTGCACGCGGTGGCCGGCGCAGGGATCACCGGCGGTTGTGGGAACGGGAACTTCTGCCCGTCCGATCCGATGACCCGAGCTGTTATGGCCGTCTGGCTGGAGAAGGCGATGCACGGTTCGGACTACAACATCCCGCCGTGTCAGGGCATCTTCGACGATGTCCCGTGTTCGATGCCGGCAGCCCCGTACATCGAGGCGCTGTACAACGACGGCGTCACCGCTGGCTG
Source organism: Acidobacteriota bacterium (assembly GCA_015493585.1). Taxonomy (GTDB): domain Bacteria; phylum Acidobacteriota; class Thermoanaerobaculia; order Thermoanaerobaculales; family Sulfomarinibacteraceae; genus JAADFN01. Next base: position 2,185 of record WGCW01000081.1, read on the forward strand.
TGCAACCAATCCGCTCAAGTATTGTCCGGACCGGTCGGTCACACGCGCCGAGATGGCCGTCTTTCTCCTCAAGGCGAGCGAGGGCAGCACCTATACGCCTCCGGCGTGCACCGGCATCTTCGACGACGTTCAGTGTCCTGACGGTTTCGCCGTCGACTGGATCGAGGATATCTACAACCGGGGCATCACGGCCGGGTGCAGTGCCACGGACTTCTGCCCCACGGCAATTACAAACCGTGACCAGATGGCGGTCTTTGTCACCAAGACGTTCGATCTGCCAATGTGCCCATTCTAAAAACCACTGCCTCCTGAAGGCATGAACCTAATCGGGCCCTTCGGGGCCCGGTTTTTTCTCAGCTCCTGTGTTCAACCCGGCGTGATCCGGTGGTACCTCTCATGCCAGCAACTCCGGTGCACGGCTTTCGTATACTCTCCTCATGGACAGCACCCCACGGTCAGACCTGCGGATCCTCATTTTCGCGAACGTGTCGCAACGCCCGTTTAACAACACCCTAGTCCCACCGGTGGAGGCGTGTCAACGTGTTGCCACGGTGACGGTGATCGAGCCGTTTCGGCTCCCTGACTTCACATCGACCGGTGCTGCTGCGCCAGCACCGGTCCCGGCAACGGCCATCGAACGGATTGCCAACCGGTTCAATCCTGATCTCGTCATCTGTCTTGGAGGTGGGCTATTCCTGCCCGAAGTGGCACGCAACCTCTTCCCCGATGAGACCGTCTATGCCGGTATCGCCCTGTCCGATCCTCTGGGCATTGCTGCATCGCTCCAGATTGCACCCCACTTCGATCTCTTCTACACCCACGATCCGCAGACGATCCCCTTCTATCAGGACCACGGGATTGCTGTCCGCCGTCTCGACCACGCCGCCGATCCCGAGCTCTTCCAGCCGACCGGTGACACGCCGGCATGTGATGTCATCTTCGTCGGAAAATGGACTGACTACCGTGAACACCTTCTCGCGGCTCTTTCCGAAAGGTTCACCGTCCACATTCACGCCCACCGGGGCGAGCTCCAGTGGCGACTGCCAACCCTGCCCGAGCTCGACACGCCGGAGGCTCTCTCCGCCGCTCTGAGCGCGGCACGGCTCTCCATCGACTTTGCCAAGGTCGAGCAGCCGGGAAATCCGTTCGACGGAACGTACCGCATGACCCCACGGACGCTGCTTGCATCCGCATGTGGCACGCCGGCATTGATCGAGGCATCAACCAACCTGTGGGGTACGTTTACGCCTGGGCGCGAGATCGTTTCGTTCACCGGCCCTGAGGACCTCGCCGAGACGGTCCAGGTGCTCCTCAATGATGAAGATCGCCGGATGGCGATCGGCCGGGCAGCGCTCGAACGAGTCCGGAGAGATCATACCTGGGAGATGCGTATCCATCAGATCCTTACCGATGCGGCCGGCTTCCGGAATGGAGGGACCACCGATCTTGCCTGAGGCGAAGATCATGCCTTCACTTCCCCCGTCAATCCCTTCAGGATTGCGTGCCAACCCGTGAAGATACAGCTCGAACGCCGGGGCGCGGCGTGTGCGGTTGCCATGGCCGTCCCCACTTTTTCTCAAAGTACGCCTGATTCTGCTCCCAGATGCGCTGATACTCCTCAGGGGCCAGCTGACCAAAGGCCGCCTGGCCCACGTGATGCACGTACGCGTCTTCGGCATAGGCGACGCGAAATCCGGCCTGGCGGACGCGCAGTGAGTAATCGTCATCCTCGAACATCCCCAGGCCGAACTGCTCATCCAGCGGTCCAACGGCCTCGAACACATCACGCCGCATCGCAACGCAGTACATGGCAGCCACGGAAAGATCGAACGTCTGCCCCGCAAACGTGACGGCACGCCATGAGGCATACCGGGGGATGTCCGCGGGATCGTCGTACCAGGGCTCCACCCTGGCTTCGTTGCCGCAGAAGTTCGTCGTCGGGCACAACAGCCCAAGCTCACGATCGTTTTCGAGATGCCGGACCAGACGCCCAACCAGGCCCGGCGGAACGATCGTGTCATTGTTGAGCAGCACAAGGATATCACCGGTGGCACGTTGGAGCCCCTGGTTGTTGGCCGCGGCAAATCCCCGGTTCTCCTGATTGAAAATAACGTTCACCCGGGCATGCTCTGCCGCGTACGTCTGGAGGTATTCTGCCGAGCCATCGGGCGAATAATTGTCAACAACGATGATCTCCAATTGAGGCCAGGTCTCCTGCTCCAACGACGCGAGGCACCGGCGGGTATGTTCGAGGCCACCGTAGGTCACAATCACGATGCTGACACGAGGCTGCGCCTCGATCAGCTCCCGGTGGATCGCCCGGTACCGCTCACTCCAGTCGTTGTCGGCAGCGACCCTTCGCCTCCTCTCACGCCGCGGATCATCTTCTGGCTCCTTCAGCGCACGGTCGAGCCCATCAAGGAACGCTTCATGGCTCTCTGCCAGGTAACACTCTTCCCGAAAAGGCTCCAGCTCGTGCAACGCCGGAGCAACGACCGGCTTGCCGGAGTAGAAATATTCGTAAAGCTTAACGGGATTTGTCGCATGGGTGATGTCGTTGATCTGGAAAGGGATCATACACACATCAAAATGCCAGAGAAGCTGAGGCATCTCCTCGTACGGCCTCTGCCCGAGGAGATGAACATTCGGCCTCTTTCGAAGATTTTCGAGATCGATGTCGAATACACCACCGGCCAGCACGATCTGGGCGTGCGGGAAGGTATCGACGATCTTCTCGAGAAGGGGCACATCCGCCCATGCTGCCAACGCCCCAAAATATCCGATGATCGGATGGTCCAGACCGGCCAGAAGCTCATTTTCTTTGTAGAACGTGTGGTAATGCTGTACATCAACCGCGTTCTTTGCCAACAGAACGTGTCGTGACTTCCCCTCGAATTTTCCCACCAGCGTCTCACCGGAAACGACAGTCAGCTCAGCCTCACGTGCCAGCGTATCTTCCAGGTTGAGCACATCTTCCCCAAAGCCTGGGAAGTTCGTCCATTCATCCATGCAGTCGTAGACAACCCGCCACCCGAGCCGTTCATGGAGCCGCCTCGCCAAAGGCTCCCAGAAGGGAATCTGGACCATCAGGGTGGTATCCCCCATTCCCATTTCGGCCGCGAGGCTCTCAAAGCTCGTTTGGAGCACGTCGAGATCGTCCGCGCTGAGCGAACCGCTGTAGATATTCAATGGCTGTCTGCTCCGTACGACGAGCTCGGCAACGTTCGTGTCCTTGAGCTCGAGACGGGCTGGACGATCCTTGGGTTTGAGGAACTTCGATGTCGAGAGGTAAAAAACTCGATGACCGTGCCGGGCAAACTGCACCGCCAGCTGTTGGGGGCGCTGGAAGCGAAACTCCCAGTCGATGATCGAGAGCACGACGATATCGTCACGTCCGGCCGTTACACGAGGGAAGCCATCTGGAACGGCAATCTGCCGCTTTGGCGCCGTCATCGCGGATGAACCGCTGCGCGCGTGTCCAGATTCCGTCGTTATATCAGCCTTCACAACGTCACCATCCCCGACCATGGTCGCAGGCTTGGGTACTTTCGAGGACCCCATGAGCCGGCCAAGGCGAGCTCGAGCTCTCCAGTACAGCGAGGCCATCCTGCCCCACTTCGATGTCGACCATCGGGTGAGCTCCTGCTGCAGGTACCGGATACCTTCCTGAGCCGCATCATGGGCTTGCTTCCAGGCTCGGACCTCATCCCGGGTCGTTTGAATCGCGGCATGCGCAGCGTCGAGCTCACTGGTGAGCTGTGCTACCCTCTGGCTCAGCTGCTGCTCCCGTTCACGAGCTTCTGCACCCTCCTTCTCGAGCGATTGAATTTTCGCCGTCAGTTCCTGCTCCCGCCCAAATGCCACTGCGATTTGCCTCCGCCTCCGTGCACGCTCAGCGGCAAGATCCCGGCGGTAGCGTGCCAGGTATTCTTCCAGCTCATGGACATACGGCCGTTCATCGACAGCCGCATTCTCCGGACCTTCCGGCTCCTTCGGCCCTTGTACCCAATCAGTCATACGCGTTCCCCACGAATCGATCTTCGTTCGGACTCTTCCAGGTTGAATCCGGGCATGAGGTATGTCCTCAGGACACGCCACCACCGGCTCTGCCATCTCTGTTTCGAAAACTGTTGCACTGTCGTTATCGCCCCCTCAGCAAGGTGAAGAGCCAACTGGCGATCGTTCAGGAGCATCTCGATTGCATCCTCCAGAGCGGCCGGACTCGGAGCAATGACCTGGGCGTTGAGACCATCGATCACCAGGTCAACGAGCCCCCCTACGGCCGTTGTAATGACCGGTTTGCCGCACGCTTGGGCTTCCAGCAGCGAGAGTGATGTGCCTTCGGCCGCAACCGTTGGAATGACGACGATGCTCGCCGGTTCGTACGCCTCACGCATCCTTTCCGGCAGCACTCTCTCCCATGTCACACTCCCACTGAACTGTGTGACAAGACGTTGCACATGCTCGGCCTCGCGCGCGTCCGCGTCTCCAATAAAATGGATCTCAAGGTCCCGGTGCCTCTCGAGCAGCGAGGGCACGATGGCGGCCAAAAGCCAATACCCACGTGCGGCACACAGGCGGCGAGGGTAGAGGATGACTGGAGCTTCAGAGGTAACGTGCGGCTTACATTGAAATTCATCGAGATCGACGAAGTTCGGGATCCGGACCATTTTCTCAGCCAGCTCTGGGTCTTCGGAACGAACCCAGTTGATCGTGTTTGCATCGACGGAAACAACAAGGTCGAGCCGCCGGACGGCTTCAAGCGCCTGATCACGAAGCTGCCCGTGTCTTTTTGGATCGCTTGCCCAGAACGGATCGTCCCAGTAGATGCCATGGGAAATCCCAAGCGCAGGGGATGTGCACTCAGCGTCCCCCGCCACGAAAAAGGCGTGGTAGATCGTCAGTGGCACGTCTTCTAAACGCCGTTCACTTTCCCGGCCCACCGCAAGCGGATCCGGACAGTGACCCAGCCCCCGGACCGGCACACCGCGGTAGGTTCTCTCCCATCCCTCTCCGGAGGCCGGCTGCACGATCTCGGCGTCCCACCCGAGCTCCCGGATGATCCCTATTAGCTCCATGGCATAGCGTTCTGCCCCCCCCGCATAGACGGCCAATCCATCGGGATCAAAGAAACTCGTGGTGACGAGGCGCACGACGCGCCGCGCCTTCACGCGAGCTCCAGGCGTTTCCTCGCCAGTACCGGTCTTTTGTTCACGGTCCGAAAACACACGCTCGATCCACAGCGAGGTGGTCCCGCATGCCTCGGCCAGCCGCTCCGTCTCGATCACGTCCGCAGCGATCTGCGCCGCCTTGGCCGAAGGCACCAAAGCCGGTGGATCTCGCAGTATCTCCGTGAGACATTCGATGTTACGAAGTGCGGATGATCGCTGGCGGGCCACGATCTCGCTCGACACGCCGCCTTGGCCGGCCGATACGGCGAGCACCGCTTCCGCTGCCGTCACGATTGCTCCTGCTTCGATACCGTCCAGCGAAAGAGCCTCAACAGACGCGCCGAGCGTCTGAGCCAGGTGGAAAACTTTTGGATCGTAGGCGAGGGCGACGGTTGGTGTCCCAGCAACAGCGGCAAAGAGCACCGAGTGATACCTCATGCCAAGCATGATCCTTGCCTGGCCGGCGAACGCTCGCATCAGAGACGGTGAGAAAGGATCCCGCATGATGACCGTTGGAACATCCTCGAGCTCCCGGGCCAGCCGCTCCGCCAACCCAACGTCATTCTGAAGCTTGGCGCCCATGTGCTGAAACGGGAGAAACACCACGCCCAAAGCGTGACGGTGTGCCAACTCACGGATCGCCGTGATCACCTCCTGCTCCCACAGCTCTTGGCTGACATTGACATCCCAGTTTCGAAGTGCGACGCCGATCCATGCAGACGATGAGAATCCGGCCTTTCGAAGAGTATTCTCGACGAGGAGCGGCTCCGCTGGTTGCACCAGCCACCCCGGATCGGCGGTCACTTCGACTTTGGCAGACGGAATTCCGAGCGTTCCAAGCACTTGCTTCGAGGCTGGATCACGAACGGTGATCGCACATGCGGCCTTCGCAACAGCCCGCACGAGGTCCCGGCTCTCGCCGTACAACAGCGGACCCACGCCGGCCGCATAGAGCACGACTGGCTTCCCAAGCTCACCAGCGAGCCATCCCATTCCACAGTAGTACGTGAGACCAAAGTGAGCGGGTGTCAACTGTGTCTCGGGCTGGGGGCGCCAGTAATCATGAAGCAATCCCCCTCCTCCGATGACGACGAGGTCAGCCTCCTGGATACTCGAGACCAGTGCGGCGACATCTTTCCACGGATACGACCGCACGTGATACCGCTGAGCGAGTCCCTCCGGATCCTCTCCCGGGACGACCGCGTGCATCCTCGGAAATTCGGCTCGCAGACCTTCAAGGGTCACCCCCAGGATGGCATCGTCACCGAGGTTCCCGGCGCCGTAGTAGCCCAGCAAGAGCACGGCCGGTTTCTGGAGACGAGCCATCAACGGTCTCCTCCGGGATCGAACGATTGAGTCACACCCGCTCCCGACCACTTTTGGAGGAAGCGCCGCCGGTTGGCCTCGTAGATCCGCTCGTATTCTTCCTTGTCCAAAAGCCGGAAGGAGGCCTGTTGCCAGTGGTGGACGAAACAGTCTTCGAGACACCGGATCTCGTAGCCGGCTGCACGGATGCGGCGGGAGTAATCATCGTCTTCGAACATGCCAACCTCGAACCGCTCGTCAAGCTCTCCAACTTCCTCCCAGACCTCCCGCCGGAGCCCAGCACAGAAGAGCGCGGCCATCCCAAGAGGAAAGCTCTTGCCCCGGTGTTTCCAGACGTACTCTTCAGCCCAGGCATCGAGCCCCGTTACCTCTGAATAGCCAACGGAGATCTTTGCCTCATTGCCAATCGCGTTGGTGACGGCTCCAACGAGCCCCCACCGTTGGTGCTGCCTCAACGCCCGGACCATGGCGCACAGCCAGCCGCGCGTGACAACTGTATCGTTGTTGAGAAAAACGAGCATGTGACCGGTCGCGACCCGGACCCCTTGGTTCGTGGCCGCAGCAAAACCCAGATTCTCCCCGTTGAGCACGACGCGAAACTGTGACCAACGGGACCTGAGATCTTCCAGATATGAAGTGGTTCCATCGGTCGAGCCGTTGTCAACGACGATGACCTCGTAATGGGGATACTCTGTCTGGCTTCGAACGCTGTCCAAACACATTTTCGTCAAAGGGATGTTGTTGTACGTCACGATCACGATCGACACTTTCGGGTACGTGACACGGATTTCATCTCCAAGGTTCCTCGCCCGATCCTCCCACCGGTTCTTCGATGCAAACGAGCGCCGCTTCTGCTTGGCTTCTTCGTCGTCAGGCAATCTCACGGCGTTATCGAGCTTTTGAAGAAACTCCTCTTTTGACTCGGCGACCTCTATGAGATCACCGAATTTCGTGAGCTCGGGGAGCGGTGCCGCCACGACCCGGAGGCCAAGTGCCAACATCTCATACACCTTGACCGGATCCGTGGCCCGCGTCAGTGGAGTATCCCGGAATGGGATGATGCCGACGTCAAAATGTGACGCCAGCCCAGGAACCCGTTCGTACGGCTGCTCCCCAAGCAGAGAGACGTTCGGCAACCTCTCCAGCCGCCCAACCGCCCCTCCCCACGTCGAACCGATCAACACGAACGACCAGTGCGGACGCTGGGCGGCAAGAAACTCGACGAGCCCGTTATCGAACCACTCCGAGATCGCTCCAAAATACCCGATGATAGGGCCTGGAATATCCTCGGGCAGCGGCTCACTCTCCGGCCGCGACCACCGTTCCAGCTCACAGGCATTGGGAACCCGACACACCCTCGGCACGAACTTACGTGCCCTCTGTTCAAGAACCGCCGACGTCGTTGCCACGAGATCGGCCCGTCTCAAAATCTCCTCTTCAGCTTCGGCCGCCTCTGGGAGCGCAGTTCTGAAACCCGTGTGCAAATCGATGAGATCGTACACGAGGAGCCAGTCACACTGCTCTTTCAAAACCGTAGCCAAGCGAGCCCAGTATGGCGCTTCACAGATGACGGCTACCTCGTGCACCCGGGTCCGCATCTGCCAACGCTTCAACGATCGGACAAGTTTCGCGACATCCTTTTCTTCGAGCCGTCCCCCGATCGGGTTGAGCGCAGTCGAAGCGTTGGCTGAAAGCTCCCAGAGACCCGGTGAGAACTCTCTCCCACTCTCGATCTCGACATCACCGCCTGTTGCTGCCCTGCCAATCAGCCAGAAAACAGGCCAGCCGGAAGCTGCCAGAGCTCCAGCCAAATGCTGAGGCCGTTGCCTCCGGTAGTCCCATGGCACGGCCGGAAGGAAAAGGAGCGCTGGTCTGGGTCGAAACCGACGGCCTGAGGAGCTGCGTGCGTGATGATCTGCGGCCTCCCGAGCTAGCCCAGCCCCCCCCCCATGCGCCGGCTCGTGTTTTCGAAGCGCTGTCAGCACTCGAGTCCGAACCGACACCGGCAGGTACCGTTGCGCCAAAATCTTGAGGCTGGCAACGGGATGGATGAGGCGTGAGAAGATCAGCTCAACACCCGCTCGCAGACGCCAATACCGGCTCGCCAGCCGCCACCACCGGGAGCTTTGAATCTTCGAGAGCTCACCGACCGACTGTGCCAGGCTCCTCTCCAGAGTCGCGATCCGCCGCTTGAGCTCATGAATCTCCTCATCGTCATTGATGGAAGGCTGCGCATCATGATCTTGGGCCATCCCCGGCACGCGGGCATCTCTGGCTCCTGTGCCATTGGAGACAGACCGAGGTTCCCGTGGGGTGGGGTTATGCATATTTGCTGAAACCATCGTAGCTCATTATACGGCAGTCGTTCACCATATCCTGCGCACAGGATCAAAGCTCGAAACCCGCCGCGCGGTCATCCCGATACGTTTCATCCGGTTCGAGGGATCGGCTCCCACGCCCCCTCCCTCCTACGTCCTGGCATATCCATACCGATCGATATACTGCCCAATCTCGCTCAAAGCCAACTGGCGATCGTGATCTGTCAGCTCACTGCGCCAGCGGCCGATCGATTTCTTCTTGAAATCAACTCGTGCCTGTGTTCGCTCATGCGCATCGTGCATCTGGTAGTGTCTGAGGGCCTCTTGGAGGTGGGGATCCATGTCAAGATCAAGCCACTCGAGCAGAGCTGTGATTTCTCCTCTCCCGTCGTGAACGAGATCCTCATACGTGATCCGGTAGAGACGATCCGGACCGAACGAAGCGAACGCTTTTTCATACCGCTCGGACATGTTACGCCACACCGTAAGTGCCTTTTCGAAATGCCAGTGGTTCATCTCGCAAATCGAGCAGATGCTGTCCCGTGGATCACGTTGGGTAAAGATAAATCGGGCATCGGGATAGTGCTCGAGGAGAAACGGGATGCACACATCGTGGTGAGGATGTTTATCCCCCCAATATCTCAGCGATCCACGATGCTCCTGCGACGCAATGGCTTCGTAGTACGATCGGATCATCGGGAGCGCCGCCTTCTCCAGGTGCTCTGACCACAGCTCGTGGTACTCCTTCCCCCAAAGGATCCCTGCCTTGACGCCAACCCGGCTCCGCCGGATCGATTCACAGAAAAAGAGGAAGACCGCGGTCTCGTTGGTCATCAGCACCAGCGGATGGGCATTGAGCAGCCGCGCCAGCAGCGTTGTCCCAGTACGGGGAGGTCCCACGACAAACAGAGGTGTTGCGGTATCCAGATGACCAGCCATCTTCTTTTCCCTCATTCTGTAAGCATTTCACTTCGTGCACACCCATCCCCATCGTTCCCCCCGGGGGACGGCCAACTTTCGTTGCGCCTGAGGATGCCGCCAATAACACGGAGCTCCCCTTCGCCATGACGCCTCCACCATCAGCCCTTGATCCTAAGATCCTGCTGTGGCTGTGCCACCGTGAGTGCCGTGCTGGCAGCGTACTGACGAACGACATCTTCGGGGCTGCCCATGGCCGCCACCTTCCCCTTGTCCAGCCACACCATCCGGTTGCACATCTTCGCCAACAGCTGCGGCGCGTGCGACACGATGAGAACCGTCATGCCTCCCTGGCGGTATTTCTCAATCCGCTCTTCACACCGTTGGCGAAACTCCGCATCACCAACGGCAAGCACCTCGTCAACGAGGAGAATATCCGGCATCTCGTCGGTCGCTATCGCAAAACCGAGCCGGGCTCGCATGCCGCTCGAGTATGTGCGTAGTGGCATGTCGATGAAGCTCCCGATGCCCGCGAACTCAACGATCCTGTCGATCCGTTTGAGCAGATCTCCCCGGGAATACCCAAGCGTCACCCCATTGAGCATGACGTTCTCCCGGCCCGTCAGGTCTTGCTGAAAGCCAGCGCCAAGGCTCAAGAGCGGAGCAATCTGCCCTTGAACACGCACCCTTCCCGCGGTCGGATGAACGACCCGGGCGACGACACGCAATAGCGTGGTCTTGCCGGCACCGTTGCGCCCGATCACTCCAACGACCTGGCTGCGCATCACCTCAAGATTGATATCCCGAAGGGCCCAATAATCCCTGTACCGGATGCGGCGGCGAAGCCATCTGATCGTGAACTCCTTGAACGAACGGATCCGCTCCAACGGCACCCGGTACCGGACGCTGACATCTTGCAGAAGAATGACCGGTGTGCTCACGCCATCCTCACGTGCGGTACACGATTTCGTGGGCCTTCCGGGCCAGCACCCACCATCCGGCTATCAGCACGAGGACACCCGAAACCCCAGCAATGGCGAAGGTCTGCCACGAGGGAAACGTCCCGGCATATATCGGATCCCGGAAACAGCAAATGTAGCTGTACACCGGATTGATCTTGATAACCCACCTCCACTTGTTTGGGATAACCGTGATCGGGTACATGACCGCCGTCAGAAAGTATCCGGCTCGCAGCAGGACTCCGTACAATTCAACGAGATCCGTGAAGAAAACTGCCAGTGTACCCAGCATCAATGCCACCCCGAGTGAGAAGAGGAAAAGCGCCAGTACCGCGAGCGGCACAAAGACGAGAGCAACATGGAACGGGTGGCCCATAATTACCATAATGAGTATGAGAGGAATCAAGGACAACCCAAGATTGACCAGACCGGCGGTCGCGGTCGCCACACAAAACACGCTCGGCGGAATGTAGATCTGGCGCATCAGATTGCCGCCCGAGATCACCGCCGTCATTGCTTGGGTGGTAATCTGCGAGAAGAAGTTCCACACAATCAGCCCGGATAGGACGTAGACGGGATAATCTGTAATCGAGCTTTTGAAAACCGCTGAGAACGCCAAGGTCAAGACGGTCATGTGGAGCAATGGATTCAAGAGGGTCCATCCAACACCGAGGACGGACCGTTTGTACCGGGTCTTGATATTGCTGATCGTCAGCAGATGCACGAGATCCCGGTACCGCATCAGCTCGTGGAGCTCGGCGATCATCGCCGGAGGACGATCCGCCGAGTCATAGACCGGTTGGACGGCTCCACCCGGCCGCCCATGCCCAACCCACCTCTTCCAGCGGCCGGCCCATTTCCTCCGGTACCGGCGCCGCACGAGCTCCCGCTCGGCGGGATGAGCCGTGTATGGCACCCCAGCGACTGCCGGTCGCAGCTGTGCCACATGGATGTAGGAGCCGCGCACACATTGGATGTCGAACCCGGCTCGCCGGACCCGCCGGGCAAGATCGACGGCACCGAGAAACTCTTCGGAAAGCCCCCGATCGAACCCCCCGATTTCTTCAAGAAGCGCGCGCCGGATCATGAAGCAGGAGAGCGGTACGAACGGTACGGATGAGGCGTTGTGCCGGGAGACCCGCCGGAGCTTCTTCACCCATGCGTCAAATCCGGCAAGATCCACGTACCTGCTGCGGGTTCTTATGCCGGGGATACCGGTGTTGCGCGCCGGGGTCACAAGACCAGCATGTGGATCCATCCTCATCCGTTGGACGAGCTCACACAGCCACCCTCCACCAAGAACGACCGGCTTCCTCACGAAACAAAGCAGCTCGCCACGTGCACCGGTCCAGGCTCCCTGCATCCGGTCAGGCCACGTTGGCGCCGCGCCGCCGCCAGGATCTCCCTTTTCACCCGTCACGATTTCGTAGTTCGGATAGTGGGTGCGGCTGCGAATCTGCTGCTCCAGCCGTCCATCTGGATCGCCACCCGCAATCACGATACTGACCAAAGGGAAGAGCACCTTGAGACGATCGCCGAGCTTCGGCTCGCTCCCATCATCCGATGCCAGTGGCTGACCGGTCATGTCGAGATCGGCCCAGCGTTCCCAGCCTGTATCCTCGCCGCCCTCGCCATCGTGTGCCACAACGGCAACCGGCCAGTTCATGACCGCTCGGAGAACCGTCGCCAGATCGATCCAGAACCCCGAGGTACAGACGACGGCGCCAAGACCGAGCCCGTCACGATTTGCACATGAGACGACGGCGCGGGCCATCTTCCCCAGGGCTTGCCGCCCGAGCCGTCCAGAATCCGGACGCCATTGTGTCCCGGCGGGCACCCAAAGAATCTCCTCACCACTCTCAGCGTCTCGCGTCAGGTGGACACGCCCCGCACGCGCTGCCGTCGCACGCAGACGAACGACCCGCCATCCCAAAGAGAGAAGCTCCCTCACGATCGCCGTGTCCCGTCCAGTAGGCGCCCCCTCTTCTTGAGATGCCAGTAAGATCACGACCGGCCGTCCGTCCTCACCGGCCGGAACAATCGGTCCCTCCGCAGTAGCTCTGAACGCTCGCTCTCTCGCCGCAGCTCTCCTGTCCGGCCTGGCCATCCACTGCGCAACGGCTACGAAGAGCCGGCTTGGCACGACCGTCGCAAGAAGCTCGAGGAGCGCTTCGAGCGGGTGCAAGACCCGGTAGATCACCAACCGGAGAAAGACCCGTCCACGGTTTGGCTCGCCAGCACCTAACTGGGGTGTCGCTCCAGTGTCACCAGGAGCGGGCCGATCGCCATGCCCGGCACTGCGCGTTCCTCCCTCCCCGTTTTGAGGAGAGCGCTCTCCCTGCTGGCCGCTGTCGTCCCTGTCCATCATCACCCCGTCATAGTACACAATTCTGGAAAGGCCAATCTCCCCGGCGGCGCAAACGCCAACCTCACATCCTACGCGCACGAGAAATTTCGGCGCACCCCGCCATCACGGCCAGGTGTGCGGTACGATAGAGGATGCATTCGAGGAGGTGGCCATGCGAGAAATGAAGCTTTTCCTGGCTGGACAGTGGGTCGATGGCGAGGATGTCATCGAAGTACATGCTCCGTACGACCAAACGGTCGTTAGCCGGATCGCCCGGGGTGGCCCATCGCAGCTGGAGGCGGCTGCCGAAGCGGCCGAACGTTTCGCGCCCCAGATGGCGGCTATCCCGGCATGGCAGCGGGCGGCCATCCTCGAGCGGGCGGCGGCGCTGATCAAGGAACAGAAGGAGACGCTGGCGCGGACGATCAGCGAGGAGGCTGGCAAACCGATCACGCTGGCTCGCGGCGAGGCGGACCGGTGTCACGACACGTTCGCCGAGGCGGCACGGGTCGCACGGGACCCGCGGATCGAGACGCAGGACCTGGGCGGGTATGCATCCGGAGAGGGCCGGCTCGCCCTGATCCGCCGCGTCCCGATCGGTCCGGTCTTCGCCATTACGCCGTTCAACTTCCCGCTCAACCTCGTCGCGCACAAAATTGCGCCGGCGATTGCAGCCGGATGCCCCGTCGTCCTCAAACCGGCCAGCCAGACACCGGGGGCGGCGCTCCTGCTGGCCCACATCTTGGAAGAGGCAGGATTACCCGAAGGAGCGTTGTCCGTCATCCCCTCGCGCGGCTCGGACGCACAAAAGCTCGCCACCGACGACCGTTTCAAGCTGCTGACCTTCACCGGATCGATGGACATTGGGTGGAAGCTCAAGCAGCTCGCGTGGCGCAAGCGCGTGGCGCTCGAGATGGGCGGCAACGCGGCCGTGGTCATTGCACCAGATGCCGGCGATCTTGAAGCGATCGCCGCCCGCATCGCCGGGGCTGCGTACGGCTACGCCGGTCAGTCGTGCATCAGCGTCCAGCGCATCTACGCCGCTGAGGCCATTTACAACGACGTGCGCGACGCGCTCGTCGCGGCAACCGGGGCGATCGCCTGGGGCGATCCAGCCGATGAAAACGTCGTCTGTGGCCCGGTCATCGATGAGGCCAATGCCGTCCGTCTCGAAGACTGGATAGGTCAAACACGCCACCATCGGACTGCACTGCTCACCGGAGGTGAGCGGCACGGTAACATCATCACACCGACGCTTCTTGAAGGCGTCGATCGCACGCAGCCTGTGGTCGCCAATGAGGTCTTCGGGCCCGTGGCCGTGCTCGAGGCCTACGAGGACCTTGAGCAAGCGATCCTGATGGTCAACGATTCCCGGTACGGACTCCAGGCCGGCATCTACACGCAGGACATCAACGCTGTGCAGACATTCTGGGAAGAAGTCGAGGCTGGCGGAATCATCCACAACGACGTCCCGACCTGGAGGACCGATCCCATGCCATACGGCGGTGTCAAGGCGTCCGGGATCGGACGGGAGGGCCCGCGCTATACCTATCTCGAGATGACCGAAGAACGGATGCTCGTCATCAGGAAATAGGCCGGTACAGCGCCACGTGAGCGCCGGCTCGCGGAGGCGGGTTTGGCACTGCCTCGACAGGGGGCAACGATCCCCTGTGGGTGGCGTCCTCCAGTTCCCCTCACATCTTGACGGTTCTTCGCGTGAACGTTAGTCTCGACTCCCCATTTGGGGAGACGGAGGGAGTATGGACATCAAGACGATCGGTGTTGTCGGTGCCGGGCAGATGGGCAACGGGATCGCACATGTGGCGGCCCAATCCGGTTTCCAGGTCGTCCTCAGCGATATTGAGCAGAGCATCCTGGACCGCGCCGTCGAGACCATTTCGAAAAACATGGACCGGCAGATGAAGAAGAACCTGATGAGCGAGGCCGAGAAGGCGGCGGCGCTCGGGCGGATCAGCACGACGACGAATCTCGCCGACCACTGCAAGGCCGATCTGGTCATCGAGGCCGCCGTTGAGAACTTCGAGATCAAGGCTGAGATTTTCCGTCAGCTCGACAGAACCTGCCCGCCAGAGGCGATCTTTGCGTCCAACACGTCCTCGATTTCGATCACCAAGCTCGGCGCCGCCACGTCCCGCGCCGGGCGCTTCATCGGGATGCACTTCATGAATCCCGTGCCCGTAATGAAGCTGGTCGAGATGATCCGCGGTCTCGCCACGACCGACGAGGTGTACGACACCGTCCGGTCGGTCGCCGAGACGATGGGCAAGATCCCCGTTGCCTGTAACGATTTCCCGGGATTCGTCTCAAACCGCGTTCTGATGCCGATGATCAACGAGGCGATCTTTGCTGTGTACGAAGGGGTGGCATCTCCCGAAGCGGTCGATCAGATCATGAAGCTCGGGATGAACCATCCGATGGGCCCGCTGACCCTTGCCGATTTCATCGGCCTCGATACCTGTCTGTACATCATGCGCGTGCTGTACGAGGGGCTGGGCGATCCGAAATACCGTCCGTGCCCCCTGCTCATCAAGATGGTCGATGCCGGCCGTTTGGGCCGCAAATCGGGACGTGGTTTCTACGACTACTCCGGCGCCTGATGGACGTACTGTGCCAAGTTTGCGGCGCCAAGAACCCGCCGGATCGCGAGGTGTGCCACCGGTGTGGCGCCAAGTTATTGATCGTCTCGGGTCCAGCCGATGCCGAGACGCCTGAGCTGACGGAAGAGGCTTTCTTCCAAGCGCAGGAAGCCCTGGAAGAGCACCTCATCGAACGGATCACCGCCCTCGAGGAGGGGTTCCGGCAACTGTCGGCGATCATGGCGTCCACGGCCGCTCGAACGGGCCAGATCGAGCACAACCTGACCGTGACACACGCCGGAGTCGAGGTCCTCGGCGAGCTGCTCGAATCGAGGGGCGTGCTCTCCCGCACGGAAATCGTCGATGGCTGGGAACGTTCGGTCGACCGGGAAATGCTCTCCCGGAACCTCTCGCAGCGTTTCCGGGAGCGTTCGGAGAGAATCCTTTCACAGGCCGAGTACGCCGGGCAGGCGACCCCAGAATTCCGCCGGCAACTCCGCGTCCTGGAGATGGCCCTGCTTGGCAGGCAACCCGACGTCGCGCAGACCAAGCTGACCGAGCTCGTCCGTCTTGCGCCGGCCAACGATGAGCTCTGGAGCTTCGCCGGGGAGACCGCCTTCGAGATGGGCGACCTCGAGACAGCGCGGGTGGCGTTCAGAAGGGTGCTCGAGCTGCGTGGCCCCCATTACGAAACCTTGATCTACCTGGGAACGGCGCTGTCCGACCTCGGCGAGCTCGACGAAGCCGAGCGGGTGCTGCGCCGCGCCCTCGAAATGGCGCCCGGATCGTTTCTGCCACAGTTCACCCTCGGCGCGCTCAACGTCGTCCGTGAACGTTTCAGCACAGCGCTTCCGCTGCTTGAGTCGGCGAACGAGATCGAGGAGCTCCCGCAGGTGCTCTACCTGATCGGCGTGTGCCGGCTCAACATCCGGCAAACCGGGCGTGCCATCAACGCGCTGCGGCGGGCGGTCGAGCTCGCCCCCGATTACGAGGAGGCGCTGTATCAGCTCGGTCTCGCCTACCTTCGCCGCGGTTGGACACGCCGGGCGATGCACACGTTCCAGCAAGTCCTCGATCTCGATCCGCAGCGGCTTCAGTACCAGGAAACGGTGCGGCTCCTGCGCCTCAAGCGCCCGGCCAACCTGCCGCGAGAAGCAGAAAAACTCGTCCAGGAAGCTGAGGCTGCGCTGGAGGGTCAGCGGCCGGAGCAAGCACTCGAGCGTTTCGAAGCCGCCATCGGCCTGGTGCCAGCCGAGCTTGGGTTGCACGCGACTGCGGCTCTGCTCGCCTCCTCGATCGGTCAAGCCAGGCGTGCCATCCGTCATGCGCACGTGGTTTTGAGACGCCCACCGGCCGATTCGCCCGATGTTGCCGCCGCTGCCGTCGCCCTGCTCGAATCGTTGCGAAACGCGGGGCGCCCCCGCACCGCCCGCCGGCTGGCCAGAACCCTCTATGCCGCAGCTCCGGACGAGTTGACCCGCGGCCTTGCGGCGTACGAGCTGGCCCTGGCAGAAACCGGCCTCGCCCAAGACCTCGACGCCGCCCGCGAGATGGCGCTGGAGGCGCTCGATATCATGCCCCGCGAGCTGCGCCACTACCCGCTCGCCCTGCTCGGCGAGATCGCCCTCAAACGCGGACGCCCGCGGGAGGCGG
Source organism: Acidobacteriota bacterium (assembly GCA_015493585.1). Taxonomy (GTDB): domain Bacteria; phylum Acidobacteriota; class Thermoanaerobaculia; order Thermoanaerobaculales; family Sulfomarinibacteraceae; genus JAADFN01. The sequence continues at coordinate 19,474 of WGCW01000081.1, forward strand.
TCGAGCATCTCGAGCAAGCGGCTCAGGAAGCGCCGTTGCCGGGGCTTCTGCGCCAGCTCGCCATCGCCAGGCTGGCCGCCGGAGATGCCGAGGGCGCCCGGCAGGCTATGGAGGAGGCGCAACACGTACCTGGCAGCAGGCTCGAGGAGGAGCTGCTCACGCATGTACGGCGCCTTGGATCGCTTCTCGCCGGTTTTGGCGGGCGGAACCGCCCGATCTCACGCCACACAACGCACGGAGGATAGGATGCGCTGGACCCGGACATTCATTCACACACTTCGCCACGACCCTTCTGACGCTGAGGTCATCTCACACCGCCTGATGGCCCGCGCTGGCATGATCGCCAAGGTTGCTGCCGGCATCTACAACTACCTCCCTCTTGGCCTGCGGTCGATTCTCAAGCTCGAGGCGATCATCCGCGAAGAGATGGCGAAGGCGGGATCAACAGAGCTGTTGATGCCTGCCGTCACCCCCGCCGAGCTGTGGCAGGAGTCCGGACGGTGGTCGAAGTACGGGCCGGAGCTGCTTCGGCTCAAGGACCGGCACGACCGTGAGTTCTGCTTCGGTCCAACGCACGAGGAGGTCGTGACCGATGTCGTGCGGCGTGCGATCCGGTCGTACCGGCAGCTCCCGGTCAACCTCTTCCAGATCCAGACAAAGTTTCGCGATGAGATCCGGCCCCGCTTCGGCCTGATGCGCGGCCGGGAGTTCATCATGAAGGATGCCTACTCGTTCCACGCCGATGCCGAAGACCTCGATGTCGCCTACCGCGCCATGGAGGCTGGCTACCGCCGGATCTTCGAGCGGTGCGGGCTCTCGTACACCCAAGTCGAGGCCGATACGGGGAACATCGGCGGATCGGAGTCTCACGAGTTCATGGTGCTCGCCGACACGGGCGAGGACGCCATCATCTCGTGCGCGTGCGGCTACGGCGCCAACGTCGAGAAGGCGCAGGCGGGCGCCCTCCCAGAGCCCGCAGCCTGGCCACACGATGTGCCGGAAGAACCGGTTCCAGTCGCCACACCCGGCAAGAAGAGCGTCGAAGAGGTCGCCGCGTTTCTCGGGCTTGAGCCGGCACACCTGATCAAGACCATGATCTTTGAAACCGATCAGGAGTTCGTCGCCGCCCTGATCCGCGGCGACCGTGAAATCAACGAGGTCAAGCTGAAGAACGTTCTCGACTGCACACATCTCCAGCTCGCCTCTCCCGAGAAGATCGGGAAGGTCACGGGAGGCCCGCACGGGTTCTCCGGCCCGGTCGGCCTCAACGGCCTCAGGATCATCGCCGATCCCACCGTGATGGCGATGCCCGTCGCGGCGACCGGCGCCAACACCGCCGACACCCATCTTCTCGGCGTCGTTCCTGGCAGGGACTTTGAGGCATCGGCCGTCGCTGACATCAATCTCGCCGCCGCCGGAGATCCCTGTCCACGGTGCGGCCAGCCGATGGTCGAACACCGCGGCATCGAAGTCGGCCACATCTTCAAGCTGGGCACCAAGTACTCCGAGCCGATGCACTGCACCTTCCTCGATGCAGAAGGCGAGGAGAAGCCGTGCATCATGGGCTGCTACGGTCTCGGCGTCGGCCGCACGATCGCCGCGGCGATCGAGCAGAACAACGACGACCGCGGCATCATCTGGCCGTTGCCCCTGGCGCCGTACGAGGTCGTCCTCGTCCTCCTCAACGCGGACAAGGACGAGGTCGTCGCAGCGGCCGATGCGCTGTATGAGAAGCTCAACGCTGCCGGTGTCGAAGTCCTCTACGACGACCGGCCCGAGCGGCCCGGCGTCAAATTCAACGACATGGACCTGATCGGCTTTCCGGTGCGCGTGGTCGTCGGCAAGAAGGGGCTTTCCGAAGGTCAGGTCGAGATCTCCCTGAGGCGGGACCGCGAGCGCCGCATGACCCCCGTCTCAGATGCCCTCCCCGCCGTCCTCGGGCTCCTCGACGAGCTCAGAAGCGAGTTGCCGGGAGGGATCCTCCAGCGTCATTGATCCAGAACCACCGTGACAGGTGCCGGCGCTGGCACGGCGTCCGTCAGCACTCGGGGAACCCCGCGGTGGAACCGTAAACCGAAAGCCACCCAGCCGGCCGTCCCGATCCAGCAGTGGCTGAAAAGACTTGACGGGGACGAGGCTCTGCCTATCGGCATCCCCGACCGGCTGCGCCATCACTCCGGCATCATCAACATCGCGGGTGAAAGCTCCAGGCACCGGCAGCATCGCTCCGCAGGCCTCACACCCTCCCAACCCACGAAAACAGGCACCACACCACCGCGAAAAGTGTCACCTCCAAACCAGCGTTCCTGTCCCACCCCAAACCGGTGTTAACAGTCTTCCGCCCCCCCGCCCAGATCCTTCGCCTTCGGCTCAGGATGACATTGTGGGGGGCGTTCCGGGATGACGGAAGCGTTCGCCCTCGACCTGGAATGACACGAGGAGTTGTCATTCTGACGAGC
>WGCW01000082.1 GCA_015493585.1 Acidobacteriota bacterium
GCGGATGAGGGAGGAGGGTCGGTACGTAAGGAGGAAGAATCCGATCAAGCAGCTTGGTGGGATTCACCTCTCGTTGAAGGAGCAGAGGAGCACGGCTGTCGTCTTCTGAGCGGGACTGAGCACAAAAACTGACGGATCGAGGGAGTGGCGTGGGGAAGGTGCGCCTGAGGAAGGCTGCTGAGAGCGATTGGCTCTTGGTGATGGTGGCGGAACGGTGAGAGCGGCGGGGAAAAGGGCTCAAGGGGGCGTGCTGAAGGTGGATGTTTTGAGTGAGCGGAAGAGGTGAACAGTGTCCCTACCTAGTCCTACGTTGTTGTTGGGGCTGTCACCGCGTGGTTCGTCACTATCCTGATCGAACACAGGTGCAGCCTCTCAGCGTGTCTCAACGCGGCCAAGGGCTCTCTTTGGAAAACTCAACCCGCGTTGTTGTCGCAGGCTACAGCACGTCAGCGCGTGTGGAGATCGGGCCGCGGTAGTTGTTTTGCAGCCGGACCTGGGCGACCTGCGGACCAAAGCCCCGGTAGGCGACTTTGATCCTCGTCAGGGCATTTGAGCGCCAGTCGACGTACGGGTTGTCAATCTGCACCGGGTCGAGGCACCCGGCCAGCACAACCTTGGATGAGGACGAGAAACGGCTCATCAGGGTTTTGGCCAGGTGACGGTCACCATTCTGAAGCTCATCGACGAGCACCAGCGATTGCTCGATGTCGAGGCCGCGCAGCATCGATGTGGACAGAAGATGGATCCGGTCGGTCGCCTCCAGCTCCCCCATAAAGTCGTGATCGTTGAGGCTCGACAGGGAACGTACCGCTTGAAAGAACGGCTCCAGCCACGGTGCCAGCTTGTTCTCGTAATCCCCCGGCAGGTAGCCAAGCTCGTACTGGGATGACGCGTGCTCCGGTCTGAGCAGCAGCAGGCCGTTCTCGTACCGCGAAGCCTGTGTCAGCTTGGCTGAGCGGGCAGAAAAACGGAGCGACGTCGGTTGGCCAACCAGCTGATACAGGCCTGCGGCGACCATGAGACGGGTTTTCCCGGAACCAGCGGGGCCGTCGAGTACGACAAGCTGGACCTCGGGATCGAGCATGAATTCCATTGCCAGCGTCTGATACGGGTCACGTGGTGTCATTCCAAGGATCGGACGCGGACGATACAGATGCCGCTTCCGGTCCCAGTACTGCGCGTACCGGAGGTCTTCCAAACGGCCCTCGTCCGGGTTGGCCCGCGTCACGAGGATCGTTTCGCCGCAGTCGAGAATCACGCCGGTATTGACATGGATATCGTCGATGACCGAAGGGTCCAGAACCGAAAGCGGCAGCGACCTCTCGCCCGGGGGGCCACTCGCGATAAAACGCTCCCACGCGTCTTCCGGGGCAACCGCCTCGACGATCCCCGAGTACACTTCATCGACGCTTTCGAGCTGCACTTTGCCGTACCGGAGGTGCTCAGCCTCGATCCCAACGGCGTCACACTTGAGCAGAACGTTGGAATCCTCGGAAATCACCACGACGCGATATTCCGGATTGGGGATGCTGCTGGCAACGCCGGCGATCCGTCTCGCACCGGCCAGGATCAGGTTGTCGCCCGAGTCTGACGGATAGGGCACCATCGTGTCACCATCCGGCTCCCAGGCCAGGATGCCTCCATCCGGCGTCGGCTTGAACGAGTACCCGTTGATCTCGTGGCGCAGGAGCCGTTCGACGTGATGGTGGATCAACCCGGCACGCCGCAGTTCCAGGACCTTCCGTGTTACCTGTCGTGCAGCATGGCGCACCCCTTCCGATTTTCCGCGCGAGGCCTGGAGACGGCCCAACTCTTCGACGACCTGGTGGAGGAGCACGACAACGTTGCCGTCAGAGAGGAGCCGGTCGAGCGCATCTGGATTTTCGATCAGGGCAGAGGTATCCGGAATGTACACCGTGGCGGATGGGTCCGTCGTGGTTACCATGTTAGAACGATTCTAGCATGAAACATCAGAGGCCCGCTCCAGCTCCCGGGTGCGGCAGGTTGCCGAGGCCAGCCGTGACGAAGAACCGATGCGTGCGCGTCCGCCGGTCACATCGGATAGAGGCCATCGTCGTGAGATGGGGCGCCGGGACCGGAGCCGCCAACTTCCCCCATCTCTTCCTCGATGGCATCACCAAGCTCTTCTTCGACGAGCTCAGGATCTTCGCCGGCTTCGAGGCGCCGGATCATTTCTTCCATGGTCGGCGTGATCGGCTCCCCAGAGATCTCGGCCATCTTGCGAACGGCACGGGCCATCTGGCGGGGATCGTTCTCATCCATCCCTTCAAGCTCTGAGGCAAAGCGCATCAACTCACGCTCGACGCGCGGATCGTCGATGTCTGGTCCGATCCCAGTGCTGGCGGGTTCGGCCGTCTTCTTAGGAGAGGAGCCAATGCCAAACCGGGAAGGGACGCGGCGAAGATCGGTCGAGCCGCACTTCGGACAGGTTGGGATTTTTTCGGGATCGGCCGTCCGTGACAAGAAGCTATAAATCACGTTGCACTTCGGACAGAGAAACTCGTAGATCGGCATCATGCTCCTCCCGGGTTCGGTTGATGCATCATCCGGGCTCAGCCGGTCCTTGGGGCCCAGGAACAGCTTCGGGCCGTTCCGGATCCCACCGGTCCCTGAGATACCGCGTCAGGCCGGCCTCGTCAAGATGCGCGCGGTCGGTCCGGGCGGCAATCGTCAGCGATACGGCGCCAAACCTGCGGGCGATCCGGCCGGGAAGCCGCATCGCCGTTTCGACGGCATCCGCGTCCTCCAGAGGAATCTGGAGGGTCACCACCCCGGGCACGGTCAAGAGACGATGATGAAGTATGGCCCGCAACTCTGCCAGCCCCTCGCCGGTCAGGGCTGAGATTCGCACGGTGTCCCCGGCAGATGCCGTCTCGAACGTTCCACCGGGCCCCCGGCGGTCCGGGAAGGCCGTCCCACCCCGGGGTGGGAGCCGGTCGATCTTGTTGTATACGACGATGACGTCTTCGGGCTGGACCCCGAGGTCTTCGAGGACGCCGGTGCCGACCCGGAGATGTTCCCTCCACGCCGTATCGGACGCATCGACGAGATGCAGGATGATCTCGGCGTCGGCGGCCTCCTCGAGCGTTGAGCGGAACGGCGCCACGAGATGGTGCGGGAGCTTGCGAATGAAACCCACAGTATCTGTTAGGACGGCGGAGAGGCCATCGCCGAGCACGACCCTGCGGGCGCGTGGATCGAGCGTGGCGAAGAGCCGGTCCTCGATCATGACCTCCGCCCCGGTCAGCTGCCGGAAGAGGGAGGATTTGCCCGCGTTGGTGTATCCAACGAGGGCAATCGTTGGGACGACCCGGCGTCCCGAACGCCGGCGTCTCCGGCTGTCCTCGATCCTCTTGAGTTGTTTTTTGAGCCGGGCAATGCGGCGGGTGATCAACCGTCGATCGATTTCGAGCTGGGTTTCACCAACACCCCGCGTGCCGATTCCGCCAGCCTGCCGGGACAGGTGGCGCCACCTGCGGGTCAGCCGGGGGAGGAGGTAACTCAACTGCGCGAGCTCCACCTGGGTCTGGGCCTCGCGAGTCCGGGCACGTTGGGCAAAGATATCGAGAATAACGCCGGCGCGGTCCATGACCTTGACGTCGCCCGGGATGAGGCGTTCGAGGTTCCGGACTTGGGAGCCCGACAAATCATCGTCGAACACGGCAAGACCGGCGTCGAGATCGGCGCACGTCGCGGCGATTTTTCGAGCGAACCCTTCACCAACCACGGTGGCCGGATCGGGAGCGTTCCGTTCCTGGATCAACCGGGCGACCTCGTCGCCCCCTGCCGTGCCAACAAGGCGAGCGAGCTCATCGAGATTGGACTCGACAGTGCGGCGCTGTCCAAACTGCGGGACGACCGCGACAAGAACGGCACGTTCACGCGGTGAGAGATCAGCCTCGATCATGCCGCCCCCGTCATCTCCCACATCTCAGCGCATGAGGGGCCTGCGCGTTTTCCCGCACGAGACACCGTGCATCAGAAACGGTACACGGCGTTCTCCAACGGATGGATGATCCATCGTACGGGTTATGGCAGGTCCTCCTCGTGAAACCGCAACAGGACGCGCTCACAGGCCTCGAGCGTGTCGTCGATGTCTTTGCCACTGTGGGCGTGGGACACGAAGGCGGTTCCCGATGGGTGCGCCGGGAGAAGGACACCTTCTCCAAGAAGGGCCCCGGCAAACCGGGTGTACGCTGCACGGTCCGCCGCCTCGAAGGACGCCCGGCCACTGACCGGCGAGGCGCTCATGTAGATCGAGAAGACCGATCCAATGCGGTTGATCGTCATCGGGCGTCCAAAGCGCTGGGCCAGTTGGAGAATACCGTCAGCGAGCTGGGCGGTCCGTTCCTCAAGCCGGTCATAAATGGCGTCGTTCTTGAGGATTGAGAGGACCGCATCCGCCGCCGCAACAGACACCGGATGCGGCGCCGGCAAGCCGCCGTTGTGGCTGATGTCCCCGAATTCGAAACCTTTTCGCAGGGCCAGCGCACCAATCGGGAATCCGGCTCCGAGCGCCGCACCATACACCGCAATGTCAGGTTCAATGCCAAAAAGGGCTGCCGCGCCGCCGCGGTGAATCCTAAAGCCGGAGACCAGCTCGTCAAAGATGACGGCGATCCCGTTGTGCCGGGAGATGCGGACGATGTCCTCGAGCACACCGGCAGGGGGCGGAATGACGCCGAACCGCGTCATCAACGGGTCGATCACGATGGCTGCGATGCGTGAGGCTCCAACCGTCAGGATCGCCTCGATCTTCTCGAGGTCCCAGCCGGGGACCTCTCGCATCGGTGGAACGCGCCGCTCGTCGGCCGATCGGCTCGAAGCACCTTCCATGACCCAGCGGGCGCCCCCGTCCAGCATGACGAAGGACGGTCTTCCGGTGTGCCGGCGAACCCAATCGAGCGCGGTGCGAAGCGCCTCATCGTGATTTCGCACGAAGAACCAGGGACCCGCCCATGGGATGAGCTGACCGAGGGCATCGGCGAGATCGAGCTCCTGTGGCACGTGCAACCCATCGGGAACCCCGGCTGCAAGTACCTTTTTGACAGAGTCCAGGATAAATTGGTTGGCATATCCGACGACAGCCGCTCCGGCCCCGCCCGTGTAATCGACGTAGCCGTGGTTGTCGATGTCGTAAATCTTCGAGCCCTGAGCTTTGAGCGCCACGGGCCCGTGCTCAGCATGACGCCTAAGCTCAGGTACTCGATCAGCTCGCTGGACTAGCTCGTCTCGTTTCTGTCCCATATTTCACCTGTTCTGAGAGCCGGGTGTTCCGGAAGGCTCTTCCTCCGGTTCCTCGCCATCTCCGTAGAAAAAATAGTCGCGGCACCGCGTCGAGCAGAAAAGGTGGCCGTACCCCTCGACCGCGCAACGGCGGCAGAAGAGCCTACGGCAAATGATGCACCGGTGCAATGCCTCCTCGTGCACGGGCTGGCCGCACACCGGACACCACGTCTCGACGGCTGCGTTCTCTGCCCTCATCACAACCAGTATACCGCGCCCCATGAGCAATCGTTGTCGAGGCGTACCGCTCACGTCATCCGGCCTGCGGCCGGATGACGTCCTACGCTCGGGTGGCTGCCGGCGCTCTGTCACGGCGGCGAAGGTTGCAGGGTGATAAGAAACAACGTATACTCCCCTTCCCGTGGCGGTTTGGCCACTGTGAGGTGAGCATGAAAGCTGGAATTCATCCGAAGTATTATGAAGTTGAGGTGCGTTGCGCCTGTGGCAACACATTTACGACACGCTCGACGAAAAAAGAGCTGCGGCTGGAGATCTGCTCGGCCTGTCACCCCTTCTTCACCGGCAAGCAGAAGTTGGTCGATACCGCCGGAATGGTGGAGAAATTCGAGCGCCGCTACGGCAAGACCTCCAAGAAGTAGCGTCAACCCGGCCGCATCTCTGCGGCTTCCAGACCCCGTGCAGGCCCGAAGGTCCGTACGGGGTTTTTGATCGGCAGGTCCCATGTTCAAGCGTCTCGATGAGATCGTCGCCAAGCACCGGGCGCTCCAGCAGGAGCAGGCGGATCCTGCTGTGGCCGTTGATCCGGACCGTTCCCGCGAGGTCGCCATCAAGCTCGCGGAGCTCGCGCCCGTGGTGCATGCCTACGAGGAGCTTCAGCATGTTGATCAGGACCTTAGCGGCGCGCGTGAGATTCTGGCCGACGCCGATGATCCCGAGATGCGTGCGATGGCTCAGACCGAGATCACCGAGCTGGAAGCGCGGCGTGAAGAGCTCGAGCAGCGTCTCCGGCTGCTCCTGCTCCCGGAAGATCCCAACGACCGGCGCAACGTCATCCTTGAGATCCGTGCCGGGACAGGCGGCGAGGAGGCGGCGCTCTTTGCGGCAGAATTGCTTCGAATGTACCAGCGCTACGCCGAGTCAAAACGGTGGAAGCTCTCGCTGGCCGAGGTCAGCGAGACGGGACTCGGCGGGATCAAGGAAGCTGTGGGGATGATCGAGGGCCAAAAGGTGTACTCACGTCTGAAGTACGAATCGGGCGTGCACCGGGTACAGCGGGTTCCTGCAACCGAATCATCGGGACGGATCCATACCTCCGCTGCGACGGTTGCCGTCCTGCCGGAGGCGGAGGAGGTCGAGGTTACGCTCGAAGAAAAAGACCTTCGCATCGACCGCTTTTGCTCATCGGGGCCTGGCGGCCAGAGCGTCAACACAACCTACTCCGCGGTCCGGATCACCCACCTGCCAACCGGTCTCGTGGTTTCCTGTCAGGACGAAAAATCCCAGATCCAGAACAAGGCCAAGGCGCTGCGTGTCCTCAAGGCGCGTCTGAAGGAGATCGAGGAGCGCGAGCGGGACCGGGAGCGCGCGCAGAGCCGCCGCAGTCAGATCGGGTCGGGCGATCGCTCCGAGAAGATCCGGACGTACAATTTTCCCCAGGGCCGGGTGACCGACCACCGGATCGGCCTGACGGTCCACCGCCTGCAGGAGATCCTCGACGGCAACCTCGATCTCATCCTTGATCCGCTGATCACGGCGATGCAGGCGGAGCGGATGAAAGAGGAGCTTGCATAAGCTCTTCGCGGGTCAGCGGCAGCTCGTTCGTCGCGCCATGACTGAACAGAATCTGGAAGACGCGGGTGTCGCCGTACCGGAAACCGGCCGCTGAGGAGAGCAGGAATAACCGCCACATCCGGACGAACCTCGCGTCGTACATCTCACGGATCTCGTCAACATGGCGTTCAAAACGCTCGTGCCAACGGTCGAGTGTCAGGGCATAGTGGGGGCGCAGGTTCTCGATGTCAGCGGTTCGCAGGTCGTGCCATCCCATCGGCTGCAGAACCTCGGGCAGCGCCGGAATGTAGCCACCCGGGAAGATGTAGGTCAGCGTCCACGGATCGCCGAAGGAGGTCTTATCCTTGCCGATGAAGTGCAGGAGCCCCAGCCCCCCGGGCCGGAGCCGCTTCGCGATGTGCCGGATGAAGCGCGGGATGAACCCCTTGCCGACGTGCTCGGCCATGCCGACCGAAACCCACCGGTCAAACGTACCCTCGACATCCCGGTAATCCTTGAGCACGATATTGACCTGACCCTCGAGCCCGGCTTCCCGGATGCGTTGACGGGCCAGCTCCGCCTGATTTTCCGACAGTGTGCACCCGGTCGCCCGGACGTCGTAATGCTGTGCGGCATAGATCACGAGGGAGCCCCAACCGCAGCCGACATCGAGGAGCGTCATGCCCGGCTCGAGCCGCAGCTTCCGGCAGATCCGCTCGAGCTTGGCTTCCTGCGCCTCTTCGAGCGGTGTCTCGGGCGTCGCGAAGTACGCGCAGGAGTAGGTCATGCTGCGATCGAGCCACAGGCTGTAGAAGTCGTTGCCGAGGTCGTAGTGCCGCATGATGTTGGCGCGAGCCTTGCGGTGGGTGTCCCGGGTTTTGAGCCGGAGCATGACGAAGCGGGCGAGCGTCTTGACGGGTGGCAGGGCGTGCTGGAACTTGGAGCCGAGCCCCATCCGGAAAAGGCGGTCCCAGTCGCCCTCGACGTCCAAGCTGCCATCCATGTAGCTCTCGCCAAAACCGAGGAAGCGGTTGGCAAGCGTGTGCCGGAGCGCCTCCTCCGTGTTGAAACGAACGCTAAAGAGCGGTTCACCCTCTCCGAAGGTCTCGCGGGTGCCATCCCACAGCTCAATGGCGAACGGTGTCGCCGGATCGGCCGCCTCGACACGTTGCAGTATTTTAATGATCGTTCGTTTCATTGCAACCTCCTCAGCATCGATGCCCGGCGGCGCGTGGTGGCCGCTGAGAGAATCCCTATCGTTCTTCAATGTGTGCCGTGAAAGCCCCAGCCGCAAGCCGGAGCGCTTCTCGACCCTCACGCGCGAACGCTTCCTGAGGCCCGATGGGTGCCGCATCACCCGGGTTGGGGGACAATGAAGCTGTGAAGGTGAACGACGCAATCGCACTCGGGCAGCGCCTGTTGCCTCAAACCCCGGGGATTCCGGATCCGCGGCGGGAAGCCCGCTGGCTCCTCGCCCATGCGTGGGGTGTGGAGGAGGCGTGGCTCGTGTCGAATCCGGGTGGGAGCGTGCCGGCACCGGTGCTCGCGCGTTACCGGGCGTGGATCGAACGACGGGCGCGCGGCGAACCGGCTCACCACCTGACGGGGACATGTACCTTCTGGGGGCGCCGCTTCGCCGTCTCCGCAGCTGTGCTCATCCCCCGGCCTGAAACAGAGCTCCTCATCGAGGCGGCTCTCAGTCTCGATCTGCCGTCAATGGCCCGAGTGCTCGACGCCGGGACCGGTTCCGGGTGCCTCGCCGTAACACTGGCGTTGGAGTGGCCGTCCTGGGAGGTCGTGGCGGTGGACATCTCGTGCGAGGCGGCGCGCGTGGCCTCCCGGAATGCGGCAACCCTCGGCGCGTGTGTCCGGGTCGTGTGCGGCGATCTCTCGGCTGCCTTGGCTCCTGGTTTCGGCCTGGTGGCCGCTAACCTCCCCTACATCCCCACGAACATGCTCGGCACGCTGCCGGTCGAGGTCCAGCACGATCCGCGGCGCGCGCTCGATGGGGGGCACGATGGGCTGACGCTGGTCCGGCGGCTGATCAATGACCTGCCACGGATCCTCGCTCCCGGAGGCTGGGCGCTCCTCGAGCTTGGTGAGGAGCAGAGCTCTGAGGCTGTCCGGCTCGCCGGGCAGGCTGGCCTGGTGGCGGTGCGGACGGTCCGGGATCTTGGCGGTTGCGAACGGATCCTCCTGCTGCGCAAACCAGGCGGCGTGGAGCCCGTTACGGGTAGAGAAGCGTGACGTCGAGCCTGTTCCGGGCCTGGGAGGTCCACGTCTCGATCATCGTGTTGAGCTTCCGCTCGACCAGGACCTGGCGAAGGCGCGATTGCACCGCCGTGATCGGCGGCGGCGTCTCTCCGCGAGCCGTGATCTGAAGGGCGAGCATCTGCTGGTAGGCCAGGCGGAGCTCGGGGAGCGTGATGCGGATCTGAGGGCGCAACCGGTCCTTGACATAGGCGTTGACCGCGGCGATCCGGACGGCGAGCTCGTGGATGTCGTCGAGCGTCAGCCCCGAGGCGGCCAATTTCCGGGCGGCGGCGCTCCCCTTCGCTGGTGTGGCCGGGGCCTTCGCCGTACCGGTGACGAGTCCCGCGCGCGTGAGCAGATCGTGATACGTCGGCTCCGGATCGAACCGCAGGCGGTAGATTGTCCCCGACGCGACGAGATCCTGGTACTGCACCTCGAGCCGGACCCTCGCCTCGACGAGCTTCGATCTCGCCTCGGCCGGGGGAACCTGATCGAGGCCGGGGACCAAGCGGCAGAGCCGGGCCAAAACAATGTCACTTTCAAGAATCGGACGGTTGTTGACAACGGCGACCACCCGGTCGAGCAGCTGCGCCTTTTTGGACGCAGCCGCACGCAATGGGACCGGCGATAGGATGAACACCGCGAGCGCGGCTGCTACGATGGCAGCCGAAAGAGCTGTAAACCGGCGCGGCCGGGCGCCAACGTGTGCGGGCGGGCTTTTCACGCCCCGATCATACCAGCTGCGTTAGGTACCGGGCGGCCCGCCGGACGGGAGAAGGGAAATCTTCGTGGAAGACTCCAACGAGCTCGCGGGCGGGCTCTGGCTCGTGGCGACACCGATCGGATCGATGGACGATCTCTCGCCCCGTGCCTGCGACGTGCTGCGGAGCGCAGACCTGATCCTGGCCGAGGACACCCGCCGGACCGGGCGCCTGCTCGCCTCTTTCGGGATCGCCAGCGCGGGCAGACTCACCGCCTTTCACGAGCACAACGAGGCTACGAAGACCACGGCCATCCTGGAGCGTCTCAAACGCGGCGAGGCGGTCGCGATCGTCAGCGACGCCGGGACACCGGTCCTGTCCGATCCGGGCTTCCAGCTCGTTCGTCAGACACGGCACGCCGGTGTGCCGGTCTTCAGCGTGCCCGGTCCTTCGTCGTTCACCGCTGCCCTCGCCGCCTCGGGCCAGCCCCCCCTCCCCGCCGTGCTGGCCGGTTTTCTGCCGCCCCGTCCGGGCCCGCGAAAGCGCCGGCTCGCGGAGCTGGCACAGCATCCATGGACGGTCGTCGTCCTCCTCTCCCCGCACCGTCTCAAGGCCGAGCTGGAGGATCTCGCCGCCGCGTTCGGACCGCAGCGGCCGGCGACGCTCCTCGCAGAGCTGAGCAAGCGGCACGAGCGGGGCATCATGGCCACTCTCGGAGAGTTAGCCACCTGTGATGAGGCCGGCCAACCACGGGGGGAGTACATCCTCGTCGCCGGTCCTCCAGCGGGCGATGAGACCGGCCCCACACCGGCGGGCCGGATCGACCGGGACGTTGTCCAGGCGGTTTACGGCGAGGCGGCGCGCCGTGGGATGAGTCGGGCCGAGGCGCTGCGGTGGACGTCGGAGAAACTCGGGATCAAGCGGCGGCAGGTTTTCGACATTCTCAGCCCAAACGGCGAACGCTAGCGATTGCGGGTGAGCTGCCAGGCGCTGAGTGCGGCGCCGATCAATGGTGCCTCCGGCGCCGCCGGTACGAGACCGGGCGGTTCAAAGCCAGACCAGGTCTGGGCGGCCAAATGCTGGGAGATCGCCTCGCGCAGCGCTGGAATGCCGGCAGCCACACCGCCTCCAAGGACGAAGAGATCGGGATCGAAGAGAACGGTCAGATTCCACGCCAGCGTCAGGATCGCCTCCATGGCCTCGTCCCAGACAGCGGCGCACGCCGGATCACCTCTGGTGGCCGCGCGGGCGACAGCGCCAGCATCGGTCAGATCGTGTGATGGCCGGCCCGCCTGGCGGCGCAAGGCCTGTGCCCGCTTGACGATGGCACGTCCGCCCGCGTACGCCTCGAAGCAGCCCTGACGGCCGCAGTGACAGAGCTCGCCTCCCGGCCGGAAGGTTGCATGACCGGCCTCGGCAGCGAGGTTGTGAGCGCCGGTGAGCGGCTCTCCCCCGATCACGACGCCCGCGCCGATGCCGGTTCCCAGGTAGAGGGCAACGAGCACGTCCGGCACGTCTTCGAGACCCGGTAGCTGGCCAAACGCTGCGAGCGTCACGTCGTTGTCGACGAGAACCGGCACGTGGAGCCGATCCTCCAGAGCGGCACCGACCGGCACCCGGCGCCCGGGAAGGTTCGGAGAGCTCAGCATGACGCCATGGCGGCGGTCGATCTGACCGGCGATCGCCACACCAACCGGGAGCCCCGGCTCGTGGACGGCCGCAGCCGCAGCGCCGATGGCATCCAATACGTCCGCTGACGATGTATGCGGCGTTGGGACGCGCTGGATCGCCTCGATCGTGCCGCCGTTCACCCGCGCTGCAGCGATCTTCGTTCCCCCGGCATCGATGCCGACACCCCGCCAGCTCATGGAACCAGGGTACCCGAACCGATCCCGTCGGGAAACGCGCCGGTGAGATTCGGCGTAGGGGCTCAGTTTGACGCGCCCGAATCTTCACGGACCCCGGTCAGGAACGCCTCGACCTCGTCGACGATCGAATCGGGGGTCGATGCGCCGGCCGTCAGCCCGACACAGGAGATGCCATCGAGCCATTCCGGGCGGATGTCGGCCGCGCCCTGGATCAGATGGGACGGCTTGATCCGGGAGGTGATTTCCCACAGGTGGCGGGTGTTGGCCGAATGCTTGCCACCGATGACGAGAACGAGATCGACTTCGGGATCCTCAGCGAGCTTCCGGGCGGCATGCTGGTTCTCGCGGGTCGCATAGCAGACGGTGTCAGCCCGTTTCGTGTTGGGGTTGGACGCCTCAATGAAACGGACCGCCTCCTCAAAATCCTCGGTGTTGAGCGTTGTTTGATAGAAGATCGAGATCGCGGGGTAGACTGACCAATCGACCTCTTTCGCCTGTTCCAGCGTGGAGAGCACGTGGTACACCGCGGGATCGAGATCGTGCGTGTAGCCGATTACCTCACGGTGGTTTGGATCGCCCATGAAGACCAGGTGACGTCCCTCTTCGAGCGCCCGCCTCGATTCCCGGTGGATGTCGTAGACGAAGCGGCAGGTCGTGTCGAGCACCTGAAGGCCGCGGGCGCGGGCGCGCTCGTGGTACGAGGCGGGCACGCCGTGCGCGGAAAAGACGATCACCGGCTCGGTGACCTCGTCGATGCTGTCGACCGTCCGCATCCCGAGACGCTCCATCTCCTCGACGACGCGCTCGTTGTGGACGACCTGACCGAGGATCGCGCCACGGCCGCCCGAGGCAACGAACTTTCTGACCTTCATGTCCGCGACGCGAACCCCGGAACAAAACCCGTACTTTTCGGCCCTTTTGACCTTCATGCCCGGTCACCCCTCCGGGGTGCAGCCCCCTGACAGGTGGGGCCACATCCCGCCGCAGACAACCTCCGGACGGCGCTCACAATTCCGGAGACCACCACGGTGCCAGCCGGGCGGTCAGCGCCTTCCATGCGGCATCGGTGTCCTCGATCGCGTGGCCGCCGAGCGTTTCGAGGAGGGCATCGGCAAGGATCAGGGCAACCATCGCCTCGACGATCACCGGCGCCGCGCCGATCGCCGTGACATCGGAGCGTTCCCAGGCGGTCGCCGCGGCTTCACCGGTTTCGAGATCGACGGAGGGAAGCCCCCGCCGGAGTGTCGAGATCGGTTTGAACCAGGCGCGGAGGACGAGATCTGCGCCGTTCGTGACGCCCCCTTCCAGGCCGCCGGCGTTGTTGCTCGTCCGTTTGAGCCCACGCTGGCCGGGCACGATCGGATCGTGAACCGCTGAGCCCTTCAGGCCGGCCTGCTCGATCCCGGCGCCGATCGCCATCGCCTTGACCGAGGGGATCGAGAGCAGGGCGCGGGCCAGCCGGCCGTCGAGCTTCCGGTCCCAGTGGACGTGCGATCCCAACCCCGGCGGCAGGCCACGGGCAACGGCGCCGACGACGCCACCAAGCGTTTCTCCCGCATTCCGGGCCGCGGTCACGGCCTCGACGAGGCGATCCTCGTCTTCCGGCTTGGGGGTCACCAGCGGGGACGTGGGATCGACGTGTCCCAAAAGCTCCCAGCCGGGCGGTCCATCGTGAACGGTCTCAGAGCCGACCTGAAGCACACCCGAGCGGATGCCGATACCGTATCTGGCGAGCAGTTGCGCGGCGACAGCTCCGGCCGCCACGCGAGCAGCCGTCTCACGCGCCGAGGCGCGTTCGAGCACGTTGCGAAGGTCACCGGTTTGAGCGGTTCCCAGACCGCCCGCGAGATCGGCGTGGCCGGGTCGCGGGATCGTCACGCGGCGGGCCCCGGCTGCGCCGGGATCGATCTCCCACGGATCCATCACCCGCTTCCAGTTGTCAAAATCCCTGTTGACGAGGGTCAGCACCAGCGGTGAGCCCAGAGTCCGGCCGCCCCGGAGCCCTCCGGTGATCTCAACGCGGTCGGTCTCGATCCGCTGCCGGCCGCCGCGCCCAAAGCCGTGCTGCCGGCGTTTGAGCCAGGCGTCGATCCCAGCGCGGTCGAGCGGCAAACCTGCGGGAAGCCCTTCGAGGATGGTGGTCAGCCTCGGGCCGTGCGATTCACCGCCGGTCAGCAGGCGCAGCCGCCGCATCAGCGGGCTCCGCGCCAGACCAGGCGCAGGCTGATCCAGCGCCCGGGCAGAGGGATCCCGTGCAACTCGCTGATCGAGCGGTCGAAAAGGTTGTCGGCTTCGATGACGGCATCCATCCCCTTGAGGATACGACGTCCAAGCTTGAGGTCCAAGACCGCCCACGATCCGCTCGCCTGCGGATCGCGGAACCGGGCGGCAGCTCCCGCGGTCCACCCGCCTCCGAGATCGGCGGCGCCGGTCCAGGCGGCCTCGATCCGTGGATGGGCCAGGGCGTACTCGGAGCGGCCCGGCATCGCCGACAGACTGGTGCTGATCCACTCGACGCTGAGCCGTTGCCAGCGCAACCTCCCGATCGCGGGGAGGAAGACAGCGGCCTCGAGCCCGTCGGCCGTCAGCCCTCCGAGGTTGCGCGCGTGCCAGATACCATCGCCACCCCGCACGAAGTCGATCAGGGGATGCGCACGCCGGTGAAAGAGGGTCAACGACCAGCGGCCCGCATCGAGACCAGCCTCGATCGTGCGGCCCCGCTCCGGCTTCAGCCCGGGGTTCCCAACGGTGGCGGGTGACCGGTAGTCGAGCTCGGTGAACGACGGGGCGCGGAAGCTCTGACCACCCTGGGCGCGCAGCGTGACGCCGTGACCTAACCGGAGGGAGCCCCCGGCCGCCAGCGTCGTCACCGAGCCCCACGGCGACTGATGGTCGAGCCGGGCCTGGAGATCGGCCGTCGCCCCGGTTCCGAACCAGCCCAATTCCCCGTACACCGCGGTCTCGACCCGATGATGGTGACCGAGGTTCGAGGAGTGGATCGTGTCGCGGGCGCCTTCAGCTCCGAGGGTCCACCTCCAGGCGCCCCGCCCTCCCCCGGCGGTGAATCCGGCCAGCGCGCCGTCGGTCCGGTGATCGTTGACGTACCAGGAGGGGCGGCTCCGGTCGAGCACGAAGTGGTCGAGATGGCGGTTGGCGCGGAGGTACCACCCGAGGTGAACGCGGCCAAGCGTCAGCCCCGCGCGCGCAGTCACGAGGGCACCGGCCGTTCGTTCCCGCTCCAGCGGGAAGAGGTTCGAGTAGAAGCGCCAGGCGCCGAAGTGCCGCTTGCCCGCTGCGGCGGCAAGATCGAAGGTCCATGCGCCGCTCGTCCGGTGCCAGCCCGCGGCCAGCTCGTTGACCGAAAGCTCCGTGTCGTCCCGGAACCCGGTGTGAACCGTCCTGTGTGCGGCCACCCAGGTGCCGGCACCGAGCGGGATACCGGCCCCTCCCTCGGCGAGGCCGTGTGAACCGGCCGAAGCCCGGACGACCGGCCGTCGTGTGCGGGTGACGATATTGATTGCGCCGCCGAAGGCACCGGGACCGTACGCCGCTGATCCCGGGCCGTAGAGCACCTCAATGTGATCGATCGCCTCGATCGGGATGAAGAGGTCAAGCGCATGGTGGCCGGTCTGCGGATGGCTGATGCGCACGCCGTTGACGAGGATGAGCGTCTGCTCGAAGGTCGAGCCCCGGAGGCTGAGGTCGGCCTGCGCTCCAAAAAGGCCGCGCCGGCTGATGCCGACTCCAGGCAACAGGGCAAGGACATCCGTCAGATCGTGAACGGGAAGCGCCGCGATCTCCTGGTGCGTCAGGATGACCTCGCGCCGTCCGGCTTTCTCGGCCGTTGTGGCAACGCGGCTGGCGACGACCTCAGTGGTTCCCGTAAAGCTCGGTGCGGACCGCTCTTGGGCCCGTACCGTCATCGTAATCAGGAGGATCGCCGCACATGCGGCCAGTGGTATCCGCTCGTGCATCGTGCTCTGTCGTCCGTTTCCTGTCCGGCGGGTTCCGGCCGTGACCGCGCGTCGCAGCCCCGTCCAGCCGAACTCCGCAGAGGCTACCCGGCCGGTCCCGGAAGGTCAAATGAGACCGCAGGTGAGCGATTCTACCGCAAGAGATAGGTGCAGATCGCCTGAGAACATCGCTCACCTGAGGTGGAGGTACAATCTCCGGAAGGCTGAAAGGGGGCCGCGTATGCGTTATTCCCACCGTTTTTCCGCTGCTGTTCTGATCGCGCTCGGGCTCGTTGTGGCGGCACCGGCAGGCGCCGCGCAGCATCAGGAGATCACGATCCTGCACACGTCGGACATCCACGGGCATGTGCTCCCGTTCGACGATGCCCGCAACCGCCCGGTGAGCTACTCGGAGGCTCAGGTGGCCACGGTGGTCGAGCAGATTCGCAAGACGGTTGATCATCCTATTTTGCTGCTGGACTCCGGGGACACGATTCAGGGGACGCCGTTCGAACAGTTCATCGGTGTGCGCTGGGGCCAGCCAAGCCCGACGATCGCTGCGATGAACCTCATTGGCTATGAGGCGATGGCGGTCGGGAACCACGAGTTCAACTTCGGGCTCGATGTGCTGCGGCGGGATCAGCACGAGGCGCGTTTCCCGTTCCTGTCGGCCAACACGATCAGCATCAAAACTGGCAAACCCGCGTTTCAGCCGTACATCATCAAGATGGAGGGCCATGTCCGGGTTGGCATCCTCGGCCTGACCACGCCCCGGATTCCCGGATGGGAGATGCCGGCCCACTACCGTGGGCTTCGTTTCGAGCCGATGGATGAGGCCGCCAGGCACTGGGTGCCCATCCTGCGGCGACAGAAACACTGCGACCTCGTCGTCGTCATCGCGCACACCGGGTTTGAACGGGATCTGACGACTGGAAAGAGCAACGGGAGCGAGATGGAGAACTTCGCCTGGCGGCTGAGCGAGGTCCCCGGTATCGACGTGCTGTTGACCGGCCACACCCACATCAACATTCCGCCACGCCTGCTGCACGGTGTCATCGTGTCGCAACCGTGGTGTTGGGCGCGGCGCGTCACCCGGATCGATCTTGATCTCGTCAGGACGGCCTCCGGGTGGAAGATCGCCTCGTGGAAGGGGGAGAACCTGTCGACGGCGGACGTTCCGCCCGACCCGCGCATCACCGGGATGTTCAAGGCGGATCACCAGAAGGTGATCGCGGCGCTCGACGGTCCGGTCGGCCACGTGACAGCGCCGGTCAGCGTTCACGGGTGCCGGTTGCACGACTGCGCCGCGCTCGATCTGATTCATGCCGTCCAGCTCGAAGCCTCCGGTGCCCAGCTCTCGCTGGCATCGCTCCTGACCGACCGGACGCCGGACCTGCCCGCAGGACCGGTCACGTGGAGGTGGGTCTATGCCCTCTACGTCTATCCCAACACGCTCGTATCTGTCCGCTTGACCGGCGCCCAGATCAAGGACGTGCTCGAGCACGCGGCGCTCTACGACGCCGGTCTCGACTGCCGTGCGGGGGCTGGATGCACCCTGCTGACCAACCATCACGTACGCAAGTACAACGTCGACACGATGGAGGGACTATCATACCGGATCGATCCGACCCGCCCGGCCGGTCACAGGATCTGGGATATCAGGTATCACGGCAAGCCCCTCAAGCCGGACCAAACCTTTACCGTGGTGTGCAACAACTACCGGGCGGCTGGAGGCGGTGGGTTTCCGCACCTGTCCTCGGCCCCAGTGGTGTGGCACAGCTCCGAGGAGATGACCGATCTCATCGGTGATTACCTCAAACGCCACGACCCGTGGACGCCAGCCGCCGATGGGAACTGGGTCATCGCCCCGCACCTGGAAGCCGAGCCCCGGCATGCGCACCGTCAGCACCCGAATTGAGATGGCGGGGTGAGTTCCCCCTCAGGTGAGCGGTTCTCTCGGGCGATCTGCACCTCCCTCGTGCGCTCGTTGCACCCGCTCCGCTGCTCGACAGACCTGGGGGGATGCCCCCGCTCGTCATAAGCTACATCACCGCCGTGCCACGCCTTGAGGGTTGGCATGTGCGCTTGGGAAATAAGGTCCGATGTATTCAACATTGTCCCCTACTCGATGAGCACAGCCGTTGCAGCAGGAACGCCGGGACGAGAAGCGGGTGCCCTCTTCCTCTTCATGCCTCGCCGCCCCGCGAGGATGGACGTCGCACCCACCAGAGCATCAAGATCTTGGCACATTTCATCCGCCAGAATCGCGTACCAATTTCGTGTCTCCGTGGTTGCGCAGCGCTGGCGGACAGGGTATATTGTCACTAACGTGTCATCAAGACACGGATGTTGCGTTTGAGACAAAGGGGGGAACCATGAAGAAAACGTTGAAGTGGGCCATCGCCGGACTGGTCGCGGTCGTACCGCTCGCCCTGTCGGCGCAAGCCGCCAATTACACGTACGTCGGCGCGAAGAAGTGCAAGATGTGTCACCACGTCGAGTACACGTCGTGGCAGACGACAACCCATGCGAAGGCAACCGACGTTGCCAAGGCTTCGAAGACCAGGAAGTACGGTCCCGAGTGCCTCAAGTGCCACGCGACCAATCACGATGCGAATATGCCCGGCGTGCAGTGCGAGGCGTGTCACGGCCCTGGATCCGCATACAAGAAGTTCCCGATCATGAAAGACCGCGCGAAGGCCGTGGCAAATGGGCTCAATATCCCATCACAGGCGACCTGCAACCAGTGCCACACGGGCCAGGGACATTCGCACAAGGTTGATTTCAAGAAGGAGATCAACAACAAGAAGGCGATCCACAAATTCAAGCACCCGATCAAGTAAGTCCACACAACTGTCGTGAATATCAAGGGCGCGGCCGCAAGCCGCGCCCTTGTTCGCGTCAGGCCAGACGCGCCAGCCCGCGTCGCGTAGCCGGGCCGGGCACATCAGGCACCGGTTCGGGAGGCGCCACCCGTGGGTAGATGCGGTGGTATGCTCCCGCCAACGGCATGGCGGGTCCTTCGCCCTGCGGGATGCCTTCCGGCCGCGCGAACGGCGCTGGATCTTGGGGGAACGTGACGAAGAGGAGCGCACGCACCAAACCGGAGGTAACAGCCTTCGGACCGATCACCCGGATCGCCATGAGCGCGACCCTGGCAGGGCGCCCGGTCCATCACGTGTCGGCCTATCTGCTGGGAGATACGCTGATCGACAGCGGGGCACCGAGAGCTGCGCCCATGCTCCTGGACTGGGCGCGCTCCAGAGAGATCCGGCGGATCGTGCACACGCACCATCACGAGGATCACACCGGCGGGGACGCGCTCTTGGCCGGGAAGCTCGGCGTTCGTATCGAGGCCCCGCCCCGAACCGTGCCGATTCTGGAGCACTTCTACCGTTTACCGCTCTACAGGCGGCTCGTTTGGGGCCAGCCTCGCAACGTCTCCGCA
>WGCW01000083.1 GCA_015493585.1 Acidobacteriota bacterium
CCTGCGCCGCGACCTGCCGCCCGGGCTCACGCTCGCATTCCGGCGGGCTCGAGCGTGAGCCCGCCGGAATGCGAGCGTTGTGCGAGCGGGTGGTCGACGTCCACCGCGAGCTGCACGCCCTTGAGTACCGCACGCTGGGGCTCGAGGGGCTCGGCCATCCGGAGGGCTACGTCGAGCGGCAGATCACCGGGTGGAGCGACCGGTACCGCAGGGCCCGGACGCCCGACGTCCCGGACTTCGAAGAGATCATGGCGTGGCTCGGCGAGCACCGCCCGCCCGAGCGCGGCGCCGCCGTCATCCACAACGACTACCGCTTCGACAACGTCGTGCTCGATCCCTCCGACCCGATGCGGGTGATCGGCGTCCTCGACTGGGAGATGGCGACGATCGGAGATCCGCTGATGGATCTCGGCGCCTCGCTGGCGTACTGGGTTCAGGCCGACGATCCGCCCGGCATGCAGGCGATCCGGCTCGTGCCGACGACCTATCCGGGCGCCCTGACCCGGCGCGAGGTTGCCGCGCGGTACCTCGAAGGGCTCGATCTCGATCCCGATGATCCAGACCTCGTCTTCTACTTCGTGTACGGCCTCTTCCGCCTTGCCGGGATCGCGCAGCAGATCTACTACCGCTTCTACCACGGCCAGACCCAGGATCCGCGCTTCGGCCGCCTCGGCCAGGCGGTCCGGGTCCTTGAAGACGCTTCCCGCCGCGCGATCAGCGAGGGGAGGCTCTGACATGACGATGGGAACCCGCCCGAGACCGGGCTAAACGTCAACGCCGGCTCCCACGCGGAGGCGGCCTGGACCACGAGGAGGGAATTATGAATCAGCGTCATTACGCTCACTGGCCGAAGCGGCTTCCGAAGTCGCTGGCCTACCCGGAGACCCCGCTCTTCGAGCTTGTCGAAACCTCGGCGAGACGGTACCCGGACCGGCCGGCCATGATCTTCTACGGCACGAAGATCACCTATGCCGGGTACTGGGATGCGGTCCAGCGTCTGGCCGGTGCGCTCGCCGGCCTCGGCATCAAGAAGGGCGACCGCGTGGCCATCTTCATGCAGAACTGCCCGCACTTCGCCATCGCGTTCATGGGCATCATGCGGGCCAACGCCGTCGTCGTGCCGCTCAACCCGATGCTGACCGGCGAGGAGGCGGCTGGGCTGCTCGAAGACAGCGGCGCGCGGATGATGATCACCACCACCGATCTCTATCCGAAGGCCGCCGATGCCTGCCAACGCGCCGGCATTGAGACGATCATTGCGGGCGCCTACGCCGACTACCTGCCCGGCGAGCCCGAGCTCGAGGTCCCCGCCGGGATGGCCGAGGGCTCCAGCACACCGGAGGGTGCGCTCAACTGGAAGGACCTCCTGATCTCCGCGCCCGAAGCGCCGCCCGTCACTGTCACCCGGGACGACCTGTGCCTCCTGCCGTTCACGGCGGGCTCGACCGGCATCCCCAAGGGGTGCATGCACACCCACGCCACCGTCATCACCAACGTCTGGGGCTCGATTTACTGGAGCTCGGCGACCCCATCGTCGGTCATGCTGGCGGCGCTTCCGTTCTTCCACGTCACCGGCCTGATCCACGGTTTCCTTGCCCCGGTCGCGATCGGCGGCACCTTCGTCATCATGACGCGCTGGAGCCGGACGACCGCGCTCGACGCAATCGAGAAGTACCGCGTCACGGCGTGGCCGAACATCACAACCATGGTGATCGACCTGCTCGCATCCCCCGACATCGACGAGCGCGACCTCAGCTCGATGGCGTTCATCGGCGGCGGCGGGGCCCCGCTCCCCGCGGCGGTCGGCGAGCTGCTCCAGAAGAAGACCGGCCTCGTCTACGCCGAGGGCTACGGCCTGACCGAGACGATCTCGCAGACGCACTGGAACCCGGTCGATAGCCCGAAGCTCGGGAGCATCGGCATCCCCGTCTTCGACGTCGACTCGCGGATCGTCGACGTGATCACCTTAGAAGAGCTGCCGGTTGGCGAGCAGGGCGAGATCGTCATCAGCGGCCCGCAGGTGCTCAAGGGCTACTGGAACAAGCCGAAGGAGACGGAAGAAGCGTTCTTCGAGCTCGACGGGAAACGCTTCTTCCGGACCGGCGACATCGCGCGCATGGACGACGACGGCTTCTTCTACATCGTCGACCGCAAGAAGCGGATGATCAACGCCGCCGGCTTCAAGGTGTGGCCGGCCGAGGTCGAAGCGCTCCTCTACCGGCATCCCGCGGTGCTCGAGGCGTGCATCGTCGGCGTGCCCGATCCGGTCCGCGTCGAGAACGTCAAGGCGTTCATCGTCAAGCGGCCGGGCCACGAAGACGTCACCGCCGAGGAGATCATCGAGTGGGCCAAGGGCCAGATGGCCGCCTACAAGTACCCCCGTATCGTCGAGTTCGTCGATGCGCTCCCCAAGAGCGGCGCCGGGAAGATCCAGTGGCGCAAGCTGCAGGAGCAGGAGCGCGCGAAGGCTGAGGGGAAGTGAACAACCG
Organism: Acidobacteriota bacterium; assembly: GCA_015493585.1. Classification (GTDB taxonomy): domain Bacteria; phylum Acidobacteriota; class Thermoanaerobaculia; order Thermoanaerobaculales; family Sulfomarinibacteraceae; genus JAADFN01. Next base: position 2,490 of record WGCW01000083.1, read on the forward strand.
GGGCGCTGCCAGCGGCGCCCGCCAGACGCAAGGAGGCATCATGAGCAACGCACACGTCAACACCGTTCTCGGGCCCATCTCGCCCGATGAGATGGGCGTCACCCTGCCCCACGAGCACCTCTGCTACGGCTACCCGGGCTGGGAGGGCGACACGACCGTCGCCCCGTTCGACGCCGATGCGATGATTGCGCACGGCATCGAGGTATTCGAGGGGCTCAAACAGCGCGGCCTCAAGACCTACGTCGACGCGACCACCAACGACTGCGGCCGGCAGCCGGAGATCATGCGGACCGTCTCGGAAAAGACCGGCATCCACATCATCTGCTCGACCGGCTACTACTACGAAGAGGAAGGCGCGCCGGTGTACTGGAAGTTCCGCAGCACGCTCGGTGACATCAGCGGCGAGCTTCACGAGCTCTTCCTCAAGGAGGTGACCGAGGGGATCCGGGATACCGGTATCAAGGCCGGCGTCATCAAGGTCGCCTCGAGCAAGGGCGAGATCACGCCGTACGAGAAGCTCCTCTTCGAGGCGGCGGCAAAGGTCCAGGCCGAGACCGGTGTCCCGATCATCACGCACACCCAGGAAGGCACCATGGGGCCGGAGCAGGCCAAGCTCCTGATTGATGCCGGCGCCGACCCGAAGCGGATTCAGATCGGTCACATGTCGGACAACCTCGACATCGACTACCAGATCGCCACGCTGGAAACCGGCGTCTTCGTCGCGTGGGACCGGATGGGGCTCCAGGGGATCGTCGGCTGCCCGATGGACGAGCAGCGCTACGACGTCCTCGCTGAGCTGATCAAGCGCGGCTACGCCAGCCAGCTCATGATCTCGCACGACTTCATCATCAACTGGCTCGGCAGACCGCTCAACCTGCCGGCCCCGCTGCTGCCGCTCCTCGCCAAGTGGAACCCGGCGCACCTCTTCGACGACATCATCCCCGAGCTCGAGCAACGCGGCGTTACGAAGGAGCAGATCACAACGATCATCGAGGACAACCCGCGCCGTCTCTACGGCGGCCAATAGGCGGCGGTGGCCGGAGGCGAACAGCCTGGTGCAACGCGCGCCACGTGCGCGGAGACGAGGACCTGCTCGTGCCAGCTCCGCAGGGGAGCCGTGCGCCACCCGGAGCGCGCGCGGCAGCTCCCCGGCTCCGCTCTACCTTAGCTCCCCATCTCCCGGGCCGCCCCTCTTGCGCACCGAAAAAGAGGATGCTACATTCTCGCCGGCGCCAACGTAGCTCAGCTGGTAGAGCAGCTGATTCGTAATCAGCAGGTCCGCGGTTCGAGTCCGCGCGTTGGCTCCATGCTTTGTCCTCACGCCACCCCCCGGGTGGCTTTCTTGCTTCCGCTGGGCATGAACCCGCCGGGACAGGGATGAGCGCGTACACAGGCATCCGAGGCATGCCGAAGAGCGGTTTGCATCGACGCCCGCGTGCACAGCGGGGCAGAAAGATTTTCCAAGAACCTTGCCGATCTGGCTCACATTTGCGAGCTGAGGGTGTATAATGAGGAAGGGCTTCCTCCTTTATGCTTGGTTGCTTGCAGCCATAGCCCAATTCAAAGGCTGGAAGCCCCTTTTGCATCACGTTTTCCCAAGATCGGCCTTCCCATCCCACACCCTCGCACATCCGGCGGCGCATCAATGACTTCCTGGCTGCCCGCTCCGGATTGTGAGAGCACCACACCTTCGGCATCTCAAGCGTGCAGGCCATCAGATCCCGTATGGCATTGATTGTGTCGATGCCCCTGGCGTTGCATCGCAACGGCCAGAGATCAGCCCCTGGAGGCTGCACCTAACCTCCAGATTTTTTCGTCAGTCCCGAATCTCCCGCCGCGCCGGTGTCCCCCTCGAACCGGGTCTATAATGGCTCGCATGACCGCTGTGCAGCCCGTAGGCGGAACACCTCCGGAGCAAGGGCAACTCGTCGAGTTGAGGAACCGGCTGTGGCTGGTGCAGGATGTGACCCCTGCCGAGAACGGGCAGGGAGACCGCGCGACCCGCGTGGACCTGGAGTGCCTCGACGACGACCGGCTGAGCGAGGGCCTCAGCGTCATCTGGGAGCGGGAGGTCAACACAAAGGTCCTGCTGGCCGATGCCCTTCCCATGACCTTCGGCCGGCCGGAGGCCGCCCTGACCGAGCCTTTTGGCCGTTTCCGCTCCGCCGTCCACCGGATTGTCGGCGCCCAGTTAGACCAGAAGATCGGCCGCCACTGGCGCTTCCGCAAAGCTGCCATCGATCGCTGGCTGGGAAAATCAAGTGGCGACCGGCAGGACGGAGGAAGCGACTGATGGGAGAACCAGTGGCGGATCAGGTTCTGCGAAAGGTCCAGCAGGCCGCCGAACTTTATTTCCGGCTGGTACTGGTCGTCGCACCGGCAGGCGCGGGGAAGACTACTGCTCTCTTGGATGTACACGATCGCTCAGGTGCGCCTGTTGTGAATGTCAATCTCGAGCTGTCCCGCCGCATGCTGGACCTGACCGAACGCCAACGGGCTCTGCAGCTACCGCGGCTCTTGAGCGAAATTGTGCCTGCCTGCCGCGACGCTCGCGGCGCAGGCAGGGGTGAAGCCACAGGCGACCCGCCTGCCACGACGCTCGCGGAGCAGGCAGGGCTGGTTTTGCTCGACAACATTGAGATCCTTTTTGATGTCCACCTGAAGCAGGACCCTTTGCGATTGCTCCAAGGGTTGTCCCGGAATAAGACCGTGGTGGCCACATGGGGTGGATCGGTTGTGGGGGATCGATTGATCTATGCAGCGCCTGGCCACCCCGAGTATCGCCGCTACCCGATTCGCGATTTCCTGGTGCTCAGTCCGGAGGTGACGGCATGAAGAGAAGCTTGGAACCACGAATGAACACAGATACATATAAATCAGCAGACCATTGGTGTTCTTTCGTGTGCATTCGTGGTTGGAGGACTGAATTGTGAGATATGGAGACCTGATCCAGTTCGAGCCCATCGAGTCCGTAGTCCAATTGAGGGACGCCGATGAAGCCGCAAACGCAAGAACCCTGGTCAGCACCTATGTCATCTCCGACGAGATGGCCGAGAGGTTGACCGGGCTTGTAATCCCCCAGCTTCAATTCGACCAGCCCGTCGATAACAAGGGGTTGCTTGTCGTGGGCAACTACGGCACCGGTAAGTCACACCTGATGTCGGTGATCTCCAGCATCGCCGAGCACGCGGACCTGCGGACCTATCTGGGAAACCCACAGGTGGCACAGTCCGCGGAGCGGATCGCCGGCAAGTTCAAGGTGATCCGCACCGAGATTGGGGCCACCACCATGTCGCTGCGGGACATCCTCGTCGGCGAGCTGGAGGAGCACCTGGCCGCCATGGGTGTGACCTACACCTTCCCGGATGCCAGCCAGGTCTCCAACAACAAGGGGGCCTTCGAGGAGATGATGGCAGCGTTCCACGCAGAGTTCCCGGACCATGGCCTGCTCTTGGTCGTGGATGAGCTGCTCGACTATCTCCGGAGCCGCAAGGACCAAGCGCTGATCCTCGACCTCAACTTCCTCCGTGAGATCGGCGAAGTCTGCAAGGACCTGCGCTTCCGCTTCATTGCGGGTGTGCAGGAGGCCATCTTCGACAGCCCCCGTTTCGCTTTCGCGGCCGACAGCATCCGCCGGGTCAAGGACCGCTTCGAACAGATCCTCATCGCCCGCAGGGACGTGAAGTTCGTCGTCGCCGAGCGCCTGCTCAAGAAGACCGGCTACAGCCAAGCCAAGATCCGCGAGTACCTCACACCGTTCGCCAAGTTCTACGGCCACATGAACGAGCGGATGGACGAGTTCGTCCGCCTCTTCCCGGTTCATCCCGACTACATCGACACCTTCGAGCGCGTCACGGCGGTGGAGAAGCGCGAGGTGCTCAAGACCCTGTCCAAGGCCTGTGAGAGGCTGCTCGACCAAGACGTCCCGGGGAACCGGCCCGGTCTCATCGCCTACGACAGCTATTGGACGAACCTGCGCGAGAATCCGGCGTTCCGCGCCGTTCCGGACATCAAGGCGGTGATCGATTGCAGCCAGGTGCTGGAATCCCGAATCGAGCAGGCCTACACCCGGCCGGCGTACAAGCCCATGGCACTCCGCATCATTCACGCGCTCTCGGTCCACCGGCTGACGACCGGAGACATCCATGCACCTCTGGGCGCCACGGCCAAAGAGCTCCGCGATGCGCTCTGTCTCTACCAGCCCGGCATCGAGGACCTGGGCGGAGACCCGGCGGAAGACCTCCTGACCCACGTCGAAACCGTATTGAAGGAGGTACAAAAGACCGTCAGCGGCCAGTTTATCTCCTACAACCCAGACAATGGCCAGTGGCACCTGGATCTCAAGAAGACCGAAGATTACGACGCGCTCATCGAGAAGCGCGCCGAGAGCCTCGATGCTTCCCAGCTCGACCGCTACTACTACGAGGCCCTGAAACGGGTCATGGAGTGTACCGACCAGACCTACGTCACCGGCTACAAGATCTGGCAGCACGAGCTGGAATGGCTGGACCGCAAGGCGGCACGACAAGGATATCTCTTCTTCGGCGCTCCCAACGAGCGCTCGACGGCGGTACCGCCTCGTGATTTTTACCTCTACTTCATCCAGCCGTTCGATCCACCGCACTTCAAGGACGAGAAGAAGGCCGATGAAGTGTTCCTGCGGCTAAAACTTGGAACCACGAATGCACACGAATCGACACAAATAGAAAGCAATTCGAGCTCATTGGTGTCCATGAGTGGTTCTGATCCGGAAGAGGAATTCCGGACCGCGCTGACGAGCTACGCCGCGGCGCTGGACCTCGCGTCCACTTCGAGCGGGCACGCCAGGGCCACCTACGAGTCCAAGGCCACCGGATTCCTGCGGGACCTGGTGGGCTGGCTGCAGAAGCACATGGCCGATGCCTTCGAGGTGACCTACCAGGGACGCACCAAGTCGCTGGTCGAATGGGCCAAGGGTAGAAGCATAAAAGGACAAGAATTCGCGTCTATTCGCGTCCATTCGCGGTTTAACTTCCGCGACCTGGTGAACACCATCGCAGGCGTTGTCCTGTCCGCGCATTTCCAGGACCAGGCGCCCGAGTATCCCTACTTCCCGGTGCTCATCACGGGCCAGAACCGCGAGCAGGCAGCCCAGGACGCCCTGCGCGCCATCGCGCTGCCTGCGCCGGGGCTCCGGCAGGCAGGCGGACAGAATCGCACGAAGCAGGCGACCGCCGTGCTCGACGCCCTGGAGCTCCTCGATGGCGAGCGGCTCGATCCGTACCGCTCCAAGTACGCGAAGCACATCCTGAACATCCTCAAGAAGAAGGGGCATGGCCAGGTGGTCAACCGCTCGGAGCTGATCCAGGAGGTCTACGGCGTCGAGTACTTCGCACCGGACATGGGCTACCGCCTGGAGCCGGAATGGACTGTCGTGGTCCTGGCCGCGCTGGTCTACTCCGGTGACCTGGTGCTTTCGATTCCCGGTAAGAAATTCGACGCCACCGGGCTACCGCAGCTGGCCGCGACGACCATTGACGAGCTGGCTCACTTCAAGCACATCGAGCGGCCCAAGGACTGGAACCTGCCTGCCCTCAAGGCGCTCTTCGAGCTGCTCGGGCTCACGCCGGGCATGGCACAGCTCGTCACCCAGGGCAAGGAAGAGCCGGTCCAGCAGCTCCAGAAAGCCATCTCCGCGGTGGTGGAGAAGCTGGTCCTGGTCCAGCAGAGTCTGCAAAGCGGCCTGCCGTTCTGGGGCAGGAAGCTGCTCTCCGAGGAGGAAGCAGCCCAGCTGCGCGACCGGCTCGACCAGACCAAGACCTTCCTGGAATCGCTCCAGGCCTACTCCTCACCCGGCAAACTCAAGAACTTCCGCTATGACGCCCAGGAGGTGAAGCGTCATGAAGGAGGCCTCGCGGCCCTTTCGGAGATCGAGTCCCTGCAGGAGTTGGTGAGTGACCTTGGCCCTCTCGCCTCGTACCTCTCCGAAGCCATGATGGCCATGCCAGAAGAACATGAGTGGGTGAAACAGGCGAAGGAGACAAAGGACCGCGTTCTCGCACAGGTTGTTGCCATCTCCAACCAGGAACCCACAACCCAGAACCAGAAACCCCAGCTTCGCCAGAAACTGGCGAAGCTGAAGCAGTCCTACGTGCAAGCCTATCTCGCCATGCACACCCGGGCCCGACTGGGCGTGAACGAGGACAAGCGCAAGAGCGCGCTTCTCAGGGATGAACGGCTCAAGAAATTACAGCAGCTCTCTACCATCGACCTGATGCCGCGCCAGCACCTGACCGATTTCCAGAACCGTCTGGCCGGCCTGAAGAGCTGCTTCACCCTGACCGAGCAGGACCTCGACGCCTCGCCGGTCTGCCCCCATTGCGGCTTCCGACCTTCGGCGGAAGCGGTTTCGGGTTCAGGGTTCAGGGTTCCTGGTCGTGAAAACCAGGAACCCACGACCGGGCACCAGGAACTGATCAACGTCGCGGTGGTGCTGGACCAGCTAGACGATCAACTGGACAAGATGATCGAAGATTGGACGGCGACGTTGATCGCCAACCTGGAGGACCCGACCACCCGCGGCAACCTCGACCTGCTCAAGCCCAAGGCGAGATCGCTGGTGGACAACTTCCTCACGGAACGCAAGCTGCCCGATGCGCTGGACCAGGATTTCATCCATGCCCTGCAGGAAGTGCTCTCGGGCCTGGTCAAGGTCGCGGTCAAGACCGCGGATCTGCGCGCAGCCCTTCTCAAGGGCGGTTCGCCGGCGACGCCCGCGGAGATGAAGAAACGCTTCGAGGAATACCTCGATGAGCTCACCAAGGGGCATGAGCCCGGCAAGGTAAGAATCGTGCTGGAATAGCGATGGGTCATCAGAGAAAGAGAGGAACCACGGATGAACACGGATGGACACGGATCGGGTAGGAGGGGAACCGCAAATGGACGCAAATGGACGCGAATCTAGTAACGCTGTCCGCCCTATTCGCGTTCATTCGCGGTTCTTTCTGAAAGGGTGTGATCATGGCTGACGGGAAGCACGGTGGGCTGAGTGAACCTTGATGAGCTGAAGGAACTGGTCCGGGGAGGGGAGACGGAGCGGGTGGAGCTGAAACGCTCTACCGGCCAGCGGACCGCCGCAGGCAAGACCGTTTGCGCGATGCTCAACGGTCTGGGTGGGTTTGTGATTTTCGGGGTGACCGATCGCGGGGAGATCGCCGGACAGACCGTGGCGGCGAGAACGCTTGAGGATGTGGCCAATGAGCTGCGCAAGATCGAGCCGCCGGCCTTCCCAGAGATCGAAACGATCCAAATCCAAGGAGAAAAAGCAGCGGTTGTTCTGACCGTCACGGGTGGTGGGGGGCCTTACACGTTTGACGGTCGTCCCTATGTTCGCCGGGGCTCGACAACGGTCCTGATGCCCACTGAGGAGTACAACCACCGACTGATGGAGCGTCTGCACGCGACCCAGCGATGGGAAAACCAACCGGCTCCCGACGGGGTGACCGTCGACGATCTGGACGCCGAACAGATCCAAATGACGCTCGAGAACGCCATCCGGCTTGGCCGAGTCGATCCAGCGACCCGTAGAGATATCGAATCCATCCTTCGCGGTCTGGAGCTCATCCACGATGGCAGATTGCTCAACGCTGCTGTGGCGCTTTTTGGTAGCTCCAACCGTCTCAAGCCCCTGTATCCACAGCTCGAGATTCGCCTGGCCCGTTTCCGCGGCAGGGACCGTCTCGCCGATTTCGCAGACAACCGGCAGTACTGGGGGCATGCCTTCTCGCTTCTGAGGCGGGCTGAATCCTTCCTGATGGACCATGTGCCCATCGCGGGCCGGGTCATCCCCGGCAAGATGGTGCGGGAGGATCAACCGTTGTACCCGCCCCGTGCCACCCGCGAGGCGATCGCCAACGCCATCTGCCACCGCGACTACGCGATCCCGGGCGGTGCCGTGGCCGTGGCCATGTACGACGATCACCTGGAGATTACCAATCCCGGCAGGTTCCATTTCGGCATCACGCCGGAGAAGCTTGCCCGGCCCCATGAATCCAAACCCTGGAACCCGATCATCGCTAATGTCTTCTACCGTGCCGGCATCATCGAGCGTTGGGGCTCCGGCACCCTGAACATCATCGACTGGTGCAACGAGAACGGAAACCCTCCGCCCACCTGGCAGGAGCAGGCGGGATCGGTTTACGTGACCTTCCGGCCTGCTGTCTTACCCGATGAGACGCAAGTTGCCGGGGAACTTGGTCCCAAGTCTGTCCCAAGTCTGTCCCAAGTCTGTCCCAAGTCTGTCCCAAGTGACCTCCTCATTCCCTTGCTTCAAATTGCAACCACTCCGGCACCGATAGAGTTCTTGATGAAGGTTGCAGGGCAGACGAACAGGACCCGGTTCCGCAACGCCATCTTACGTCCGCTCCTGGATGCTGGTCTCATCGAGATGACCATCCCGGACAAGCCACGGAGTAGCAAGCAGAAGTACCGGTTGACGGAGAGGGGGCGACGGGTGTTGAAAGAACATGAGGGAGGAACCGCTGATGAACACGGATGAACACAGATCGGGGAGGGGGAACCGCAAATGAACGCAAATGGACGCGAATCTGAAGAGATTGCCGAGAGTATTCGCGTTGATTCGTGCTCATTCGTGGTTCTTCCTGAAAGGGTGTGATCATGGCTGACATTTCTCTTACCACGTTCGTTGATTTCGTCAGCAAGTCAGGGACTTCGCGCCTCACTTGCGTCCGCAACGCCAAGAAACAGTATCAACGCTCGTATAAACCTGAGTTTGATTTTTGGAAGCCCCTCAGGGATGCGATCGTAGACATGCATAGGCATGGTCGATCGAAGGATAGCCTGGATGAGGTCCTAACAAAGATCTCCGATCGTAAGAAGGTCAAACTGTATCCAGGTCGAATTCAAGCTTACAAGCGATGGGTTGGACGAAAGCGTTTTGAATGGCTGGGCTGCGAATCGTCCAGGTGGACTCAGGGTTCTTTGACGGTCCGCGTCAATCCAGAGCTGTGCATGAGCGTTGATGACACGAACTATCTCATCAAGTTATACTTCAAAGAAGAACGGCTCTCCAAGAACCGCATGGACGCAATGCTGTTCCTGATTCAAACGGCGTGTCCGTTGGCGGACACCGCTGGTTCAACACCAGCTATCCTGGATGTTCCTCGGGGGAAATTGATCGAACCTACCCGGAGCATTCCTGGTTTAGACGCTCTGCTCGCAGGAGAAGCGGAAGCATTCGTTCAGATGTGGAAGCGAATCTGACTATGGGGAGGGCTGACCGCTGCACCTGTATCTCCGGCCTAGCACACCCAGCGGGGCGGTCTTCTCTGGCGACCAGTCCCCATATGATTCTTGGAACCAAGGAGCCTCAACAGCGGCGGCTCCAACACGTCTTCTGTGGCCCAACCCGGGGCGAAAGATGTAACTTGGCCCGCCTTGAAGACCTGTTATTTGTGTTCATTCGTGTTCATTCGTGGTTCTCCCTGAAAGGATCTGATCATGGCCGACGATAGGCAGGAGGCTCTTTTTCAGAAACGGTTCGTGGAAGCTGAGACGGGTTCCGGCAAGCTCTTCGATGAAGAGCTGGTGGCGCGCGAGGGGCCCGTGGAGTGCCTCGGGATGACGTTCGACTCTGATGAGGAACGGCGCGACTACTTCCTGGAGAAACTGCGCGAGGGGCTGGAGGAGCTCCACGCCAAGCTCGGCGGTGTGCCCTTCACCACGGTGGAAGACGCCGTGGAACGGATGGCATCCATCGAGAAATGGCCGATTGCAGGACCGGAACCGCAAATGAACGCAAATGGACGCGAATCGGAAGACGCTGCCGAAGATATTCGCGTTGATTCGCGTCCATTCGCGGTTCGTCTTCGCGAGCTCGCCGAGCGCATGCGCCATGCGGACTCAAGCAAGGACCTGCTCCAGCGCTGGAAGGACGAGGTCGGCTTCCCGAACGGTGAGATCGAGGACATCCTGAGCCTGTCCGATCCACCCTATTACACGGCGTGTCCGAACCCCTTCATCGCGGACTTCATCAAGCACTACGGCAAGCCCTACGACCCGAACGAGCCCTATAGCAAGGAGCCATTCGCAGCGGATGTGAGCGAGGGGAAGAACGATCCCATCTATAACGCGCACTCCTACCACACCAAGGTGCCGCACAAGGCGATCATGCGGTACATCCTGCACTATACCGAGCCAGGAGATGTGGTTTTCGACGGCTTCTGCGGGACAGGGATGACCGGTGTTGCGGCGCAGCTTTGTGGTGATCGCAAGACGGTGGAGTCGCTTGGCTACAAGGTGGATGACCAAGGCATCATCCACCAACAGGAAACGGACGAGAACGGCAAGACAGTCTGGATACCATTTTCCAAGCTCGGCACTCGTCGCGCAGTACTCAATGATCTTTCTCCCATAGCTACTTTTATATCGTCAAACTATAACGACCCAATCCCTACAGCGTTGCTTCGAACGGCAGCAAGCGACCTTGTTGAATACTTAAAAACTGATTGGGGCTGGATGTACGAGACGCTCCATACCGACGGGAAGTCAAAGGGACGCATACACTATGTCGTATGGAGCGATGTTTTTGTTTGTCCTAGCTGCACGCAGGAAATTGTTTTCTTTGACTCTGCTTACTCTACCGATACAGGCAAGGTCCAAGGAGAGTTCCATTGTCCACATTGCAATACCGCCCTTTCTAAAAGGACGCTGGAACACGCAACGGAGACTTATTTTGATCCAATCCTAAGAAGAAGCCACAAAAGAAACAAACAAGTTCCGGTACTGATCAGCTATAGCGTTGGCGGAAAAAGGCATGAGAAAACGCCGACAGAACAAGATTATGAAACATTAAAGAAGATCGACGAGTTACTCTCGCGCGAGTTGCTATGTTCACATCCCATGATGCATAAAGGAGGTGAAGGTTGGGGCGCAATCTGGCGCGCTGGGTACCACTTTGGGATTACCCACACACATCACTTTTACACAACTCGTAATTTCCTTGTTCTGAACAAAGCGTGGGAACGTTGCACGGTCCCGCATCTTCGCTGGGCAATAACTAGCATCCTCAATTACGTGAACAAGAAGCAGTCGTTCACCGGCGGTGGCGGCGGGATGCCCGGAGTTCTGTATATCGCCTCGTTAGTACAAGAGAAGAATGTAATAGAAGTTCTCGAACGCAAAATACGATCACTGCTTTCGGCGTTCGATCCCGATTTTCGGAAGAAAGGGATTGTGACTACTACGACCCAGTCGTCTGGGGACTTGGAATGTCTCGAAGCATCGTCGGTGGATTACATTTTTGTCGACCCCCCATTCGGGGGGAATATTATGTACTCGGAAGGAAGTTTCCTCTGGGAATCTTGGCTACGAGTATTCACAAACACCGGCCCTGAAGCAATTGAGAATCCCGTCCAACAGAAACGACTCGTCGAGTATCAGGAGTTAATGACGAGATGCTTTAGGGAGTTCTTTAGGGTTCTCAAACCAGGACGATGGATGACCGTGGAGTTCCACAACTCTCAGAACAGAGTTTGGAATGCCATCCAAGAATCACTACAACATGCAGGCTTTGTTGTAGCTGATGTGCGCACTTTGGACAAGAAGCAGGGATCCTTTAAGCAAGTCACGAGCGGCGGTGCTGTAAAACAAGATCTGGTCATCTCCGCCTACAAACCCAACGGCGGCCTTGAGGAACGGTTCAGGCTGACCGCCGGCACCGAGGAAGGTGTCTGGGACTTCGTCCGCACGCACCTGAAGCAACTGCCGGTGTTCGTCGCAAAGGACGGCAAGGCGGAGGTCATCGCCGAGCGGCAGAGCTACCTGCTCTTCGACCGCATGGTGGCCTTCCACGTCCAGCGGGGCGTGACGGTGCCGCTCTCCGCGGCGGAGTTCTACGCCGGTCTCGCCCAGCGCTTTCCGGAGCGTGACGGGATGTACTTCCTGCCCGAGCAGGTAGCCGAATACGACAGGAAGCGCATGAAGGTGAAGGAGATCCTGCAGCTTGCGCTCTTCGTCACCGACGAGGCCTCCGCCATCCAGTGGCTCAAGCAGCAGCTCACCAGAAAGCCACAGACCTTCCAGGAACTTCATCCACAGTTCCTCAAGGAGATCGGCGGCTGGCAGAAGCACGAGAAGCCGCTCGAGCTCTCCGAGCTGCTGGAACAGAACTTCCTCCGCTACGACGGCAAGGGGCCCATTCCGCCTCAGATCGTCTCGTGGATGAGACAAAGCGCCGAGCTGCGCAAGAAAATCCAAGAGGAACTTGCTTCCGGCCGTTCGACGGAGGAGAACGGCCAACTAGGAACCAGGAACCAGGAACTCATAACCCGCGCTAAAGCGCGCTGGTACGTCCCGGACCCCAACAAGGCCTCCGATCTGGAGAAGCTCCGCGAGCGGGCCCTGCTGCGCGAGTTCGAGGAGTACCTGCCTGCGCCGCGGGCGTCGCGGCAGGCAGGCCGCCAGTCCCTGTCTGCCAGACAGGCAGGCAAGCAGAAGCGCCTGAAAGTCTTCCGCCTCGAGGCCATCCGCGCCGGCTTCAAGAAGGCATGGCAGGAGCGGGACTACGCTACTATCATCGCCGTGGCGCGCAAGATCCCGGAAAAGATTCTCCAGGAGGATCCCAAGCTCCTCATGTGGTACGACCAGGCGGTTACCCGTTCTGGAGGGGAGGAATAACATCATGCGTCTCAAAACAGTGGTGCTACGGAACTTCAGAGGCTACCGGGGCGAAGTTCGAATTCCGATTCATCCAGACCTGACGGCTTTCATAGGGAGAAACGACGTCGGGAAATCGACAATACTGGATGCACTGAGCATCTTCTTTGATTCTCCGCTCGTAAAGTTCGATACATCGGACCGGTGCGTCTACATAGAAGACAAGGAAGTTCGCATTGGCTGCGTGTTTGATGCGTTGCCCGATTCCCTCACGTTGGATGCTACGTCTAGAACGACTCTAGCGGAGGAGTACCTCTTGAACAGCGATGGCGATCTGGAGATACACAAGGTGTTCGATTGTTCTCTGAAGTCACCGAAGGCACTCGTTCTCGCAGTCGCCAGACATCCTACGGCTGACGGTTATTCAGATTTACTCCAGGTCAAGAATTCGGACCTCAAGAAGCGACTTCAAGAAAAAAGTGTTGATACTAATGGCGTCGATCAGAGAAGCAACCCATCCATTCGCAAGGCGCTCTGGGATTCCTGTGATGACCTCAGTGTATCGCCGAGGGAAATCGAATTAAACAAGGAAGACGCCAAGAAGATTTGGGAACAGATCAAAACTTACCTGCCTATCTTTGCTCTTTTCCGTGCAGATCGTCCTAGTACGGACGAGGACAGTGAAGTTCAAGACCCCATGAAACTTGCCGTTAAGCAAGCGATCGTTGAGCTGGAAGGAGACCTGGCGGCTATTCAGGGCAGAATTCAGGAGGCTGCTCTAGATGTTGCTAGGCGCACGTTGGAAAAGCTCAAAGACCTAGATCCAAACCTGGCAAGGGAACTCAGCCCCACATTTCGGTCCGATCCTCGATGGGAGTCTCTGTTTAAACTAGCGCTTACTACGGACGATCAGATCCCCGTCAATAAGCGGGGAAGCGGCGTGCGCAGGCTAATCCTTCTTGGCTTCTTCCGTGCGGAAGCGGAGCGTCGACGCACGGAGGAAAACAGATCGAACGTGATTTACGCTATTGAGGAGCCGGAAACATCACAACATCCGTCGAACCAACGGATGCTAATTGAGGCACTGAAGGACCTTGCTGCCACGGACGGATGTCAGGTTTTGATAACGACGCACGTTCCCGGCCTGGCGGAGATGATACCTGTGGATGCCCTGCGGTACGTCCGGTATGCGGGCGACAACAAACGGAT
>WGCW01000084.1 GCA_015493585.1 Acidobacteriota bacterium
GATGAGGCTCATGACAAGCTCGCGCTTTTCGGCGGGAAACGAGCGCTCGTATGGCGAGGGCAGGATCGAGGGACGAAACGCCCCGGAGCGGGTTCGTGGGACCTTGACCGACAACGGCAAAGATCCCGCCTCGAGCCTCCTTGAGTAAAACCCGTTGGCTTTGTCCTCATGCGCTTCGCGGAAGTAGCTCCCACGTTCGGCCGCAGCGAGGCGGCCCAGCAATGCCGACAGCAGCTCATTCACCGTCGCGTCAGCCAGAGAGCCCGCTACCAGCTCATCAAGCTGACTCTGAAGATAGTCTTGCACATCGGACCGTTGAGAGGTTATATTTTTCACCGTCATAGTTTTTTCCTTTCTGCGCCACTCCTCCACTCTTGATCGAGGGTGGCGCGCTCTTTTTCTATCACGCTCCGGCTCAAGCCGGACGCCCCGGCCACATGCATCACTCTCTCAACCGCCGACCCGCCCTGAGGCGCGAAGCGGCCGCGCCTGGAGGGCTGTGGGTTTGTGGAAAACGGGGCCCCTCCCCCGTTTCCCACAGCCCCCACAGCCTCGACGACGACGATCATCCTTCTTGAGACTGTCATCCTTTCCCTCCTCTCCGCCTGGTTCCCCCAAACACAACATTTTTTTGATACCACCGCTCTGCCGGGGGATCCTTACTCGCGCGATATCGGGCCGCGGTACACTCGAGGGATGGACGGCCTCACCGACACGAGCCATAGCCCCATCTGGCCAGAAGACAAGCAGCTCACCATCGCCGACTCAGCCGCCTGCTCCATCACTCCGTCACCATCAACATCCAGGGCTCAAGCTTCAGACTCCGTCAACATCGCTCCGCCGGCCTCCCACCCTCGCCCCTCAATACCCAGAAAGGAGGTCCCGCCACACCGTGAAATGTGTCAAATCAAAACCGGCGTTTCCGTCTCATCCGAAACCGGTGTTGACAGATACGAACTCCGGATATCAGGAAGGCTGGCGTTTAAATGACACGAGCCACGGCGCGCAGTAGTGGCTGGAGCTCCTCCGCCATGCGGGCGTGGTTGGACTCCACCCAACGGAGGGCCTCCCGCTCCGCCTGAGACGGACCCGCCACAATTCCGATTGCTTCGTCCTCTTGAGCCATGGGTGCCCATCATGCCACGGCCCGCGACCCACCACGGGCCGGCTTTTGGCCCGGACACCACCGGGCGATAGCTGAGCTCAAGAGCAGGAGAGCAGGTCATGGTCTAGCAGAGAAGAGCGATGGCATGGTATGGTGTGAAAACCAAATCAAAGAAGGAGCTCATCATGAAATTTTATGACCGGCAGGCCGTGGAAAGCCCCGAAGCATGCAGGATCGGTGATCGCCTCTTACGCCGCTTCACACTGGCGTTGCTCGCCACAACAGTGGCGCTCAGTTTCGCGGCACCGGTGGCTGCCGTCCAGATTGGCTCGGACCAGGTGGTCGTTCCGGTCGTGGCCCATCTTCCCGGAAACTACGGGACCCAGTGGCGGACCGACGTTTGGATCCAGAATCCTTACGGCGACACCTCCGGCGTGACGCTCAACTACTACCCCACGACGGGTGGGGTGCTGACCCACACGGTCCAGGTCGAGGGGTATCACGGCCTGTTCTTCCACGATATCGTGCTCGAAACCTTCGGCCTGGAGAGCTCCAAGGGGATGCTGATCGTCTCGGCTGACAATACAGGCGTGGAGGTTCGCGCCCGCGTCTACAACGCGGGGAACGCCTGCGGCGAGTTCGGCCAGGCGGTCCCCGGCCTGCCGCTGGACCGCCTGGGCCGCCAGGGGGTCCTCTCGGGGCTGACGACAGTGGCGGGTACCCGGCTCTCCATCGGTATCGCCAATCCGACAGACGAGAGTTATAGCGTCACGATCATGGTGTACGATGCGACCCTCAACGAGACACTGGCCAGTCACGAGATCGACCTTGCACCCCACGAGCTGGTGCAGCTCGACCGGGTTGCGGACCTCTGGAACCTGCCGCAACGGGATGACGTGTCCATTCGGACCTACAGCAATGACAACGCGTACTCCTTCTACGCCTACGCCTCGGTGGTCAACGATGACACCGGCGACGCCACCTTCGTCTTCGGGACGACACCCAACGTCGGATTGAAGTAGGCAGGTCGCGCGCCCCTCCCGGCACCACCGCCGCGAATGATCCCCGTGGTGTTTGAGTGGCACGACCGGCGACGGCATCGTATCCGATGGCGCTAGGTCTCATCAGGAGACAGCGAGGTAGAACCGCATCAGGACGGGCTTCGCCCCAATGAAGGGCGAACATGGCTGATGTTCGACGGTCGGTAGGCGCCAACCGGGGAATCTCACTCCGCGGGGAAAGAGCCGCCACGATCGGCCAACCGGCGGACCGTCTCGTCACCTTTGCGTCCCAGCGTCCTTGGGTTTCCTCACTCAACGGCCGGAACCGCCGGTTCTGCATCCCGTTGAGCCTGACCGGATCGAGCGAAACGTTGCGCATGGGACACCCCCATTCCCCGTTGGTTTCCCTCGTGATTCATGTCCCGAGCGCTCACCTCCGGCGCCTACCCGAACACGACAGGACCGGCACGGGCGCGCCATATTTCCCGGTTGGCGCATTCCGGCATGAGATTGTCGCGTCGGGCTATGGACCGCGAGACGCCACGGACTAAAGCTGATTTCAGAACAGCAACGGCGGCTGGCCAACGCCGCCACGACATTGGGAGGTTGATCATGAAACAGCTTCGAATCCTTGGCATGCTCGTCCTGAGTCTGGCATTTGGCGGAACGCTCCTGTGGGCCGGCGTTCCCGGCACGGATATCTTCGTGCCGTCGCTGGCCCGCACCACCGGTGCCCATGGCTCCATGTGGTACGCCACCGTCTGGATCCACAATCCGGGGACCGAGACGGCACACGTGACGGTCAGCTTCCTCGTCCGGGATCAATCGAACCCGTCGCCGGTACGACAGACGGTGACGGTCGATCCCGGGGAGACGTTGAAGCTGGAGGACGTGTATGAAGATCTCTTCGGGCTGAGCAGCGCGATCGGTGCGTTGCGGTTTCAGAGCGATCGGAAGGTTGTTGTTTCGGCGCGATCGTACAACCTGACCACCGCCGGGCTGGCCGATTCACAGGGGCAGTTCGTGGCGGGGATGCCGTCGGAGATTGCGATCGGCTCTGGGAAGAAGACATCAATTCCTGGGATCACGAACCCTGCGGACGGCAGCTTCCGGAGCAACTTTGCGATGGTTGAGACTGCTGGAGGCAACGCGACGGTAGAGGTGACGCTTTACGACCGGGACGGGGCCGAGCTTACATCGAAGACGTACACGCTCGCGCCGTACGAGCCGGTACAGGTCAGCATACATGCGTTTGACTCAGGGGCAATGGTTGACGGTGGCCGCCTGGATGTGGAGGTGCTCTCCGGTTCCGGCAAGGTGCTGACCTTCGCCTCCATGGTGGGCAACGGCACTGTTTCCCAAGACCCCTCGACCCTCGAGATGGAGTACGAGCTCCAACAGAGCTCTGGGGGAGGCACGGGAGACATCACGGCAGTCTACGCGGGTGAGGGGCTCGCCGGTGGCGGCACTTCGGGCGACGTGACACTCTCCATCGCCGGGAGCGGCGTGACAACCGGCAAGATCGCAGACAGTGCGGTGACCTCCAGTAAGCTCGCCAACGGCGCCGTGAGTTCGTCCAAGATCGCCGACGGGACGGTTCAGTCCGCTGACCTCGCAAACGGCGCCGTCACCACATCGAAGATCAGTGGTTCTGGAGCCTCGAACGGCCAGGTGCTGAAGTTCAACGGCTCGTCGGTCAGTTGGGCTTCCGACGAACAGGGAGGTCTGACCTTGCCGTACAGCAGTGTGGGCAATACGAACACCACCCCGTTGTTCCACCTCGTCAATAGCGGGAACTTCACCGCCATCTGGGCTCAGACCAACACCACCCATCTTGCGGCGGTTTACGGCGCGAACGAGGGGAACGGAATCGGGGTCTGGGGTTACGGCGCCGGTGGTGGCGACGGCATCCACGGTCAATCCACCAGCGGAAATGGCGTCTACGGCTACTCCTCTAGCGGGAAGGCCGGTTACTTTGACGGCGACACCCATGTCAACGGCCAGCTTACGGTGGTTGGCGACCATTTCGAGACGCTCATCAGCGATGGAACGCACGGGATTCGCTCCTGGGGTCCGTCCGGTAGCGGCAGGGGAGTCGTTCACGCAGAGAACACTGGTACCCACGGCGCCGCGGTCTACGGTTCGAGCCACGGCTCCAACGCCCAGGGCATCGCAGGGTTCACCGATTCCGGCATGGGAATCTACGGGTACGCGAGCAGCTCGTCCGGTTACGCAGGCTTCTTCTACGGGAGCACCTACGTGCAGGTTGCCCTGCACGTCAGCGGCACGCTCAGCAAGGGGAGCGGCTCATTTAAGAT
>WGCW01000085.1 GCA_015493585.1 Acidobacteriota bacterium
CTCCTCCTCAGATCCGGCGAAAGCAGCCGCCTCCTTCTTCCCGAACTTTCCCTTGGCCCACTCCCTGATCCGGTTGACCAGCTTGTCCGGAATGCCCTTCGCATGGTCTGCCAAGGCCACGAACGCTCCATCAGCCCCACCGCCACGGTGTGAATCCAATTCCGCGCTGAGCTCTTCCAGCACCGGCGGAATCTGCGGGCCGAGCTCCCGATCCGCCGCAGAAGACCCGAGCAGGTCGCCCACGAGCCTCGCGAGCTTCTCACAAGCATCCCGGGCGCCGGAGAGCAGCTCACCAACGACGGCCGGGGAGAATGGATCCTCCTCGAGCACTTCCGGCTGTACCCCCTCGCGCGCCAGCAGCTCGAGCGCCTCGACGATCGAGCCTGGTCCGGCACCGGATGCGGCGAGCTCGCGCCATCCCTCCGGCAGATCTTCTCCTCCAGCGTGTGCCGCTTCTTCGACAACCGCGCGCGCCTCTTCCGAAAGGGCCAACCCGTCGGCATCGACGACGAAGCCAGGCGCCACACCGGCCTCCACGGGATAGCGTGCAAGCAGACGGCTGGCAAAGCCGTGGATCGTACTGACGGGAAACCGGTGAAGCACCGAGAGCAGGGCTCCAGCCCGCTGGGAGACGTCAGCGTCCGGAACGGGCAGCAGGTCGAAGCCAACGACCGGCTCGCCTCTCCGGATCGTGGCCAAAGCCTCAGCAACCCGCTGTTCCATCTCGGCTGCGGCCTTCTCCGTAAAGGTGATTGCCACCACGCCCTCGATCGTCGCCGCCGCAACCTCGGTCATCCCGGCCTGTTCACCGGCCCGGCTCAACCGTTCCGCAGCTTCTTCCCAGCCCGGGCCAAGGCACCATGCGAGCACGCGCGCCACCAGGACCGAGGTCTTGCCCGTTCCCGCGCCTGCCTCGACAGCGACCGGCATCTGGAGCTCCTCGTGTGCCCGGCGGCGTGCTTCGCGGTCTGCCCGCCTCAGATCTTCGAGCGCACCCTTCACCATCATGTGCGCTTCTTCCGGCCAAGCCACCAGCCGTCGCGAGCAGCACGCTCCACGGCGCTTGGCATACGATGGTCCGCCGCCGACTCCATCCATGCGGCGACGCGGCGGCGATACGCACTATCATCTTTGAGACACACTTCTTTGACCCTGCAGAAGGCACAGGCAGCGCCTGGCTTCCCCCGTGTGCCGGCCTCCTCGACTCGCGGGAAGCACGCACCGGTTTGCCACATCCGCCAGAGCACTTCCCCGGCTTTTTCGAAAGTCTCTGTGAATATCCGGTCCTTGGCCCTGATTCGGACGTCGCGGATGTCCCGGGTCAGACGATCATCGAGCTTGAGAAAGAGATACCTCCCCACTGCGCCGTTCCCGGCTCCGGCGGCGTACGCCACCCCCTGGAGCAGGCGGCCGGAGGCGATTTCAGCAAGCAGGTGCTTCCTTCGTGTATCTTCCTTGGCACCTTGCGACACCGGCTTCCCCGTCTTGTAGTCGGTCAGGATCAGCCCCTCCGGTCCCCGGTCCACACGGTCCGCACGGAATCTGAGATCGAATCCGGCCTCCATCTGTACCGCTCCGTTGATCTCAGCCCCGATCACGTGCGGAGGCTCCCCCTCAACCTCCAGGTTCAGGGCCAACTCGACGAACGGCCGTGCCCGCTCGACGAGCATCGCCGCCACCGCGGGTGAACGAATTCCCTGGCTGAGCGCGAGCTTCTCCGCCTGCCCGGAGAGGATCTTTTCCAGCGTGGCCGCTCCCGGATGCTGAAGTGAACGAGGCTCAACGCCCTCGAGCTTGCCGAGCGTCGCCCGCGCCGGTGCACCGGCGCGAACGGCCAGCTCGGCCAGCACGGCGTGCACCACGCTCCCCACCAGGGCCGGATCAAGATCCGGGAGATCGACGAGCGGATCGGCCGGGGATGTTACACGAAGCACCTTTTCAACCAACGCCTGCCAGGGGCATGTGGCGAGCTGCTCCAACGTCGTCACCCAAACCTGCTCCCCATCCGCCCCGGGAGGAGGCTGTGCCAGCAATCCTGCCCACGGTCCAGGACCGGCGTCCTTCCATCGTGCCTCACGTTCACGCAGCACTGCGTACCGGGCCGTTGCGACGCGACCGGGCTCCGCGGCCCAACGATGGACCGCCGCACGCTCCCGGCCCTCGTGGATGGACGCCGCCATGGCTGCTTCGAGACCGTTCCTCTCCCCTTCGAGCCCCGCAAGAATCGCCCACTCGTGGGCCGGACGCACGGGGTCTGCGTTAAAGCCGTTCGTGCGCACCGCTGGATAGACAGCGGGTACGCTTTGGACCTCGAGTCCACCCTCTAAGATCATCCGCTCGACGAACGACGAGCGGGCCACCGGCTGACCGGCACCGTTCCTCGTTGCCCAGGACAGACACACATGGCTGGCGGAGGAAACCAGCGATGCAAAGAGGTAGGCCTCTTCAGTCCATCCCTGCCCCTTGACTGGCACGTCGGGAAAGTCCTGCTGCAACCGGATCCGGAAACGGTCCGGCATCAGCGGATCCTCCCGCACCACACGCGGAAAAACATCGCGAACGAGCCCCGCCAGGAAGAGATGCTCGAAGGTCACACCCCGCGCTTCCATCGCCGAGAGCACACGCACGCCTCCACCCCTCCCGCCCAACCCCCGCTCACCGGCTCGTAGCAGAACCGGCTCCACGAGCATCCTCACCTCCTCAAGCGTCAAGATCAGCCCAGACGGAACGCGCCCCAGCACATCTGCCCACTG
>WGCW01000086.1 GCA_015493585.1 Acidobacteriota bacterium
TCAACAGTCGGTCGGGATGAGGAAGCGATCCGGGAATACATCGTCAAGCAAGAAGAGGAGGATCGGCGCCTCGATCAGCTTCGGTTGTTGTAGATCGCCAACAGCCCCCTTCAGGGGGCTCCTATGCCGCTCGTGAGCACCAATAACAGCGACGCCTTGGGCGGCTCACACTTGAAAGCCCCCGGCTCTGCCGGGGGATCCTTACGATCTCTTGGCTTATTGTACCGGAAGCCTGTCGTGAGCGGAGTGGCGGGTTAGGCTCCGCGGGTACGGGTCTCGGCGATCCCTTCCGCCGCCGCAATAGCCTGGGTCTTGAAACGGCCGATGTACGGCCGGAACGGTTCGGTCAGTGGCCGTGGCACGTGTACGTAGATGAGCCGGCCGGCGCTTCGTTGATTGGTCTTGAAGAGCCCAGCCGTCACGCCTTGGAGATTGGCTCTCGCGAGATCGCGGAGTGTGAAAACGTTGGCGAGGTACAGCGGGAGGAACCGCCGGGCCTCTGCCTCCGGGAGGGAAACGCTCCACGGCCGTGATTTCTCTTCGAGCGGGAACCGTTCGTCGGTGACGGGTTCCTTGAATGGAGCGGTGAAACGGGACATTCTCTGAAATGCCTTCGTCATCAGGTGGGAGTTGATGACCCGGAACGCTGGCACGAGCACCGTGTCTTGAGAAGTTGGTGCGTCATCACCGATCTGATCGAACGTACCGTCGATACCGTCCGTAAGATGGGCCAGGTCCGTAACGATCTGGCCTGATGTGTCAGCGAGCTCAAGATCGAAGCCCCAAAATGGGACGAGATCACCATCGGTGTTGCCGTCGAGGGCAGCACGCCCATACCGGATTTCCTTCTTGGAGTTGCCATCGACCACGAAGGCGCGATGACAGTTTGTGCAGAAATGGACGATGGCGTTGACGTCGAAGGGGAACTCGAAGCCGCAGTTGGGGCACTCCATTGGAATGAATCGGAGTGTATGTCCGGATTGCCTGACTCGTTCTGGAATCGGCTGAAACGCGGTTTGCGGTGGGGTGTCGAGCTTCTTGGCGACAGACCCGGCGGCAGCATCAATCAGGAGGATGTCTGAAATGCCGTCCGCCTTTGCTTCGACAAGCCTCCAGGGACGCCAGAGCAGGCCAGTCACCTCTTGCGTGAAGCTGGTGCCCAGGTGGATCCTTTGCAGCGTCTGATCGATCTGTTTCCGGTCGAGATCCCCGTATGCCATCTTGAGTGTGGAGGCGTCCCTCGTGATTGGGAGTCCCACCTCGTTTTCGCCCAAGTCAGCTGCGGGCATCAGCGTCCTGAGATAGCTGAGGTGTCCCATGGCAGGAAGCTCGATGGTGTCGTTGGCGGGCATCGAGGCTTCAATGGTGCGAACAGCGAAGGCCATTTTCTTTTCAAGCGATCGGCGGTCCCGTCCAAAGATGGCCTCGTAAAGGGTTCCCATGCCATGCCAGTAGGGCGCCCAGAACCGTCTTGCTTGACGAATTTCGAGAACCTTTCGGAGGCGCTCCCGGTACGCGTCTGCAGCGCGCGAAATTCGAGCTTCCGCCGCAGCCGCGGCCAGCTCCATCTCGGGGTTGTCGAGCATCCTGCCATCAGCACCAGCTGTCGTCGCCCGTTGTTCAAGTGGAGCGACCTGCCGTTCATACAGTTTCTTGTAGTACTCGTACCGGTAGTATTCAAGGACGGCGTTCTGAAGGTCCTGCGGGTCCGCCGTCTTGTCCGGGATGGCGATGAAAAGCGTTTCCCCCTGGCCGATGACAAGGTGAGCGCTGCCACAGTACGGGCAGCGCGCCATACGGTGCAAGACGGGGACTTCGACGTCTGCGCCGCATTCCGTGCACACGACTCTGACGGTATAGCCGGCGTCCGATTCGGATTTCTTCTTCTCACCGGAGGCAGTGCGCGATTTTCCGCCGGGCGGGAGTGGGTACGCCGGTCCAGAGGCTCCAGCGGCCGGTTGTCCGAGGATCTTCAATGGGTTGAGGGACGTGTAGAGCGATGCCCATACCGCACCGAGAATCATCACGGGCACGTACATGCCAAGATTCTCGGGACTCTCGAGCACGAGAAGGGAGACCATGGTGATCAACCCTCCTGCAATGGTTTCAAGGAACGGGCGTTTGAGCATCGCCAGGCCTGAGCCCGGGATCACCGCGTTGGAGAAGATGGCGACGGGCTCGGAGGTTGCCCGGAGCAGGGTTCCAATGAAGATTCCCCCGGCCGGGAGCAGGATGGCCGCGAGAACCCAGATTGCGTTCACACCAGATCCTCAACCTGCACGGTACCGGAGGCGAGGTTCTTGAGCAGGGGCACGATCAGCTGGGCATCGTCGATGGGTAAGGCCGCGTCGGCCATCGCGCCTTCGAGGAGCACGCAGATCGCCTGAAATCCCGAGGCGGACCCCGGTTCGGTTTTCAGGATGGCACGGGCCCCGTCAAAGACGTCACCAGAGGGCATCTCACCATCGAGGAGCCGCCTCACCAGCTCACGGTACCGTCGTAAGTCGGGTTCCTGATAGATCATCAGATGCATCATATCAGGCTTGCCACCTCCGCCAAACGGGTGTGGACCCCGAGGTTGTTGCGCTGTGCCCCGT
>WGCW01000087.1 GCA_015493585.1 Acidobacteriota bacterium
GGCGGAGACACGAAGAGTCTCTCGTTGAACTGGTCGCTCATCCAACGCCGATCGCTGAAAAGGGGACAGTGTCGAATATCGCCAACCTCACCAGAACCGTAGAGTTGGGGATGAGTCGAAATCATCGGAATCTATTCAACACTGTCCCCTACTCTCAGTCGAAATCATCGGAATCTATTCAACACTGTCCCCTACTCTCGGCTCTTCAAGACTGTGGAGCAAAGGAGTCAGAGGACAGTGTTGAATTTATGAGCCTTGCTCTGCGAACGTCAGCGCCCTCCGCGGTTGCGTTTTCCAGATGCATCTTGAGTCACAGAGTTGGGGACGCTGTTGGACAGGCGGCATGCATGCCGTGTGTTCGTTTCCCAGCCCACCGATGAGGTCTCGGGCAGGGAACGCTGGGAAAGAGGAGAGCGAAAAGATCGTTGTCCCCCGCTCAGAAGGTTTCGCGTAGAGCACGTAACGCTTGGGTACTCGGGTACAAGGGGGCTGGGAGGCTCACGATGACCTTGCCGTTCGGGTAGAATGAACCCGTATTCGAGGAGGCACGAAGATGGCAGACGTTCCACCACCGCCCTATCCACCCGCGCCCGGCAGCTCCGGTGCCGAGCCCGGACCGGGCACGCTGACACCGCTGCCCTGGGAAACGCCGGGCGAACCGTTTTTTGATGCGTTCTTTGAGACGCTCAAGCTGTTCATCATCCGGCCGGCTGAGGCGTTCGCCAGGATGCGCCGGAGCGGGGACCTCGGCCGGCCCATTCTGTACGCGATCCTGCTCGGGTGGACCGGCGTCATCGTCAGCGAGCTCTATAACCTGGCACTTCGGGGCATGACGTGGCGGCTCATGCCCGGCATGCATCAGTTTGGTGAGATGCAACGATTTCAGAGCACCGGTCTGTTCGTGGCTCTTACGATCTTCATGATGGTCCTGGCTCCGGTCCTCGTCCTGATCGGGCTCTTCATCTGGTCGGGCATCGTGCACCTGATGCTCCTCATCCTCGGTGGCGCGAACGCGGGCTTCGATGCGACGTTCCGGGTCATGAGCTATGCGGCCACAGCCCAGATTGCGCAGATCGTTCCGCTGTGCGGCGGTCTTGCAGGAGGGATCTGGGCGCTCGTGCTCGAGATCATCGGCATCGCCGAGGCACATCGAATCAGCCAAGGGAAAGCTGCGCTGGCCGTGCTGCTGCCGCTCGTCGTCTGCTGTGCCTGCCTCGCGGGGATCTTCGCGCTCTCCGGTGCGGCGATTCTATCGGCCTTCTCGCACGCGGCGGGACAGATGCGGTGAAGTGGCGCCCCCTCCGGACGGAGGAGCGTCAACTGACGTATCTCTGGGGCGTCGTGGTGATCGCCTCGATTTCGCTCCGCCGGCTGTGGCTCGCGTTGCCGCCGTTTCTGCCTCGCTGCGCGTTCAGGCAGCTGACCGGCATCCCCTGTCCAACGTGTGGGAGCACCCATGCGGCGATCGCGCTCCTCCATGGCGAGCTCCTCCGGGCGCTGGCGGCAAACCCGCTCGTGACACTCACCGGTGTGGCATTCGCCGCCGGAGGGCTCATCGCTCCGGTGTGGGCGCTCACACGGCTCCCCATTCCCGCTGTTTCTCTCAAGTTCCCCCTCTGGGCGCGCGTCGCCGCCGTTCTCATCATTCTCGCGAACTGGATCTATCTCATTCTGACCTTGGGTCCACGATAGCGGCACCGCTATTTCCATGAATCGTTATATGAGACATTTGACATGCTTAAAACTGAGTGTATGTGCAATGTGACATAATCTTGACATGTGAGAAGACGCCCCTTAGCTTGTGAATATGAGTACGAGCTTGCTTAATATGGATTTTTCCGCTCCGTGCCGTTGAAGCTGCCGGAGCCACCCCGGGAGGGTGGCGCGGCGCGGTTGCGGGATGGGATGCCGTTGCCCCCCTCTGAGCGTCTGTTCGGGATGGCCAATCTCGATGTTCGAGGAGCGAAGCAAGGAGGATGGAATATGAAACTCTCACGATGGCTCGCATGCGCCGCCGTTCTCGGGGTTCTCGCGTGGCCGGTCCTGGCAGACCAGGGCCCGACCTGCGCCGACTGCCACGATGACGTCGCCGCTGCGATGGCCAACAATATCCATATGCGGATTAAGCCGTTCGAGGTCGGTGGCCACCAGGTTGGGTGCCAGGCGTGCCATGGGAACGGTGCCAAGCACATGGAGACGGGCGACCCTTCGTTCATCCGGACGTTTGCAAAAAAGACGCAAGCCGATGAACAGGTCTGCCTCTCCTGTCACCAGCTCAAGGGGCTCGACGAGTGGCATGCGTCGATCCACGCCAGTGAAGGTGTCACGTGCTTCGACTGCCACACGATTCACAAACACACGAACCCGCTCAACTCGTGCAAGAAATGTCATGCGGACGTCGTCGCCGAGTTCCAGCTTCCCTCCCACCATCCGGTGCGCGAGGGCAAGATGAGCTGCGTCAGCTGCCACGATCCTCACGCGGCGACCGATCACATGCTCAAGACGCACGGCCGTATCAACGACCTCTGCTACACCTGCCACCAGGACAAGGAGGGTCCGTTCATCTTCGAGCACGAGCCGGTCGAGGAGAATTGTCTGATCTGCCACAAGCCCCATGGGAGCGTGGCAAACAACCTGCTCGTCGCCAATGAGCCGATGCTGTGCCTGCAGTGCCACGAATTTCACTTCCACGCAGGCCTGAGAAGCCCAGATGGCCCGCTCGAAGTCGGCGGTACGCTCCGCCAGAATGTTTCCGGGGTCCACAGCATCAACAGAGCATTCAGCACCAAGTGCACGCAGTGCCATCCCAAGGTTCACGGCTCCGACTTGCCGTCGCAGACCGTACCGGGGATGGGGCGCGCGCTGACACGGTAAGGAAGGAGGCGTACCCATGAAAGCAACGATTCGTCTCATGCTGATTCTGGCTCTCGCCGCCTTCCCTGTGCTGGTCCATGCTGGGGATGACGGCGAGTCCAAAACGACAACGAAGGGCACCGTCACG
Source organism: Acidobacteriota bacterium (assembly GCA_015493585.1). Classification (GTDB taxonomy): domain Bacteria; phylum Acidobacteriota; class Thermoanaerobaculia; order Thermoanaerobaculales; family Sulfomarinibacteraceae; genus JAADFN01. The sequence goes on from WGCW01000087.1 coordinate 3,002, forward strand.
ATCGGAGCCTGGGGAGCGAGCACGAGCGACTCCCAGGACGTCGTCAGCGAGTACCAGCCGACGAGCGGAGGCCCCGTGCTTGACCTGCACCTGTCGTCCTTCTCGAAGGCGGGGAGCCTCCTCGTCTCGGCCCACGGCACCCATTCGAACGACATTCAGGGTACGGTCGATTTTGATTTCGGCCGCATGGTGCGTTCCCATACGAGCTTCACGAAGATGTTGCACCGCCTCGGACATGACCCGATGACGGACCTTGAAGCGACCGATACGGTCGACAAGGCGGTCTACCACACTGACTTCAATCCAGGCATGAAGTACGGGATGCACTACTCGGTGCTGTTCAACCGGACGGAGTTCCAGATCCCCGGCGCCTCGGCGCTGACCCTGGCGTTCGAGGTCCGCGACCAGCACCGGGAAGGCCACCGCCAGACGTACGCGCTCTCTCACTGCGACGCCTGCCACGTCAGCAGCATGAACCACCCGCTCAACGAGAGAACGACCGATGGAACGCTCGAGGCCAAGGTCGCGTGGAAAACCGGCTTTGTCCGGGCACGGTACACCTCCCGGGAGCTCCGGCAGAACTATAAGAACGTCACTCTAACGTACGACGATGCCGTTCATCCATCGTTGCGGCTCCCGCTGTTTAACGACCGCGTGCAGTACGACTCGGCGCAAGGCCCGCTCCCCGTTGACCTGTGGCCCGACATCGACAAGGACATCGCGAGGCTGGACATTCACCTGTCGAAGGTCGGTCCATTTATCGTCAACGGCACGGGCGTGTGGTCGAACACGCAAAACAACTACACCGGTCTCGAATCGGACTACTCCGGCTACATGATCAATGCCGCCGGACGTCTCGGGAAACACTGGCGGCTGACGTGGAGGGGCCGCGCCTACACCGTCGACAGCCAGGACGTCTTCGTCGATACCGCTGAGCCGGTGTCAATCGCCGGACCAACGGCGGGAAAAACGTACCGCGAGCTCTACGGTTTCGATCCGGACTTTGAACGCCTCTCCGCGCTCAACCGTGACGTCGTCGAATCCGTCCTCGATGCCAGCTACCGGCTCGGGGGCCGGGCGGGGCAGCTGAAGTTCGAATGGAAGTTCAACGGGACCGACCGGCAGCACTACCACGTGACGCCGACCGACACCAAGACGACGACCAACGTGCTTGGCCTGTCGTGGTACGCACACCCAGCCCATGGGCTAACACTGCGTGCCCGGTACCGTCACGGCGATGTCGACAACCCGTTCATGGCGCTCGACCAACAGGCATCAACCCTCGTGGCGCCACCGGCGCCGAACCCGTTCGTTTCGGACCAGTACTACCAGTTCCAGCAGGCACGTATCGGAGATGGCACCGCATCTCCAGCGAGCTGGGATGAAGCCCGGGCACAGGCGTCCTATATGTGGGGCCGCTCCATGCTTTCCGCCAGCTACAACTGGTGGGATGGCAACAATACCGATGGCACACTGACGAACTGGTCGCGAACCAACCAGTCGGCGACACTGACGTTGTGGACGGCGCCGGCCGATCACTGGGAGTGGTACGTCGGATACGCGTGGCAGGACATGAGCCTCGATGCACCGACAACAATCCCCATCTACGATGGGTGAGCAGGCGGCATCATGGGTGGCCAGGATGGCTACGCGCGAACCATGCTTCACTACGACGCAACGACGAACACTGCAATGGCCGGCTTGAAGTTCCATCCGAACGAGAGGTGGGACCTCAGCCTCGATGCGACCTGGACGAGCTCGGATAGCGGGATGGACCCGTTCTCCTTGGCAGCGCCGGGATACGTCGCTCACGATCCCAACACGTCGTTCGATTTCTCACGAACCTACAGCTACTCCGATCTCGACGTGACTCGGTTCGAAGGACAGTTCAGCGTCGATTATCACGTCAACAAGAGCTTCTGGGTCAACGGGACGGTGCGTTACGCCGACTTCAGCGACGACGATCCGTACCTGTACGACACAACCGGGTCGGTGGTGATCTACTCCGCCTCGCTCGGCTGGGTTTTCTGACCGCACCGCTCAAACGACGAACGCCCCGCCTTCCGGCGGGGCGTTTTTTCATCCAGGATGTAGAGCTACGCGATCGTCACGTCCTCACACAGATAGACGTCTTGCACCGCATTAAGAATCTTGACACCTTCGTCCATCGGCTTTTGGAACGCCTTCCTCCCGGTGATCAGACCCATACCGCCCGCACGCTTGTTGATCACGGCTGTCGTCACGACCTGCGCCAAATCGTTGACGCCCGACGGTCCACCAGAGTTGATCAACCCGACCCGTCCCATGTACGAGTTGGCGACCTGCCACCGCGTCCATTCGATTGGGTTGTCCGGCGCCAGCTTGTCGTACACGAGCGGGCTCGTCCGCCCGAAATGAAGCGCCGTGTACCCATCGTTGCGGTTCGGCTGCTTCTGCTTGACGAGGTCGGCCTCAATCGTGACGCCGAGGTGATTGGCCTGTCCGGTCAGATCTGCCGATGCGTGGTAATCCTGACCGTCTTTCTTGAAGGCCGAATTCCGCAGGTAGCACCAGAGAACCGTGAACATCCCCAGCTCGTGCGCCTGCTGGAACGCTTCGGAGATCTCGAGGATCTGCCGGCGGGACTCTTCCGAACCGAAGTACACCGTTGCACCGATCCCAACCGCCCCGAGATCGAACGCCTGCTCGACCGATGCGAACAGCGTCTGATCGTACATCGGCGGGTAGGTCAGCAGCTCGTTGTGATTGATCTTCACAATGAAGGGGATCTTGTGGGCGTATTTCCTGGACACCGCACCGAGCACGCCGAGCGTCGAGGCAACGCCGTTGCATCCACCTTCGATGGCGAGCTTGACGATGTTCTCCGGGTCGAAGTAGATCGGGTTGGGCGCGAAGGAGGCGGCTCCCGAGTGCTCGATGCCCTGGTCGACCGGCAGCAACGACAGGTAGCCCGTCCCAGCGAGCCGGCCGGTGTTGAAGACCCAATTGAGGTTCCGCAGCACCGCCGGTGAACGGTCGCTTGCCGCCGTTACGCGGTCGATGAAATCGGGACCCGGGAGATGCAACATCTCCTTGCTGATCCCCGTGCACGAATAGTCGAGCAACGATGCTTTGTCACCAAGATATTCGCGAATCCGTTCAATCATCGTGTCACCTCCCGTGGCGTCTCATTGTACCGCACGTTCTAAAACCGGTATTCATCCGAAGCCTGGGTCCCTATCCGGCACGTACCGAAGTGGCCGTTACGTGGACCGTGCTTGGAACGGCCACGCCGCAAATAGGCCTCCGAGCACGAGGCCCTTTGCCACCGTTGTCGATCCGATGGCAAGCCAGATCCCCTCAACACCCCATCCGTGCGCCACGAGGTACGCAGCCACCGGGATGCGGCTTGCCGTCAGGAGAATCTGGAACACGGACGGAGCCACCGTCCGATGTGCGCCGGCGAACGCTCCGAGAAGCACGACCTCGAACGCCATGAACGGTTGTGACATCCCGACGATCAGCACGTACGTCATCCCGGCGGTCACAACATCGGACGCTGGGATGAACACGCGGACGGCCTCGGCCGGAAAGGTGACGAGCGCCATCGTTACGATCCCAACGGGAACGAGCGTCAGGAAGAGCGTCCTCCACGCCGCCCGCCTCGCCCGGACCGGGGCGCCTGCGCCCAGACTCTGGCCAACGAGCGTCGTGGCCGCGGCGCCCATCCCCGCACAGACAAAGTAGTTGAAGACTTCCAGCTTGTGTCCAACACCGAGCGCTGCGACCGCCGGCGTGCCGAACGACGTCGTAATGCGTGTCAGCACAATGTAGATCAGCGAGAAAAGCGCACCCTCGATCCCCAGCGGCAGACCCACGCGCAGCGCGCGCCATGTCTCATGGGGAGGCCGAAGGAAACCGGTGATCGGCGGCCTGATCCGAAGACGTCCGAGCAAGACCCAGCCGGCACCCGCGGCGGCGGCCCACGACCCGACGGTTGCCAGCGCCGCACCGCGCACCCCGAGCCGCGGGAGGCCTCCGGGGCCAAAGATCAGGAGCGGATCGGCCACGATGTTGACCGTGGCGGCGAGAGCGAGCAGCTCAAGCGGCGTCTTGGCATCCCCAACCGCCCGGAACGCCGCCGCGATCCAGCCAAAGATGAAGTAGGCCGGCATGCCAAAGAGGATGATTCGCAGGTACCCGAGTCCGGCGGCGGTCACCGGAGAGGACGTCCCCATGAAGCTGAAGGCCGGTGGAGCGAGCGCCAATCCAAGGCCCATCACAAGCAGCGACCCCCAGACCGCCAGCACCTGACCCGCCCGTGCGGCTCGCAGCGCCTCGTGACGATCGCCGGCGCCGACCGCCTGGGCAAGCACCGCTCCGGATCCCATCGCAGCCCCATCGCCGAGCGTTTGTGCGAGCCACATGACGAAGCCCGCCGTCGAGGCCGCCGCGATCGCCACCTCTCCGACCCGCCCGAGCCAGAACGTGTCAACCACCAGGAACCCGGCTTGCAGCAACGCGGCCAGCGCGGCCGGCGTGCCGAGGTGCAGGATCGCCCGGTCGAGCGATCCAGCCACCATCAGCTCCCGGTGCTGGAAAACGTTACCCATGATCAGGCCCCGGTTGCGCCGCCGGCCATGCTTCAGCGATCGTCATTCCCCACCTGCCCAGGCCGGTGAGCCCAAGAGCGAGCAGGAGTGTCAGCGCGAGCGCACCGGCGGCGCTCAGCCTTACCTCCCGGCCGTCGCCACCATCACCGCCTTGATGGTGTGTACGCGGTTCTCCGCCTCATCGAAGACACGGGACCACCGGCCTTCGAAGACCTCGTCCTCGACCTCGCAGATCTCCGGGTACTTCTGCGCCGTTTCGGTCTCCAGATTGTGGAAGCTCGGCAGGCAGTGAAGGAAGATCGCCTCCCGGCGTCCGGTCATCTCCATCATCTTGCGGGTCACCTTGTACGGCTTGAGAAGAGCGATCCGCTCGGGGATCTTGGCCTCCTCCCCCATCGACGCCCAGACGTCGGTGTACACGGCGTGCGCACCCGTGACGCCCTCTTGGATCGAGTCCGTCACCGTCACGCGCCCCCCCGTCTCTGCCGCAATCGAGCGGGCCGTCTCGACGAGTGCAGGGTTTGGATGCAGCTCGGCAGGCGCGACGATCCGGACATCCATGCCCATCTTGGCGCAGCCGATCATCAGCGAGTGCGCCATGTTGTTTCTGCCGTCTCCAACGAAGGCCAGAGCCAAGCCGCGCAACGGTCCAAACGCCTCTGTGACCGTTAGCAGATCGGCGAGCACCTGTGTTGGATGCCACGTATCGGTCAGCCCGTTCCAGACGGGAACGCCGGCATACCGGGCCAGCGTTTCTACCGTCTCGTGGGAGAACCCGCGGAACTCGATCCCATCGAACATCCGGCCGAGCACGCGCGCCGTGTCCGCCACGGTTTCCTTCTTGCCGAGCTGGATATCGTTCTTGCCCAGGTACTCGGGATGACCACCCTCGTCGACGACCGCCACAGTGAACGCAGCCCGCGTCCGGGTCGACGGCTTTTCAAAGATCAGTGCGATGTTCTTTCCGGCGAGGGTCTTGCCGGTCACGCCGGCCCGCTTGTTCGCTTTCAACGTGCCTGCCAGCTCGAGAAGATCACCGATCTCCGCTGGGGAAAAGTCAAGCAGTTTGAGAAGATGACGTCCCTTGAGTGTGCCAGCCATAGCTGCCTCCCATCGCTCATGATTGACGCGGCCCAGCCGCCGGCCGATGGTACTGCCACCCCACCGGATTGCCAAGCACACCGGCGGAAAACCGCCCGGCAATGGTAGGCTGCACGGTGGGAGGCGAGATGAGCGAGCCAGTCAAGCCAGTGATCCGGTCGATGGATGCGGCGCCCTCGAACCCCGTCCCCGGGACGCGCGGCGCCAGTATCCAGATTCTTCTGGGGCCCGACGAGGGCGCTCCCAACTACGTGACGCGGCGATTTACCATCGAGCCCGGCGGGCGGATCCCGGCTCACCGCCACGACACGATCGAACACGAGCAGGTCGTCTTGGAAGGCGAGATGGTCCTCGGTCTCGACGCCGACGCCGTCACCGTGCACGCCGGCGATTGTGTGCTGATCCCCGCAGGGGTCGCGCACTGGTACGAAAACCGCGGCGATGTTCCCGTCCGCTTCCTCTGCATCGTGCCGAAGACACAGGCCTACCAGACCGAGTGGCTGGAGCCGCTGATCGAGTAGCGATCACCTCAGCACAGACGCCGCTGCTGATCGATCATCGGCCACCCGGCCCGATCGTTGCGCAGCGGGTGCGGATCTCGTTCCAGACCCGATCCGCTTCGGCGGCCAGCGCGGTCCTCTCACCCGAGTTGTCGATCACAATGTCGGCGCGCGCCCGCTTCTCTTCGAGCGGCGCCTGGACGGCTAGGAGGGCACGCGCCTTCTCCGGGGCCATGCCACGCGCAATCGCCCGCTCGAGCTGCTGCTCCGGCCGGCACCAGACGACGGCCAGCAGATCGTAGCTCGAAAAGCCGCCGGTTTCGACCAGCAGCGCCGCCTCGATGACGGCGATCCCGCCGCCGCCCGCCGCCAGCCCGGCGAGCCATACGGCGACCCGCTGGCGCACGAGCGGATGGATGGCCGCGTTGAGCCGGGCCAGCGCCCGGGGATCGCTCAGAACAATGTGTGCCAGCCGGTCCCGGGCGACAGAACCATCGCTGGAAAGCACGTCCGGACCAAACAACTCGCGAACGGCGGCCGCGCCGGGCTGACCGGCCGCGTACAGCTCGTGGACGAGCGCATCGGCATCGATCACGTGCGCACCTTTGGCGGCGAGCAGATGCGCCACCGTGCTCTTCCCGCTCGCGAGACCTCCGGTCAGGCCGACCGTGCAGATGTGGCCCGGGTCCGTTCCGGCGCCGGTGCGGGCGGCTTCGGACATCTCCGGCTACTCCTCCCGCCCGCGGCGCAGGCGGGCCGCGCGTTCGGTGTTCGACATCAGCATGGCGATCGTCAGCGGCCCAACGCCGCCCGGTACCGGTGTGATGCGCGAGGCGAGCGGCGCGACACGGACGAAGTCCACGTCTCCAGTCAACACTGAGCCCTTGGCCTCAAAGCGCGCCATCCGGGCTTCGTCACCGGGGAACAGCCGCTCGACCTCCTCCCGCCGGGTCAGCCTGTGAATGCCGACGTCGATGACGGCGGCACCCGGTTTGACGTGCTCCGGACCGATCAGCGCCAGCTTGCCGGCGGCCGCTACGAGGAGATCGGCCTCGCGGGTGACGCTCGTAAGATCCCGGGTCCGCGAGTGGCAGAGAGTCACGGTCGCATGCGCGTGCAGCAGCAACATCGCCAACGGCTTCCCAACGATGTCCGAGCGCCCGACGACGACGGCACGCTGTCCTTTGACGGGAATCTCCTCACGGCGCAGCAGCTCCATGATCCCCGCCGGGGTACACGGCGTCAGGGATGGCCGGCCCTGCTGGAGCAGGCCGACGTTGCGAGGGTGAAATCCGTCGACGTCCTTGGCCGGATCGATCACGTCGAGGGCGGCGTGTGTGTCGTAACCCTCCGGAAGCGGCAGCTGCACGAGGATCCCATCGACCTCGGGGTCAGCGTTGAGATCACCGATCAGCCGTTCCAGCGCCGCCTGGCCGGCATTCGGTTCCAGCCGGTGTGTGCCGGACACCATGCCGAGCTTTTCACACGCCCGCGCCTTAGCGCCGACGTAGACCTTCGAGGCCGGGTCGTCACCCACGAGGATGACGTCGAGCCGTGGGATGATCCCGCGGCCCCGAAGCTCGGCGACACGTTCTCCAACCTCGGCACGGATTTCCGCCGCGACCCGTTTCCCGTCGAGGAGTTTCTCGTTCATGTTTGACCTCCAACTCCGGTCTTCTTCCGGCCCTCGTACAACGTGGCCACACCCCCCGTTTGCGCCGTCGCGCGGACGTCTTCGAGCCCGAGCCTCGCCAGTAACGCCGACATGACGGCAGCATCGGGAAACGTCTCCACGGAGGATGGCAGGTAGGTGTACGCCTCCGGATCTCCCGACAGCCAGCGGCCGACGCGAGGCGGCACCGTCCGCGTCCACCAGCTCAGCACCGGCGCGAGCACCCCGTGCGGATGAGAAAACTCGAGGATGAGCAGCCTCCCTCCCGGATGGAGCACACGGATCAGCTCGGCCAACCCTCTTTCCAGGCTCTCGAAGTTCCGGACGCCAAACGCCACCGTCACCATCCCCACAGCGCCATCCGGAAGTGGAAGCTGCAGCGCATCCCCGGCGAAGAGGGGAAGGGAACGGCCCTTTGCACGCGCTTTCTGTGCCGCTCGCGCCAGCATTGGCAGGCAGAAGTCACTGGCCATCGCGGGAATCTGACGCGGGAAGCTCAGGGCGACGTCGCCGGTCCCGGTACAGACATCGAGCACCACGTCCGGCTGCGCTCCCCGGACCCGGCGTGCCATCGCCCGGCGCCACAACACGTCCTGACCGAGCGACAACACCCGGTTGAGGAGATCGTACCGGTGCGCAATCCGGCCAAACATCCCCCGGATCTCAGCGGCCCGCTTGGATTCCAGCTCCTTCCGCACGGCGGCGAGACTACCACAGGATTGGCGCCGCTCGCGCCGGTTCGGCCGGTGCGAACAGCACAATAATCCATCGCTTGGCCCCGGCGGCACATCAATGGAAGATCAACCCTCGCTCAGGGCCTGCTTGAGCGCTTCGAGAGCACGCCGCCGGTGGGAGATCGCATTCTTCTCGGCCGGCGGCATCTCTCCGTACGATCTGCCGCCGCTCCCCTCGGGGATGAAGACGCTGTCCCAGCCGAATCCACCGTGTCCGCGAGGGGCTTCCGCAATCATCCCCCGGATGACGCCCAGCCCGAAGATCTCCTTCTGTCCGTCGAAAGCGCACGCCATACATCTGACGACGGCGCGGGGATCGGTAAAGGCATGGGCCAACCGCGCGATCCCCGCGGGCCCAACACTGGCCAAGAGCCAGCGGATCAGCGGCCCCGGAAAGCCACCCATCCCAACCAGCTCGAGCGAGGTGTCCTCCACGAGCACGGGACGCTGCACGTGCGCGTATGCCCGGCGTGCCTTGTCGCGAACGATCTCACCAAGATCGAGCGATTGGATCTCCACGAGGTCAAGCGCCTGATGCTGCAGCTCGACACCCAGCACATCTTGGGCTTCCCGGAGCTTTCCGGGGTTCGACGTGACGAAAACGAGGCTCGTGAGCTTCATCCGACCGCTGCCGAGAAGCCGCTGATCTCTTCGAGCTTGAGCCGGTACGCCGCCGTTTCACGGCTCAGCCCCTTGAGCTGGAAGTTGCCCTTGTGCTCGGTGGGGAAGAGGTGTGCAACCGCCGTGTGCGTGCTCTCCCCAAGGATGATCTCTCCGGGCTGGGCAACCAGCTCTTCCAGGCGCGCCGCCACGTTGACGGCGTTGCCCAGCACCGTGTAGTCGACACGGGTCTGAGAACCGATCTCGCCAACGATGACCGGCCCTGTGTTCAGGGCGAGGCGGACCTCGACCTGATCGAGGCCTTCGACCTCCCTCCGGCGGTTCCATGCGGTCAGCCCACGGCGCAGCGCAATCGCCGCCCGTACGGCGCGTTCGGCATGATCTGGCTGCGGTAATGGCGCGCCGAAGAACGCCATAACGGCATCGCCGATGAACTTGTCGAGTGTACCGCCGTAGGCAAAGACGGCATCGACTGCCAGCGAAAAGTATTCATTGAGGAGCGCCGCAACCTCAGGAGGCGTCAGCCGTTCACACCGCGGTGTGAAACCGACGATATCGGCGAAGAGAATCGTCGCGTCGCGCAACGACGCGCCAGGTGCAACGCCGGTCGGCTCGGAGAGCACGGCATCGATGACGGCGGGCGAGTGGTACCGCTCGAGCCGGCGCCGGACCTCCTGCTCCCTCCGGATCTTCTCACGCAGGCGTGCCTGCTCGATGGCGATCGCGGCCGAGTTGGCGAGGGCGGTCAGCAGGTCGAGGTCGGACTCCGAAAACGACCCCACGTGAAGCGGTGAATCGACGTAGATGACCCCGATGACCCGGTCGCGATGCCACAGGGGAACGCACATCGCCGAGCGAATCTGGTGGATGCGGATGCTCTTCCTGGACTCGAACCGCTCATCGGCCTGAGCGTCGTGCGTCAGAACGGCCATCTTGTCCCGCATGACGGTGTCGAGGATCGTCCTTGAAAGCGGTACTTCCGGCGGTGGCTCGCCCTCCTTCATGCGGCGTGAGCGGAACAGTTCGAGCTGAGGTGTCCCCGTCCCATCGTCAAGGAGAATGAAACCTCTGTCGACGGAGAGATGGTCGAAGATCTGGTCCATCACTTTTTCGAGGACCGGGGCCAGCTCCTCGACTTCGAGCAGCGTTTTGGAAACCTCCGCCAGCACCCCGAGAACCCGGGCGCCTTCTCCCGCCTCGTGAAGAGCCGGCTGCCCGTCGGCGTCCAGGCCGTACTGACGTTTGAATTCGTCGAGCGGGCGCAGCAACGTGGCAGAGACCTCGCTTGGGGCTTCTTCATCTCCCTCGACCACCGTCAAGCGAAAGCTCCCGATATCGAGGACCGTCCCGGGAACCAGAGGAGCCCGGGTGATGAACTCGTCCGCGATTTTGATACCGTTTGTCGATTCGAGATCGACGATGTGGAGGAGACCGGTGTCATCGCCCTCGAGGCGCGCGTGATGCCTCGAGACCGAAAAATCGCTGAGCACGAGCGCGTTATCCGTCGCCCGTCCGATGGTCAACCCATTGGCAAGCGGCACGCGTCGCGTCAGCCCTGCATCATCGTATTCGAAAAAGAGCATGCCCCGTCATTATACCCTGGCGGTCCCGGTTCATGCATCGTGGTACTGATCGGTCAACTGCGTTTTCAGATACATCCCCTCGATCAGATCACGGTATCGCTCAGTCACGACGCGGCGTTTGACTTTGAGCGTCGGCGTGATTTCCCCTTCTGCGAGGGAGAGCTCGCGATCTAAGATGGCGAATTTGCGCACTTTCTCGTGCTGCGAGAGCTCCCGGTTGATCTCGGTGACCGCTCCGTCAATCAATGCCGACGTCTCCGGATGATGAACCATCTCCTCGGCCGAAAGCTTCATCCCCTTTTGAGAAAAGTACGTTGTCAGATTCTCGAAGTTTGGAACAATCAGGGCCGTCAGGTACGGCAAACGGTCCCCAACGACCACAGCCTGAGCGATGTAGGGCGTCGCCTGGAGTTTGCCCTCGATCGGCTGTGGTGCGACATTCTTCCCACCCGATGTGACGATGATGTCCTTCTTGCGGTCGGTGATGAAGAGAAAACCATCGGCATCGAGATACCCGATGTCCCCGGTATGGAACCAGCCATCGGGATCGATGACTTCACGTGTCTCGGCCTCACGGTTGAGATAGCCTCTCATGACGTGATCGCCGCGGGTCAGGATTTCGCCATCGTCCGCGATCCTAACCTCCACGCCGGCGATCGGCGGCCCGACCGACCCGATCCGGTGATCCAGTGGTGTGTCGACAGCGATCACCGGAGAGGTTTCCGTCAGACCGTACCCCTTGTAGATCGGCAGCCCGATCGTCAGGAAAAATTCCTCGACCTCGCGTGAGAGCGGCGCACCACCGCAGACGGCGAATCGCAGATGTCCTCCCAGCCGGTCGAGGATCTTCGAAAAGACCCGTGCCCGGGCGAGCTTGAATTGTGCCGTGACGAGGGGCGAGGGTTTCCGTCCCGCGTTCAACGCGTCGAGCCGCCGGCGTCCGGTCGCCAGCGCCCACTCGATGAGCCGCCGCTTCATCCCCTCCTGCTGGTGGATGCCGGACATAATCTTGATGTAGGAGCGTTCGAAGACACGCGGTACCGAAACGAGCATCGTCGGTTTCACCTCGACCAGGCGGCTCGGGACCCGCTCGATCGCCTCGACATAGACGATCTGGGTGCCCCGTGCGAAGAGCGCATAGTCGACGAGCCGTTCGAACACGTGCGAGAGCGGGAGAAAGGACAGTGAGATGTCGTGTTCGTTGATATCGAACGGTCCGAGCGCCTGGGTGAAATCGAACACGAAATTCCAGTGTGTCAGCATAACGCCCTTCGGATCACCGGTCGTCCCGGAGGTGTAGATCACGCTGACGACATCGTCCTTCTTCGGATGGTGGAACGGATCGGCCCCCTTCCCCTGCCGTTTCAACCACTCGCGCCCGAGCTCCTCGAGGCTCGCGAGCGTGGCAAGGCCATCGGATCCGTCTTCGGGAGGATCAATGACGATCAGCTCGACGTCCCCAGCCAGCTCCTTGGCGCGGAGAGCCGCCGGGAGCATCTTCGGCGTAGAGACGATGAGCCGGCTGATACCGGCGTCCTTGAGGATGTAGGCGATCTGATCCGCGATCAGGTTCGGGTACAGTGGAACAGAAACGGCCCCGGTCAATGTGCAGGCAAAATCGAAGATATGCCACTCGGGCCGGTTCTCCGAGTAGAGCGCAATTCGATCCCCCGGCTTGACCCCCGATGCGATGAAACCGGCCGCGAGCTCCCGGACACGCCGCCCGAATACCTCAGTCGAAAGATCCTGCCACTTCCCGCCGCGCTTAGCTCGAACGAGCTTCTTACGCCCCGCCGAAATGGTCAACACGTGCTCAAAGAGATCTCGAAGCGTTTCCATAATCCCCCCGAAAAATCACGACCGGAAGTCTACCGTGAAACAGGGTTCCAGCTCAACGGGAGCCACGTAGCCTCTGCGGACCGCCGAAGCGAACGCCGAACCATTTGAGGATGATCTCGCGCCGTTTCCGGGCCTTCTTTGATGAGGGGTGCAGCATCGAGATGAAGGCGGGTGGCCCGCCGCACCGGTAGAGCTGCCGGGAGGCCAGCGGCCAGTCGAACGCCGGGCCATGGCGGAGAACCTCCAGCCAGACCGGGCACGCCTGCTGGCTCATCGGATCGGCCCGGCTCATCCCGTACCTCGCCAGGCTCGCACGCAGCACCGTGCCGGGGCTGAAATCGCAGCGGACCCTCATCCACCGGGCGAGGCTTTTGGCGGCGAAGTCGAACACATACGGCCCCCAGCCTGTCCGTTGCCCCCTTGGCACCAGGATCATGTGCCGGCAGGTCATCGCCTGCATCACGGGAAGCAGGGCGTACCGGTCGCTGCGAGAGCGAAGGCTCTCGTATCCACGGATCAGCTCCGGTAAGTCTTCAGGGCGGAGGATGGCGTCGAGCGCTCGAATCGCAGCACCGTGGCGGTACACACCGGCTGCAGCGGTTTCCGGCGCACGGAGCCGGTCGAGCCAGAATCCGGCCAGGCTCTGTCTCCGAAGCTGCCTTTCGACGGCGGCGAGCTCCCACTCAAACCGCTGTGCCACGGCCGGGGTGACACCAGCCTCGACCACCGGCAGGGGCGCCGCGAGCAGGTCACGAAACCCGAACGCCGCTGCCTCACGGATCCGGGCGTTGGGGCTCTCAAGAGCTTCCCGGTACGCCGGGAGCAAGATAGGGTCGTGGAACGCCGCCCCGCCCAAGAGCAGCGCCACGCGCTCCTGCTCATGAAGACCTTTCGAACGCCACATCTCGAGCAACTGCTCTGGCCCAGGCCAGTGCAGGAGGACGAACCAATCGAGCGCCGCTCGGCCCTTCTGCCTGAAGTAGTCGCCCGGGAAGTACTGCACCGTAGCGGGGACTGGAAGAAACGCCGGACGTGCCGCGGACACCGTCACAGCAACGAACACAACCAGAAACACCGCCCCCGCAACCGTGTGACGCCACTTCACCATCTGTGAGAGGATACAGGGGATGACGCAACGAATAAAGCTGACGATCGCATACCTCGGCTCGCCGTACCACGGCTGGCAGCGCCAACCGGGTCAGCGGACCGTCCAGGGAGAGATCGAGCACTCACTTGTACACCTGACGAAGCGGCCACGGATCACGGTCACCGGAGCCGGCCGGACTGATGCCGGTGTCCACGCGCGCGCCCAGGTTGCCCACACCGATCTGCCCTCGGGTTTCCCGCCGGCCGCGCTTGCCAGCGCGCTCAACGCCACGCTGCCACAAACCATCCGTATCATGGCTGCCGTCACGGCGCCAGCCGGCTTTCACGCTCGTTTCAGTGCGCGCGGCAAGGCGTACACCTACAGGATCACATGGGGGCCGGTCCGCCTCCCGTGGCAGGCGCAGCGGGCGGCCCCCATGCCGGAACCGCTCGACCGCCAGGCGATCGAGCGCTGCGCGAGGGCGTTGATCGGGCGCCACGACATGGCCTCGTTTACCGTGCCCGATCCTGCTCAGGGCTCGACGGTGAGAACGATCTTTGATGTTCGCGTCTCGTGGGGCCGGACGGCCCTCCGGCTCGATTTCTTCGGCAGTGGATTCCTCCGGTACCAGGTCCGGAGGATGGCCGGCGCCATCTTGGAGGCCGGAGCCGGGAAGCGGTCCACCGCCGACTTCATCCGGCTGATCACCGATCCGGAGCCTGGCGCCCCTCTGCCAACGGCTCCGGCCCGCGGGCTGACGCTGGAAAGGGTGTACTACCGCCTCCCCGCTGCGTGGGCCGCGCTCAGCGGCCGGCGCGCCCCAATCCTTGCCCCGGACGGCTGAACCCGGTACCGTTCGAAGGGGGAGGCCTACGATGACGACCTACCGCGAGGCTGGAGTCGATATCGACGCGCAGGACAGGGCGCTTGACGCCATCAAAGAGATGGTGCGCTCGACGAAGACACCCGGCGTTCTATCTGACCTTGGCTCTTTTGGCGGGCTTTATGACATTGGAGCGGCGGGGGTCAAGCACCCCGTGCTCGTCGCCTCCGCGGACGGTGTCGGCACAAAACTCAAGGCTGCATTTCTGACCGGGGAACACGGGTCCGTCGGGCGAGACCTCGTCCATCACTGCATCAACGACATCCTCGTTCAGGGTGCCCGTCCGCTCTTCTTCCTCGATTACCTGGCCACCGGCCGGCTGGATCCCGGGGTCGTCGAATCGGTCATCGGAGGGCTCGCCGGGGCGTGCGCGGAGCACGGAGTAGCGCTCCTCGGAGGGGAAACCGCCGAAATGCCTGGCTTCTACGCCGAAGGGGAGTACGACCTCGCTGGGTTCATCATCGGCGTGGCGGAGAGGAAGCGGATCCTCGATGGATCGGCGGTTGCGGCCGGGGACGTCCTCGTCGGCCTCCCCTCCACGGGTCTGCACACCAACGGATACTCACTCGCCCGAAAGATTCTCTTCGAGCGGCTGGAGCTGGCGCCGGACGATACGGTTGAGGAGCTCGGCGGCACCGTCGGCGGGGAGCTGCTCAAAGTGCACAGGTGCTACCTCGAGCCGGTCTGGCCGCTCCTCGAGAAGGACCTCGTCCATGCGATGGCGCACATCACCGGGGGTGGCCTGACCGACAACCTCCCCCGCGTGCTCCCAGAAGGGCTCGGCGCCGAGATCAAGGTCGGCGCCTGGGAGATCCCGGCGGTCTTTCGCCTCCTCGCTCAAGGCGGCAAGATCCCCGAAGACGATCTGTGGCGAACCTTCAACATGGGTGTCGGCATGGTTCTCATCGTTGCGCCCAAGTCGCTGGCCAAGGTTTTGAAGATCCTCACAAAGCACGGTCTTTCTGGCTTCCCGATGGGAAACGTCGTCCCCGGCTCTGGCGTCACCTATCTCCACCCCCCGGAGGGATTCCCAACCGGCCTCAGGTAGCCCGAAACGCGGGAGGATCTCTCCCCCAGGGAGAGGATGGCGGGCCAATTGGTTTCCTCGCATCTGGCAGGAGGGCTTGCGCCCCGGTCTGCCTCCGGGCCACATTTGATGCGTCGGCCCCTTCCCAGCGAAAGGTTGCGACAGGAACGTCCATCCTCGCCAAGGCGGAGGGGCATGCAGAGGAAGAAGACACTCGCTTCTCGTCTCGGTGTACCGGGTCCAATGGCTGTTCTCGTCACGTAGGGGAATAGGGGACAGTGTTGATTTCATCTGAGCTTCTCTCCCAAGCACACAACCCCTGCCAACCGTCAAAACGTGGCACGGCAAGGATGTACACAGGAACGATGAAGCTTGGCTTCTCTCGTGCTCTTCACGATGCGGACGGTCATCGAGTTTCCATTCTCGCTTGACAGAAGGTCCTCAGAAAGATCCCCCCAAGAATTCCCGCCAGGCTGGCGTGCATTCCAGAGCTGAGTTGCCTTATCACGGATTGGGCGTGGTCCCTTCGGGTTTGGTTTTTACACCCACAGCTTCTACGTATCCAACTCTGGCTCAGTCGCTTCCGAACTTCTCTCGCCGAATTCTTGGGAAGGTCCAGGCATGCACCAGACCTCCCCATTTGCTCCAACCGAGCTCCGGCCAGGTTGCGGGTCCTCTCGGTTGACGGTGGCTCACGTTGACAACGACGCCGCTCTGATTCACAGTTGATTCGCAATCCGGGGCCGTCCGGTCCCAAACGTGGAGGTGGCCCGATGGGTATGCAGTTCGATTTCTCAAAGCTGACACCGATGGACATCCTGGACATGGCGGTGTACGCGGAGGAAGAGGCGCGGGCGCACTACGAGACCCTGGCCTCGTGGGCAGCCGATATCTCAAAGAAGGACGTAGTCACCTTTCTGGAGCGGATGGCCGAGCTGGAGGCGACGCACCGGGACACCGTGGCCAGGTTACGGAAACGGAACTTTGGCGACGCACCGGCCAACTTCACCGAGAATCTCGCTTGGAACATCGAGGCGCCCGATTACGACAAGATCCCCGAGGCCATGAGCGTCCGGCAGGCTCTCGAGCTGGCACGCGATTCCGAGGTCAAGGCGTACGAGTACTACACACAGGCCAAAGAGTACTTCACCGACCACGAGTCGCTGGAGGTACTGGAAACCCTCGCCAAGGCCGAGTTCAACCACAAACGCCTGCTTGACACTGAGATCGCTAAGCTGGAGTAGTGCCGTAACGGCCCCGCTCTGCGCTTACCGAGGCGGTGGAGGCAAGAATGTGTGAGTAGCCTCTGAGAGCTCAGCTGAAAGCCTGCGTCAAGCGAACCTGATTCGACCTCGTGACGGGAATGAATCTGGCTAGCCCGCCTGAAATGGTGCAACGGACGCTCTGAACCTGGCTGGAATCGAATTCCTGATCTCACGCTTAATAGGAATAGGGACGCTTAATAGGGACACTGTTTATCTCCACCTCTGCCACAACCTCGCTGCGCCTCGCTTCCGTCAGCGCTCTTTTCCCCTCCGCTCGCGCCCTCCACCACCATCACCAAGAGCCAATCGCTCTCAGCGGCCTCCGCCAGGCGCACCTTCCCTACGCTGCTCCCTCGATCCGTCAGTTTTTGTGCTCAGTCCCGCTCAGAAGACGACAGCGGTGCTCCTCTGCTCCTTCAACGAGAGGTGAATCCCACCAAGCTGCTTGATCGGATTCTTCCTCCTTACGTACCGACCCTCCTCCCTCATCCGCGCCAACTGCTCCAAGATGAACTCCTCGCTCCCAACAGCTAATCCATCTACGAAATACC
>WGCW01000088.1 GCA_015493585.1 Acidobacteriota bacterium
CCACAGGCCGCTGCCTACGACGACGAGCACCCTCTCCTCTATGACCAGAAATAATTGTCGCCAGCGCTCAGAAATAGTTGACGTCGAGCAGAGGCGAGATCCTTCGCCTTCGGCTCAGGATGACACGGGAAGGCGTCACTCTAAGGAGGCGCAGCCTTCCCCCCCACTGTCATTCTGAGGAGGCGCAGCCGACGAAGAATCTGGGTGGGGGAACGACTGCGAGAAAAACGCAACCACGGAGGTCGCAGCGATTCGCAGAGGAAGGCTGTGATGAGTTCAACACCGTCCCCATCCCGTGAAGACAACACCGTTGCCTTGCCCTGCGATTATATGTTGCTGAAGGGCATTGAGTGAGGCTCAACGGCGTCGAGGATCAAGGGAACACACGGGGATGCAGCGAAAAGGCGTTCCTTGGTTCCCGTTCTCGGGATCTTAGCCTGCTCAGCGCCCCGATTCCTGGGTGAGCCGAGGAACGAGGCGGATGACCTTCCGATTGACCGAAAGCTCAGCGTGAGATTTTGCCCCCACCCGGCGAACACGGTTTCGGCCAGCTGCCGGTCGGGACGCATGGGCAGGGCATGAAGAACTGTGGGGGATTCGGATGTCGGCCGGCGGCGAAGGCGGCCGCAAGCGGTGGAATTGCGCCATCGACGCGATCTTGGACCAGGCGTGGATATTGTCATATCAGTGTAAAGGTTGTCTGAATCCGCTTGCCCCCCGACTGGTTTAACGTGGTGTACAGGTTGGTGGCGAAGAGAACGGGGAAAGGTGACTGTTATGAAAAAATTGTTTGTCGGTTTGGTTTCGCTCAGTGTATTGCTCTTGATCCCAACAGTGCCGGCCGCTTCATAACCTGGCGCCGGTCACATGGCCGGCGTCGGCAATCAACCGATTGGGAGCGGCGATCATGGACCTCCGGGCGGTTGGTACCCGTGCTGGCGTGCGTGACTCAGCAGAATGTTGGTGGCGTTCTGGCTGAGTGTGAGCAACGCGATCCTGGCAGTCTGTCCTGGTGTAAGGTGGGTGTGTCCGGGACGGTTGAGTTCTGCTACGGGGCCTCATGTGGCGCGGCGGAACCCCAGTTTACGTTTGCAGAGCTCTTCCCGGCCGGTGAAGGCGGCGCGGCCGTCACGGGTCCCACGCACCGGCGGGTGAAAGGGGAACAATCGAGATGAGACGCCGCGGGCAGGTGTTCCAGCTTCTCGGTGCTGTCAGTCTGATGGCGGCGCTGGCGGTACCGGTGTGGGGATCGAACGGGCCGCGCCGGTCTTCGAGCGGGGCGCACAAGGCGCTGCGTCTGAGGATTGTGCCACCTCCTCGTGCCGGGCGGGCGCTCGCCGGGCTGCGGGCGTTGCACGTCACTATGACGGGCGCCAGCCCGGCGCCGATGCAGGTGGGTTCCGGGTCAATGGCACGCCTGCTGTCCGGTGCGTGTGCGTCCCCAGGAACGTACCTGCTGTCGTCCGCCTCGCTGGTGTCGTTTCCGTTTCGGGTCACGCAAGACGTGTGCAGGGGTGCAGCGTTGACGGTGCACCTTTCCCCTCGCGCAACGATCCAGATCCACGTCAGACCCGCCGCCGGCACGAAGCTGCCGAAAGCCGCCATGCTTAAGCTCGCAGCGTGTCCGAAGGGCCTGGTTGCCCACGCAACCGCTCATGCGGCCTGGCTCCCGCTCCCCATACCGGGCTCGCGCACCGTCAGAGCCGTGGTGCCCTCGGGCTGCCTTGACCTCAGTTTGGTGACGAAACGGTTCGCGCCCGTTTCGTGGTGGGGGCTCAAGGCCGTTGCTGGGAAGACCAAGGATCTTGGGACAGCGCAGCTCAAAACGGGCGCCTCGCTCCTGGTTCAAACGATCGATGCCGACGATCGATGGCCGCTGGCTGGCGCCAGGGTGTCACTGGTCGATGCCGGCCACGTGAAGCCCGCGATCAGAGCCGCGCTCAAGGGCACGTTCCCAACCGGGTTCGCATCCGGCGTGAGCGGTGCGCGCGGCTGGCTGCGCCTGGCCGGGCTCCCGGACGGTGTCTACACCCTTCTCGCAACGGCCAAGGGCCACGCGGTCGCCTGCAAGAACGTCGTGCTCGCGGCCGGGAAAGAAACCGTCGTGGACGATCTCCAGATCGGCCGGCCCGGCTCGCTCGACATTTCGGTTGGCCTCGATCCCAGCACGATCCCGGATGGCTACCACCTGGTCCTGTCTTTGCAGCCGACACTTTGCTACCGTCATCTCCCCGGAGGGACACGGCTCGTGAAGGTTCCGGACTCCGGATTTGTGCACATGACGGGCCTCAACCCGGGCCAGTGGGAGATCGACGCCATGCTGATGACGTCCGCTGGCCTTGCCTACGACGTCGGCTCAGCACGGGCGGTCGTGGCATCGGGAAGCGGCGGGAACGTTGAGCTCAACATCCATGGCGCGCTCTATCACGGCACTGTGACCCAGGGAGGCGAGCCGCTTGAGGCTGATCTCAGGTTCGTCCGGAAGAACACCAATACGTCCGGGAGCGTGCAGACCTGCTCCTCCCGGCCGGACGGAAGCTTTACCGTCTTTCTGCCCCATCCGGGGCTCTACCACGTGGACGTGAGGCTGCCACACCGTGGCACGGAGATACCCGTCGCTGGGGTCACGGTGAAGGATCCCGCGACACCGCTCGCGATCAAGGTTCCATCGGGTACGATTCAAGGCGCCGTCGTCGATGAGGAAGACGCGCCCGTTCCAGATGCCACGATTGAGGCGTCGAGCCGCCCGCCGGCGGCGCACTCTGAGACGCTCTTCGCGCAGGCCGAGAGCGGTGAAGATGGAACATTCACCGTCGAAGGGGTTGCCCCCGGGACCTGGGGCGTTTCAGCACGGCGTCAGGACCTCGCCTCGGCTCCGGCGGTTGTCACCGTTTCAAAAGGCCAGGAGGCGCCGTGGGTCAAACTAGTCGTCCGTAAGATGTTCACCCAGAAGGGCAGAGTCGCCATGGGCGATCAAAGCCCTGCGAGCGGCGTGTTCATCGCTGCGTGGAACGCGTCTGCCGTGTCCCGTGGTGCAGCACCGGCATTTTTCAGCGCTACGAGCCGCGCTGACGGGAGCTTTACGCTGCGCGTGCCTGGGCAAGCCGGGGATGTCATCAACGTTGCCTTCGCCGCTGTGGGAGTCGCGGCAAATGCCGTTCGCCTGAGGCTGTCACGGACACCATGGACGCTTCATGCTTCGCACGCCGGGGGGCGGTTGGACATCGTGTTTCCCGGGCCACGGGGTTCTGCGGCGATGAGCGTCTTTGCCCTCGTGCGGCGGGATGGAGCGGTGCTGCTGTTCAACGCCTTCGCCCACGGCGGGTTGAGCCTCCATCCCGCGAAGAAAAGCGCCGTCGTCACCATTGAGGACCTTGCGGCCGGCCCGTGGCAAGCTGTCTGGACGGGGTCACCTGCGGCAACGCGGGCGATCCTGTCCGGCGCAGGGATCGGCCTGCCTTCTCGGGGCAGTGTGTCGATCACATCCGGCACGACGGAGCGGATCACCTTCGCGGCGCCACAGTGATACCCGCCAGGGCGATGTCTGTTCGATGAGCTGCGTCAGGGCCGTTGCTTCATCTGTTTTTCGATCTTGGCCCAGGTGTCGCGGAGCGGGACGGTGCGGTTGAAGACGAGATGTCCCGGTCTGGTGTCGGGGTCGACGGTAAAGTAGCCGCGTCGCTCAAACTGGTACCGGTCACCCGGGGCTGCTGTGGCAAGGCTCGCTTCGACGCGGGCCTCGACGATCGTCAACGAGCCGGGGTTGAGGTTGGCGAGGAAGTCCTTCCCCTCGGGCGCATCGTCGGGGTTGGGACGGTTGAACAGCCTGTCGTAGAGCCTGACCTCGGCGGGGAGCGCGTGAGCCGCCGAAACCCAGTGGATCGTCCCGCGGACCTTGCGCCCGTCCGGGGCGTCGCCGCCACGGGTGGCGGGATCGTAGGTGCACCGCAGCTCGGTGATCTCACCGGTGTCCGGATCCTTGATGACCCGTTCGCAACGGAGGAAGTAGGCCCAGCGGAGGCGGACCTCCCGTCCGGGGGCCAGACGGAAGAACTTCTTCGGAGGATCTTCACGGAAGTCCTCGCGTTCGATGTAGAGCACCCGCGAGAACGGCACCGTACGCATCCCCATCTTCGGAGGATCGTCGGGGTAGTACGGCGCCTCGAGCTGCTCGGTTTGGCCTTCCGGATAGTTCTCGATGACGACGCGGAGCGGGTTGAGCACGCCCATGACGCGCCGTGCCGTCCGGTTGAGCTCATCCCGGATGCAGAACTCGAGCTGGGCAACGTCGACCGTACTGTCGCGTTTGGCCATCCCGATCCGGTCACAGAAGGTCCGAATCGCCTCCGGTGGGATGCCCCGCCGCCGCATCCCCGAGAGGGTTGGCATCCGGGGATCGTCCCAACCGGTGACGTGCCCTTCAGTCACGAGCCGCAGGAGCTTGCGTTTTGAGAGCACGGTGTACGTCAGGTTGAGACGCGCGAACTCGATCTGCCTGGGGCGGGCCGGCACGGGTAGGTGCTCAATCAGCCAATCGTAGAGCGGACGGTGGTTCTCGAACTCCAGGGTACACAGCGAGTGCGTGATGCCCTCGATGGCGTCGGACTGGCCGTGGGCGAAATCGTACATCGGGTAGATGCACCACCGGTCGCCGGTCCGGTGATGGGTGGCATGGACGATCCGGTAGAGCACGGGATCGCGAAGGTTGAGGTTCGAGGCGGCCATGTCGATCTTGGCCCGCAGCACGCGTGATCCGTCCGGAAACTCGCCCGCGCGCATCCTGCGGAAGAGGTCGAGATTCTCTTCGACGCTCCGGTCGCGGTAGGGGCTGGGTTTTCCGGGTTCGGTCAGCGTGCCGCGGTAGGCGCGGATCTCCTCGGCGCTCAGGTCATCGACGTATGCCTCGCCCGCCGTGATCAGGTATTCGGCCCACTCGTAGAGCTGTTCGAAATAGTCCGACGCGAAGTAGAGGTGCTCGCCCCAGTCGAAGCCGAGCCAGTGGATGTCCTCAATGATCGATTGGACGTACTCCTCCTCTTCCCGTGATGGGTTGGTGTCGTCGAAGCGGAGGTGGCAGCGGCCGCCGAACTCCTGCGCGATGCCGAAATTGAGCACGATCGATTTGGCATGGCCGATGTGAAGGTAGCCGTTCGGCTCCGGCGGGAACCGGGTAACGATCGTCGTGTGTTTGCCGGTCCGCAGATCCTCACGGATGATCTCGCGGATGAAATCCTTGGGCTCGCTGGTCATGGGCGCTCTCCTCCGGACCCGCGCAGTATACCGGCACCGGCACCGTTCACTACCACGGGTGCTCCCGCTGCACCAGCGCCAGGAACTCCTCGCGAACTTTGCGATCGGAGAAGCAGCCCCGCAGGGCGGAGGTCGTCGTCAATGCCCCGGGTTTCTTGACGCCTCGCATCTCGACGCAGAGATGGCGCGCCTCGATGACGACCATCACGCCGAGCGGCTTGAGCTTCGTCCAGAGAAACTCGGCGACCTGCTCAGTCAGGCGCTCCTGGAGCTGCGGCCGCTTCGCGTAGAACTCAACGATCCGTGGGAGCTTCGACAGTCCGACGATCCGGGAGCGTGGGATGTAGCCGATGTGGGCGTGTCCGTAGAACGGGACGAAATGATGGGCACACATCGAGTAGAAGGTAATCTCGCGCTCGATCACCATGTGGTGGTACCCCTCTTCATTGGGGAAGGTTGTGATCGTGGGCTCGGAACCTTCGAAGATGCCGCGGAACATCTCCAGGTACATCTTCGCCACGCGCTCAGGCGTGTGCCGGAAGTTTGGATCGTCGAGATCAAGGTTCAATTCCTGCATGATGCCGGCGACGTGAGCGCCGATCCGTTCAATGAGGCGAACGTCCTGCCCGGCTGGAACCAGGTTCCCGTTGCGCTCGTGAATCCCGGTTCGCCCCTCTGCACCTTCATCGAATTCGGTCTTCCGCATACGTACCCCCACTGATAGGGTGCACCTTACTCCCGCCGGCGTCCGAATCCAAACGAACGGATGGAGCGATGGATGCCAGCGAACGTGCGCACCGCCTCTCCGTTGAGCGGCGTGCGCATTTGGTTTGCGAAGGACGTACAATCGGAGCGGAGGTGCGCGATGAATCTCGATATCCTTCTTTCGGATGAGGATCGTCAGTTTCGTGAGGAGATCAGAGGGCTCGTGGCCTGGGTTCCCAGGGATCTGCTGCTCAAGATGGATGCCGATGAGGTCCGGTTCCCGAAGGAATTCCTGGCTGAAGCGGGACGCCGGAACCTGCTGGGACCCCGGTTCGACCGGGCCTGGGGCGGGCGCGGTTTGCCCTGGACCGCCGAGGTGGCTGCCTTGGAGGAGCTCGGCGTACTTGGCACGTCCCTTTCCTGTCTGTGGTCGCTGGTGTCCATCGTTGGCGAGGCGATCCAGACGTTTGGGACCGGCGAGCAGAAAGAGCGCTTCCTCAAACCTGCACTGCGCGGCGAGCTCACGCTCGCCGAGGGGCTGACCGAACCGCGCGGCGGCTCCGACTTTTTCTCGGCGACGACGGTGGCGCGGCGCGAGGGCGACACGTTCTACCTGACCGGCCAGAAGCGGTTCGTCGTCGGTGCCGAAGGGGCCGATGTCATCCTGGTCTACGCGCGCCTGGAAGACGAGCCCGATCCGAAGAAGGGGATGACAGCCTTCCTCGTCGAGCGCGGCGAGGGCGTCGAGGTGCATCACGTCTACGGCTTGATGGGAACGCGCGGAGGGGGAACGGGGCGGCTCGTCTTCAAGGATGCGCCCGTCCCGCTGGCCAACGTGCTTGGAGGCGAAGCCGGGATCGGCAATGGGACCGCCGTCTTCCACCGGATGATGATTCCTGAGCGCGTGACCTCGGCCGGCGGCGCCGTCGGGATGGGCCGCGCCAGCATCGAAATTGCAGCCCGCTACGCCGACCGCCGGCACGCCTTCGGCCGGAAAATCCGCCGGTTCGAGGGCGTCAGCTTCAAAATCGCCGAGAGCCTGACGCTGCTCGACGCGGCCCGGGCGCTCAACCAAGCCGTTGCCCGGGCCGTTGATGCCGGCGAGGATCCCGGGCGGGTTCGTCGGCTCGTTTCGGAGGCGAAGAAGTTTTCCACCGAGACCGCGTGGACCGTCGTCAACCACGCCATGCAGATCCTTGGAGGGATTGGCTACACCGACATCTACCCGGTGGAACGCATGTTGCGCGACGTCCGCCTGATCACGATCTGGACCGGCACCAACGAGATCATGGACCTGGTCATCCAGCACGAGTTCTACAAGGAGTTCCTCGCGGCTGGGCTCGAGGGCCGCGACATCGAAGCCGATGCTGCCGGCGCTGGGTTGGAGGACGAGAAGGTCTACAACGAACCCGGCGAGGGATGACGAGTTGCGAGCATGGCAAGCGGGGGATTGTGACGGGGGGCAGCATGCGCATCCTGATCGTTGATCTCATGCTGCCGGTCTGGTCGGCTGGGAGCGGATCGAGCTCGACCGGCACTGGGCCTCGGATGTCGTGGCCGGGGCGCTGATCGGCGCCGAGGTTGGCCACTGGGTCGTGACAAGGCACCGGCGGGTCTCTTCCGGACAGGCGCATCTTCTCGTGCTTCCGGTGATTGCTCCTGGCACTTTCGCCATGTCAGGTGCGGTGATATGGTGAGGGCTATGACTAGACGGGTTGCAGGCTAAGGATGTGTGGCATCACGGGGTGGGTGGACACCAGGGGCGAGGTGCACAAACGGCGTATCGCCAAGATGTGCCAATCCCTGGCGCATCGCGGGCCCGATGGGCAGGGCGTGTGGGTCGATCCATTGGGGACCGCCGGGCTGGGACACCGCCGGCTGGCGATTATCGATCTCAGCGGCGCCGCGGCACAGCCCATGCCCAACGAGACTGATGACCTCTGGCTTGTCTTCAACGGTGAGATCTATAACTTCATAAAGCTTAGAAAAGGCCTTGAGACGGCAGGCCACCGGTTCCGCAGCCGTACGGACTCTGAGGTCATTCTTCATGGGTTCGAGGAGTGGGGGCTCAATGGGCTGCTCGGACGCCTCAACGGCATGTTCGCCTTTGCCCTATGGGATTCAGACCGCCAGGAGCTCCACCTGGTTCGCGACCGGATCGGCATTAAGCCGCTCTACTTCGCCGCTCTGCCGGGAGGAGGCCTGATCTTCGGCTCGCAGCCACGGGCCCTACTTGAGCACCCTGGGCTCGGGCGGGCGGTGGATCCCGAGGGGCTCCAGGGCTACCTGGCTTACGGGTACGTTCCGCACGAGCGAACTATGTTCAAGGGGATGCACAAGCTCCGGCCGGGACACATCCTGACCTGGCGGGCCGGCGAGTACACCGTTCGCCGCTGGTGGGAGCTCCAGTACGCTCCCCAGGGGTCCAGAAGCAGCCGGGCGGCCGTGGTCGAGGCAGTCCGGGATCGGATCCCAGATGCCGTCCGTCTCCGGATGGTGGCCGATGTGCCCGTTGGTTCCTTTCTGTCGGGCGGCGTGGATTCCTCCACGGTGACCGCGCTGGCCGTACGCGGGGCAGGCAGCGGTTTCGACACCTTCTGCGTCGGCTTCGACAGCGGAGGCAAGGACGACGTCCGGTACGCACGGCTGGTCTCGGAGCGCCTCGGGAGCCGCCACCACGAGGCGGTGATGGATGGTGCCAAGACCCGGGAGCTTCTCCCGGAGATGGCGGAGGTCCTCGACGAACCCCTCTACGATCCCTCCGCCCTAGCCACCTGGATCCTGGCCGGCCTCGCCCGGCAGCATGTGACGGTGGCGCTGTCGGGGACCGGAGGGGACGAGGCCTTCGCCGGGTACGGGTGGTTCGCATCCCAGATCCTGTATGCCCGGAGAAGGGCGACGCTGGGCCCGCTGGCCGGTCCGCTTGGCGCCGTGGTCCGCGCATTGGCAGCCGCATTGCGGGGGACGCCTGTCGGGATGCGCGCGCCCGGGGCGCTCAAGCTCTTTGGCCGGAATCAGATGGAACGTTCCTTCCCGATCCGGGGCTTCCTCGACAGTTGGGAGATGCGCCGGCTCCTGACCGGGCGGTTCGCCCAGGTGCCCGAAGGTGCGCACCTGTGGGTTCACGAGCGCACCTGGCGCCCGGGTTGGCCCCTGGTACCCGCCATTCTCAACCACGACCTCAACGCCTTTCTCCCGGACAACTGTCTGGTCTTGCTGGACCGCACCACCATGGCACACGGCTTGGAGTCGAGGGTGCCGCTTTTGGACCATCGTCTGGTGGAAGAGCTCTTCCGCCTTCCCTGGGAGGAGCTCTCTTCGGGAGATGGCGAGAAGAGATTGCTCAAGGAGGCTGCTCACGGCCTGGTGCCAGACGAGGTACTAGCCCGGCCGAAGGCGGGGT
Source organism: Acidobacteriota bacterium (assembly GCA_015493585.1). Classification (GTDB taxonomy): domain Bacteria; phylum Acidobacteriota; class Thermoanaerobaculia; order Thermoanaerobaculales; family Sulfomarinibacteraceae; genus JAADFN01. Next base: position 9,359 of record WGCW01000088.1, read on the forward strand.
TCTCGCCGCCGTTCAAGGTTTGGCTGCGGGAGGGCGAGCTGGATGGGCTCTATCGAGGGCTGCTCGGGGGCGCTTTGGCGGAAGATGGCGTCATCGAACCTGCGTTTGTCGGCCAGCTGATCCGGCGCCGGGGGCTGCGCAGGTGGAACAAATTGTGGATGCTGCTCAACCTCGAGTGGTGGTACCGGCGGTGGATTCGCAATGAACCGGCCGGTCGAGGAGCCGCCGCATGATCGTGTGTGAGCTGAGAGCATGAAGCACGTTTTCCGCGTCCTTGCCCTCGCCCGCCGGCATATGGTGTGGGTGGTCGTCACCGTGTGCAGCATGATGACTGTCGCCGTATCCACCATCTTTGCGCTCAACATGATCCGCCCGCTCTACGATCAGGTGTTGAGGCACGGTAGAGCAGCGCGGCTCGCACAGCGGACCGCACGGCCGGAATCTTTTCTCATCCATTGGCTGGACGGGGGGGTGAGCTGGTTGCAGGCGCACCTGCAACCGGTCGTTGGGACAAACACCAGGGGCATTCTTCTCCTTGTCTTTGGCGCCATCGTGATCAAGAACCTGGCCACATTTCTTGCACGCTACTCGGTCGCCCAACTCGGCCTCGCCACCGTACGGGACCTCCGGAACCATCTCTTTGACGCGATCGTTCGCCAGGGCCCACGCTTCTTTCACACGGTGCCCTCCGGCGTACTGATCTCGCGGGTGGTCTATGACCCACGATTCATTCAGGAGGCTCTGGCCGAGCGGCTCGGCGACCTGCTCCAGAGCGGTGTGACGCTGCTGGGCCTGCTCGTGTACCTCTTTTCGCTCGACTTTAAGCTCTCGCTCTTGGTCTTTATCGTGGCGCCGGTCTTCATCACACCGATTGTGTACTTCGCCAAGCGTCTCCGTGTCCGCTCTCGCCAGTCTCAGGAGAGAATGGGTGATTTAACGATGGTCCTCGATGAGATCACTCGTGGTATGAAGATCATTCAAGCGTTCGGGATGGAACAGTTTGAGGCGTCCAGGTTCCGGCGCGCCACCCAACGTCACTTCTGGGCCAGCTTGCGGGCTCGCGCCCTTCAGCTTGCGAACGCCCCGGTCATGGAGGCCATCGGTACGCTCGGCGCCCTCGCGCTGATCGGGTACGCCTCGTCACAGATCGGCCGTGGCACAATGACGCTGGGGGATTTCTCAGCCTTTTTGATGGGCCTCTGGGCTTCCTACGCTCCAATCAAGAATCTCAACCAGTTCAACCTGGCTCTGCAGCAAGCCGCCGTGGCCTCGGAGCGGGTGTTCGACCTGATCGACCAGCCGGTGGAGATTACAGATCAGCCGGGCTCACGGCCCCTCGGCCAATTGACGGATGGCATTCGCCTGGAAGGCGTGTGGTTCGCGTATGACGATGAACTCTGGGTCCTTCGGGATTTGAATGTGGAGGTTCCGCTCGGGAAGACGGTCGCACTTGTCGGTGCTTCAGGGGCGGGCAAGAGCACCGTCGCGCAGCTCATCCCCCGGTTTTGGGACCCGCAACGGGGGAGGATCACGGTCGGCGGCCATGACATTCGCACGCTTCAGCTCGCGAGCCTGCGCTCCCGGATCGGTGTTGTTGCACAGGAGACCGTTCTGTTCAACGATACGGTGCGAGCCAACATTACCTTGGGGAGACACGACATCTCCCAGGAGCGCGTTGAGGCGGCCGCACGAGCGGCGTTCGCCGATGGATTCATCCGTGCCCTGCCGCACGGATATGACACGGTCATCGGCGAGGCTGGCATGACGCTCTCCGGAGGCGAGCGCCAACGGCTCGCCATCGCCAGGGCCCTGGTCAAGGATCCACCGATTCTGATCCTGGACGAGGCCACCTCGTCCCTTGATCCGGAGGCTGAACGTGTTGTCCAGCGGGCGCTAGATAGCCTCATGCACGGCAGGACGACGCTCATGATTGCTCATCGGCTGTCCACAGTTAAAAACGCCGATACGATTCTGGTTCTCGACAGGGGCCGCGTCGTTGAACGAGGCCGATGGGAAGAGCTCATCAGGTTCAAGGGCCCCTTTGCGCGTCTGGTCGCCATGCAGCAGTTGACGGGCAGAGATCACCCCAAAACCGCACAAAGCTGAAGTTGCGGCCTGTTGCTTCCGAGCACCCACATGCCCCGGAGGCGGCACCGGGACGATGGACGAACAGGCATTCGGGCATGGTCTCTGCGGCTGCTCGAAGTTTGGCGTTGTCAGCAGGTTACGCTACTTGCTTCCACGTGATGTGATTGCTGTTCGTTGAGAGGAGGCTCTGGTTTTCCCATTTTGTCATTCCTAGCACCCACATGCCCCCAGTGCGGGGCACCGGGACGGTGGACGAACAGGGATTGGGGTACGGTTTCTTCGGTTTCTCGAAGTGGAACGGTGTCAGTACGTTACGCAACCTTCTCCCGGATGAACCAAGTGCTGTTAGTTGAGAGGAGGCGCAGGTTTTCCCATTTTGTCATTCCGAGGAGGTGCAGGTTTTCCTATTTTGTCATTCTGAGGAGGCGCAGCCGACGAAGAAGCTGGGCGGGGGAGGACGAGCATTCCTGTGTTCCCGTTACCTGCGTTCCTTGCCCGAGACCTCACGGGC
>WGCW01000089.1 GCA_015493585.1 Acidobacteriota bacterium
ACGTTACGTTTCCTCCTTCGACGCGACGTAATTGCTGTTCGTTGAGAGGAGGCAAGATCCTTCGCCTTCGGCTCAGGATGACATGTGGGGGATATGTCATTCTGAGGAGGCAAAGCCGACGAAGAATCTGGGCGGGGGGGCTTCGCGCAAACGCCAAAACCGCGAGACTTGGAGGGCAGGCCCAGTCCGGAGGCGCGAGGGATGGATCGGGGCACGGGACGCTGTCGCGCCGCACAACCTCTTGGACGGGCAGGGGCACATAGCCTGTGAAGGCCGCAGGGGGGCGGTTGAGGTGGTCAAGCATGAGGAACGCGTCCCCGATTTCAGCGTTTTCCATGTTCCACATCGCCGGGGTATCTCATACACTGGTGCCGGAGGAAGCGCTCGATGAGCAAGGATCTCGAATCGCCCGTAACTGGCGACATCCCCACAGCCGATTTCAGGCGCCAGGCACACCGGATGATCGATTGGATCGCCGACTACCTGGAGGCCGGCGGCCGGCCGTACCCGGTTCTGGCGCGCGTCAAACCTGGAGAGGTGTCCTCACGGCTCCCGGCGCGGGCTCCGGAAGATCCTGAGCCTTTGGACGCCGTCTGGGAAGATTTCCTCACGACCGTTCTCCCCGGCGTTACGCACTGGAACCATGCGGGATTCATGGCCTACTTCGGCATCACGGGATCGGGGCCGGGCGTTCTCGGCGAGCTGCTCTCCGCAGCTTTGAACGTCAACGGCATGTTGTGGAAGACCTGTCCCTCAGCGACCGAGCTTGAGCTCGTGGTGCTCGACTGGCTCCGGGACGCCATTGGGCTCCCAGCCGGGTTCTTCGGCTTTCTGACCGATACCGCCTCAATCAGCTCGCTGCTCGCCCTGGCAGCCGCCCGCGAGGCGGCTGGACTCGAGATCCGGGAGCGCGGCATGAGCGGGCGAACCGATCTCCCCCCGCTACGCGTCTATGCCTCCGATCAGGCACACTCATCGATCGCGAAAGCCTGCATCACGCTGGGACTTGGGCTGGACAGCACACGCGCCATCCCGCACGACGAGGAATACCGGATGGACCCGGACGCGCTCGATGCCGCCATCGCCGAGGATCGTGCTGCTGGAATCCGGCCGCTCGCCGTCGTTGCCACGGTCGGAACGACATCGACGACTTCGGTCGATCCCGTTGCCAAAATCGCCGGCATCTGCCAGAGAGAAGGCCTCTGGCTCCACGTCGACGCCGCATACGCCGGGAGCGCAGCGATCTGCCCCGAGAAGCGGTGGTGCCTTAAGGGGTGTGAACGCGCGGACAGTTTCGTGTTCAACCCGCACAAGTGGCTCTTCACGCCGATCGACGCCTCCGCCCTCTACACACGCCATCCAGAGACCTTCAAACGCGCCTTTTCGCTCGTTCCTGAATATCTGACGACACCGGAATCCGGGACGGTCGTCGATCTGATGGACTACGGCGTACAGCTTGGGCGGCGCTTCCGGGCGCTCAAGCTGTGGTGGGTGCTCCGCGCCTTTGGGCTTGAAGGGATTCGTGCCCGCCTCCGGCACCACATGGCGATGGCCCAAAGCTTCGCCGGCTGGATTGACCGGCATCCCTTGCTCGAACGGTTGGCGCCGGTGCCTTTTTCAGTCGTCAACTTCAGGGCGTCCGGGCCCCCATCGTTCTCCGGTCAGCAGGTCGATGAGCTCAACCTTGAGCTCCTGAAACGGGTCAACGCATCCGGCGAGGTTTACATCTCTCACACGCGGCTCGATGCGGGGATTGCCCTGCACGTGGCCGTTGGAAACCTGCACACGACACCGGCGGAAATCGCCCGCCTGGAGACCGTGATCGACGAGGAGCTCACATGCCTCTTGAACCGTTAAAGCCGCCGCTAACCCTCCGGCGCATCGTGCTGATCCTGATCGACATCTTCGTCTGGGGATTTCTCCTCGTTGCACTCGTCGCGCTCAACGCCGTCCAGGTCGTCAGCCTCGTCGTCTTTCCGTTCTCCCATCGCGCCTTCCGCCGGTTCAACCGGTTCCTCGCCAACCTGTGGTGGGGAGCTTGCGTCATCGCGTCACGCCACCTCGCCGGAGTCCGCATCATCGTGACGGGTGATGAGATTCCGGAAAGGGAAACCGCCGTCGTCATCGCCAATCATCAACAGATGCCCGACATCATGGTGATCATGGATTTCGCCCTGCAAAAACACCGGCTTGGAGATCTCAAGTTCTTCGTCAAGGACATCCTCAAATGGGTTCCGGGGGTGGGTTGGGGGATGCTCTTCCTTGGCTGTCCCTACCTCAAACGTGATTGGTCGCGCGACCGGAGCTCCATTGAACGCACGTTCCGGACGCTGGTCAACGAGCACATCCCGGCCTGGATGGTCATCTTTGCCGAGGGAACACGCATCACCCCGGCCAAGCTTGCCAGGAGCACAGCTTTTGCGAGCCAGCGTGGATGGACGCCAACGAAGCATGTGCTCCTGCCGAGACCGAAGGGGTTCGCGGCGGCCATCGAAGGGCTGCGTTCCCATGTGTCCGCGGTCTACGACTTCACGATCGGATACACCGGCGGCATCCCAACCCTGCGCCAGTACGTCTCCGGCGCCGTACGGCAGGTTCACCTCCACGTCCGGCGCTTTGCCATCGAATCCCTCCCCGCCGCGCGGCACGATCTCGAACAGTGGGTCCGCGACCGTTTCGTGGAAAAGGACGCTCTACTCGATCACTTCTACCAGCACGGATGTTTCCCACATGAAGCCGAGTCACTGCCCGCAGACATCGAGAAGGGGTGACGGGATGTCAGAAAAGCACGCCACGACCAACTCCGGTGAGGGAAGCTCCCGACTGCCCTGGACCACGGCCGATGCCGCCCGCCTGTATCAGATCGGCGCGTGGGGTGGTGACACGTTCGAAATTGGCTCAAACGGGCACGTGCTCGTCATGCCGCGAGGACCCGAGGGCCCGCGGGTCGACTTGTACGAGCTCGTCACAGGCCTGGAGGAACGCGGGATCAATACGCCCGTCCTGATTGGATTTCCTGATTTGCTGGCGCGAAGGATGCAGCTTCTGCGCCGTGCGTTCGATGACGCGATCGGAGAGTGTGGCTACCGCGGCGCATACACACCCGTCTATCCAATCAAGGTCAACCAGCACCGCTACCTCGTGGAGAAGGTCGAACGTTTAGGGCGTGACATCGGCGCTGGCCTCGAGGTCGGGTCAAAACCGGAGCTCCTAGCGGTGATGGGGATGACGAGCGAGACGCCGGGGCGGTTGATCATCTGCAACGGCTTCAAGGAAGCTCAATACATCCACCAGGTGATGCGAGCCACGCAGCTCGGCCGGAACATCATCGCCGTCATCGAGAACATTTCCGAGCTCGAGGTGATCCTTCAAGAGGCGCAAACCACGGGCATCACACCGAGGATTGGGATTCGCGTCAAGCTCAGCCGGGCCGGGAGCGGACGATGGCACCAGTCCTCCGGTGAGAAGGCCAAGTTTGGACTGACGATTCCGGGCATTCTTGAAGTCGTCAGCCGCCTGAAGGAAACCGGAATGCTGGACCGTCTCGCGTTGCTTCACTGCCACATGGGCAGCCAGATCACCGACATTCAGGTCGTCAACTCTGGGATCACCGAGCTCGCGCAGATCTTCGTACAGCTGCAGAAGTTGGGAACGCAGCTGACGTACATCGACGTCGGTGGCGGCATCGGCATTGATTACGACGGAAGCCAGACGGCCTGGGACTTCTCGACGAATTACAGTTTGAATGAATACGCCATGACGGTCGTCTACCGGATTCAGAGTGTCTGCGACGAGGCCGGGATCGAGCACCCGGAAATCCTCACGGAGGCGGGCCGCGCCCTGGTCAGTCACCACAGCATCCTGGCCTTCAACGTTCTTGGGGCCGCACGAGCCGACCGCTGGATCGTTTCCAGCGAGGAGCTTGGCTTCCTGAAGAACGACCCATCAACACCCCGTGTCATTTCCGACCTGATCGACGCGGTGGAGCGGGTCGGCCCTGACACGGCTCTCGAGAGCTACCACGACGCGGTTCAGGCACACGATGAGGCGCTGACGCTGTTCACGGTCGGACACCTCGAAATCGCCCATCGTGGCTTGGCGGACCGCCTCTACTGGACGGTCTGCCTCAAAATTAACGCCCTCCTGGACCAGGCCGGACAAATTCCGGACGAGCTCGGAGATCTCCAGTCCAAGCTCTCCGACACGATGTACTGCAACTTCTCGATCTTCCAGTCGCTTCCAGATACCTGGGCTATCCACCAAGTCTTCCCAGTGATGCCGATTCACCGGCTCGACGAAGAGCCCACCAGAGGGGCGACGCTCGCCGACATCACCTGCGATTCCGATGGCCAGATCGACAGGTTCATCAACGTGCAGGACACCACATCCATCCTCCCAGTTCACGAGCTCCGTCCCGGTGAGCCATACTTCCTCGCGGCCTTTCTCGTCGGCGCCTATCAGGAGACGTTGGGAGATCTCCACAACCTGTTCGGGGATACGCACCTCGTGCACATCGCTGTTGACGATGACGGCAGCTGGTCGGTCGAGGAGCTCGTCGAGGGCGATACGGTCGACGAAGTGTTGAGCTACCTTCAGTACGACCATCGCTGGCTCTACCAGGCAATCCGGCGCGATTGCGAACGGGCCGTGCGGGCAGGGCGCATGACCCCAGCCGAGAGCCGGGCGCTTCTGGCCGACTACAACAGAGGCTTGACCGGCTACACCTATCTGGAGTGAGGCCGTGAGACCGAGGACGACTCCTGGCGCGCGAGTGCATGAGCCCGCAGATCTGACGCCCTTTGGAGGACCTGAAGCAGCTTCTCCGCTCGGCCGGGCGGCGGTTGCCATCCTTCCCGTTCCGTACGACGGCACATCCACGTGGAAAAAGGGTTCTGACGCCGGTCCAGCCGCTCTGCTCGAAGCCTCGGCCAATATGGAGCTCTACGACATTCCAACCGGCAGTGAACCGTACCTCGAAGGGATTGCGACGCTGCCGCCCGTGGCGTGTCCAGCCGATCCTGCTGAGCTCGCGCAGGCCGTTGAGCGCCAGGTTGCCGCACAGTTACTCGCGGGACGCCTCCCCGTCGTCATCGGCGGAGAGCACTCCGTCTCGATCGGCGCCATCCGGGCTGCCGCCCAGGCTAGGCCTGGGCTCTCCGTGCTCCAGATCGACGCCCATGCCGACACGCGTGAGACGTACCTGGGATCGCGGTACAACCACGCGTGCGTGATGGCACGAGCGCGCGAAGTCGCGCCGGTCGTGCAGGCCGGCATCCGTTCGATCGATGCCTCCGAGATCGAGCGCCTCGACCCGAACCGTGTGATTTGGGCCCACGAGATCGTGGCACGGCCACCGGGGGATACGGCGTGGATCGACCGGGCAAGCCGCCTTTTGACCACCGACGTCTATGTGACGATCGATCTCGACGGCTTTGACCCTTCGGTGGTTCCGGCGACGGGCACCCCGGAGCCCGGCGGCCTGACCTGGAGCCAGGTCGACGCCTTGCTCAGCCGCGTCGCCCGCTCGCACAACGTCGCCGCATTTGATGTCGTCGAGTTACTGCCGACTCCCGGCCAGTGGGCGTCCGAGTTCCTCGCGGCCAAGCTCATCTATCGCTTCCTCGCCGAAATCCTGGCCGCCCGGAACCAGGGACGGTCCATCCCCGCAGGTTGAGCCCCCCCTACCAGCCGAGAACGTAGGCGAACATCAGTGGCGCGACAATGGTCGCGTCCGATTCGACAATGTATTTCGGAGTATCCGCGGCGAGCTTACCCCACGTGATCTTCTCGTTTGGGACAGCGCCCGAGTACGAGCCGTAGCTCGTCGTCGAATCGGAAATCTGACAGAAGTAGGCCCAGAGCGGTGTGCCGGCCCGGCGGAGATCTTGGATCAGCATTGGTACTACACAGATCGGGAAGTCCCCCGCAATCCCGCCGCCGATCTGGAAAAAGCCAATCGGGTGTTCCTGAGCGGTTCTCGAGTACCAAGAAGCCAGCTCCATCATGTACTCGATCCCGGAGCGAACCGTTCCTGGATGCTTGATCGTCCCATCGATGACCCGTGCCGCAAAGACATTCCCCAGTGTGGAGTCTTCCCAGCCCGGAACGAAGATCGGGAGGTTCCGCTCAGCGGCCGCTCGCAACCAGGAGTCCCGGGGATCGACCTGGTACGACTTCTCAAGCATCCCCTCGTTGAGGATCCGGTACAGGAACTCGTGTGGGAAAAACCGCTGACCAGCCTGGTCAGCCTCCTCCCACAAGCGGATGATCACGCTCTCGACTTTGCGGAATGCCTCCTCCTCGGGAATACAGGTATCGGTGACCCGGTTGAGCTGGCGTTCGAGCAATCTCTGCTCGTCTGCCGGTGTCAAATCGCGGTAATGCGGGACACGCACGTACTGATCATGCGCGACGAGGTTGAACAGATCCTCCTCAAGATTGGCGCCCGTACAGGTGATGGCATGCACCTTCCCCTGCCGGATCATCTCCGCCAGTGAGATTCCGAGCTCGGCCGTGCTCATCGCTCCGGCAATCGTCATGAACATCAGGCCGCCCTCATCGAGGAGCTTCCGGTACGCCCGTGCGGCATCCATCATCGCAGCGGCGTTGAAGTGAAGGAAGTGACGATCCATGAAATCAGAGATCTTTTTCATAAGCCGGTACTCTAGCCAATGTCCAGATCCAGCGCAAGGCGTGGCACAATCAGATCGATGAACCGGTTCCGCGATCTCTCCGCCGGCTTTCTTGCAGCCGTTCTCATCGTTCTTGCGGGTGTGCATCCCGCCACAGCGGCGGGGCATCTCTGCCTGTGGAAGGTCCATGGCAGGACGAACACCGTGTTCCTCCTCGGATCGATCCACATGCTGCCGGCCGATGCCTATCCGCTCGATCCGCGCATCGAGGCGGCGTTTGAAGCATCCACCGAAGTCGTTTTTGAAATCGACTTTGGCAGGGCGGCCACAGCGGTGCAGGAGCTCAAGGCGCAGGGCACTTTGCCAGAGGGTCAGACGCTTCGCGCGATGCTCCCCGCGCCTCTTCGCCGCCGCCTCCACCGGGAGCTCGAGCACCTCGGGCTCGGCTGGGGAACCCTCGACCGGATGAAACCGTGGATGGCGGCGATGACGATCAGCAACCTCGAGCTCGAACGGGCGGGCTACGACCCCTCCAAAGGGCTCGATCTTGTGCTCTACCAACGCGCCATCAGGAATGGGAAGAAAACGAGTCAGCTGGAGACGGCCCGGCAACAGATCGAGACGCTCGATCATCTCACCCCACGGGTTCAGATCGAGCTCGTGGAGCAAACCCTGCACGAAATCTCCGATCTCGTCCCAGAGGTGCGGCGGCTGACAGCGATGTGGCGTACAGGAGACGCCCGGGGCCTCGCCGCCACTCTGGCCGCGACATTCAGGGACTCCCCCACCCTGTACACCATCCTCGTCACCCGCCGCAACCGGGCCTGGTTGCCGCGCATCCTTCGGATGACCCGTCAGGATCACAACGTGCTCGTCGTCGTTGGGACCCTGCATCTCGTTGGTACGGGCGGCCTGGTCAGCCTCTGCCGCCGGGCCGGGCTCACCGTCATCCAGCAGTAACCGCGCTCTGGCCTCCGTCGTTCAAATATGAATACCTATTCATGTGGCCAAAAAGCCTGTGACCACTTGCATTTTCCCCGCGGTTGGCCCATATTGATATTGAGAGCGCGGCTCAAGTTCAACTGCGCCTCAATGACGGTGTTTCCCGGGAAACCGGGAAGGAAAGGAGGGCGACATGCCAGGTGGAGATCGGACAGGCCCGTGGGGCGCCGGGCCCATGACAGGACGGGGTGCCGGATTCTGCGGTGGCTACGGCCGCCCCGGATACGCCAACGGTGGTTGGGGGTTCGGCCGTGGTTTCGGCCGTGGATGGGGCCGCGGACCCGGCCTTGGCTATGGACGCGGCTTTTACCCGGCGGCGTGGGGCGCCACCCCGGAGGACGAAAAGAGCTGGCTGGAACGCGAAGCGTCGGTGCTTCGCTCACAGCTGGACTCCATCTCCAAACGTCTCGACCAGCTGCACACGAAAGACAGCGAATAAGACTTCAGTTGACCCGTGGGCCGGTGGCATCGAGCTCGCCGGCCCCATTTTTCGACTCACACGCCACGCCCTTTTCGTCAGGGGCACCGCTCAGAAGGAGATCCAGATGAAGGTTTGTGTCACCGCCAGTCACGAGGGAATTGATGCACCGGTTGATGATCGCTTTGGCCGCGCCCCTTACTTCGTCATCGTCGACACCGAGACGCTTGAAACAACGTCCATCGCCAACAGCACGGTCAACGAGAGCCACGGCGCTGGCGTTAGCTCGGCAACAACGGTTGCGCAAAGCGGTGCGGAGGCGCTCGTGACGGCTCACTGCGGGCCAAGGGCTTTTGACGTCCTCAATGCCGCTGGAATCAAGGTCTTTGCAGCCCAGCCAGGAACGGTGCGTGAAGCGATCGAGGCGTTCCAGAACGGCGTACTGACACAACTGGCCGAGGCGGACGCGCCGGCGGGGGGCCTCCGGCGGTGAAGGTCGCTGTTGCCAGCGGCAAAGGCGGAACGGGGAAAACCATCATCTCCACGGCGCTCGCGCTGGCGTGGGGCCGGACAGCACTGCTCGATTGCGATGTCGAGGCTCCAAACGCCCATCTCCTCATCCGCCCGGAGATCACGGGCAGAGAGATCGTTACCAGGCTGGTGCCACGCGTCGAAGAAGAGCTCTGCACCCACTGTGGCCTCTGTGCGGAGTTCTGCCGCTATCATGCGCTGGCCGTGTTGCCCAAGCGCTGGATGGTCTTCGATGAGCTCTGTCACTCCTGCGGAGGATGTCAGATCGTCTGTCCGACCGATGCCATCGTCGAGTCCAGCCGCCCACTCGGCGAGCTCGTCACGGGACACCGGGATGAGCTCCTCTTCGTTCAAGGCATCCTGAACAACGGGGAAACACAGCCAGTTCCCGTCATTCGCGAAGTCCTCGGCAGGTCGCCTGAAGACCGGGACGTCGTCATCGATAGTCCCCCTGGGGCCTCCTGCTCCATGCTAACCGTCGCAGCCGCGGCGGACATTGTCCTTCTCGCGGCCGAGCCGACACCATTCGGATTTCACGATCTGAAGATGGCGGTTCGTGCGATTCGCGAACTCGGCCGCCCGATGGCTGTGGTCATCAACCGTTCCGATTGGGGCGATGGCAGCGTCCGGCGCTTTTGTGACGATGAGCATCTGCCGGTGCTTCTCGAGATCCCTCATCTCCGTGAGGTTGCGGAGGGATACACCCGTGCCTTGCCGCTCACGCAATCGGCGCCACACCTCACACCGGATCTCATCAGGCTTCGAGCCAAGCTCCAGGCTCTGATCACGGAGGCTGCCGCATGAAAACGGTCGTCGTGCTCAGTGGGAAGGGCGGCACCGGAAAAACCTCCGTCACCGCCTCCCTCGCCATGTTCCAAGCCCGGAAGGCTCATTCCCTCGTCCTTGCCGATGCCGACGTCGATGCGTCCAACCTTCCGCTCCTCTTGAGGCCTGAAGTCACCGAAATCCACACGTTCATCGGAGGCGAAATTGCCGAGGTCGACGCAAGCCGGTGTTCCGCCCACGGCTCGTGCGTCGAGAGCTGCCGGTTCGATGCGATTCATCTCAACGATGGGCACGGACCTGCGCGCGTCGATCTGACGGCCTGCGAGGGCTGCGCCGTCTGCACGCTCGTGTGCCCGGAAAAGGCGATTTCAATGGTCCCCCGCGAGGCTGGCACGTGGAGCATCGGGGAATCGCGCTTCGGACCGATGGCGTACGCCGAGCTCAATTCCGGTGGAGAAAACTCGGGAAAGCTCGTCACCCAGGTTCGCCAGGCGGCCACCTCGCTCGCACGAGACCGGCATGCAGAGCTCGTTCTGGTCGACGGACCTGCCGGGACCGGGTGCGCCGTCATCGCCGCCATGACGGGCGCTGATCTTGTCGTCGCCGTCACGGAGCCAACCCCTTCGGCCCGTTCTGACCTCGATCGTCTCTTGAAGCTGGCCCGCCACTTCCGTTGCCCCGTCGGGGTCGTCTTCAACAAGGCCGACCTTAACGGGGCGTTCGTCGAGGAAACTGCCAGCGAGTTGTCCGCCGACGGGGTAGCCGTGCTCGGTTCGGTTCCGTACAATGAGGGCGTTGCCGGGTGCATCGGCCGTGGATTGTGTCCGGCCGAATGCGGGGGGCCGGTGGCAGAAGCCCTTGAGCAGATCCACGAACGGTTCACTGCGCTTCTCCAACGGCCGGCGGCATCATCGGCGGCTACCCTGCCGGTGCATCAGTGAAACCTGAGGTGAAAACACATCTCGAACCAGGAGGTTGACACACACATGAGAATTGCCATTCCGCTCCAAGACGGTGTGCTCTCCGCACACTTCGGCCGGTGCCAGGCCTACGCCTTCATCGACACCAATCCCGAGACGAAGGCGCTCACCCGCCAAACCGTCATCACATCGCCCCCTCACCAACCCGGAGCGCTCCCCGTCTGGGTTGCCGAGCACGGCGCCGATGTTGTCATTACCGGCGGCATGGGTCCACGTGCCATTGAGCTCTTCCAGCAACACGGCGTCGATGTCGTCCTCGGTGCCCCTTCCGACGAGCCGGAGAAGGTCGCCGAGGCGTACCTTCGCGGCGACCTCACGACAACGGAGAACGTCTGCGACCACGACGCCTGATCGTCATGACTCCGGGATCGCAACCCGCTCCCATGGGGTGATGCAGGGCGGTCCATCGGCGTGAAGAATCGTTGATCCGCCGGGATCGCGCCGGAGCACGATGATCGTCGAGGAGACCGTCCCCCCTTCCGGCAGGTGGTGGCACGCGGCCGGAGCCTCGTGCCGCGAAACCACGCCCCTCAGACGGGTGATCAGCTCATCATCCGTCTCGAACGCTTCCGGAGCTCCCAACTCGAGGAGCTCGCTGATCCTTGGATCAGGTTCAAACGCGGGCCGGTTGCCGAATCCAAAGCTCTTCCGTTCGATCCGGGCAACCCGCGGCTCCGGAAGATTCGTTCCAACGAGTGCTGTACCACCATCTGCCACAACAACATTGACGGGAGCGTAACGTCTCAGGTCAGACGCTTCGAGCCGTCTGAATGCCTCATCGATGTTCTTCGAAAGCGCCAGGTCCCGTGCAAGCAGCCCCCGGCTCCTCTGGTCAGGGCCCCTGCGGGCTCCGAGGCGAGCGTTCGTCACGGCCGTCACGAAACCGGCCGAGCTGACCGCAAGCCACGTCCCCCCGCCTTCTGGATCGATCCCGCCGATGACCCGCGGCTCGCCCCGGATCACACCAAAGGCTCCGGGAGGCCTCGAATAGAGCTCGTCCCGGTTTGCCGCAACAACCAGCTCGATCCCCGCCGCCGGACGGCGGTACATCAGCAGCGTACACATGGAAGGATTGTACTCGAGCAGGAGCCACCCCGAAGGGCGCGCTGCCCTTTTCACTATTACAGAAACGGGGCGCCGGCGGGCGCCCCGTTTGATCACTCCTGGGGGGTGAGGGTCAGCTCTTGGAGCTGCGGGCGAACTGATCTTCAAAGGCCTTCCAGGCTTCGTCGTCGAGGTTCATCGCCGCACCGACGACCGGGTGAGCGCCATCGGGAAGCATCGCCCCAACGAGCTCCGGTGAGGTCTTCTGCGACAGGAACTCGGCGAACCGCTGAATCTCGCGCTCCAGCCACTTGGCCGCGCGCTCCCCAACCCGCAGACCCTTCAACGCTTCGGTGTGATCGACAGGCCACACCCGCGCCAGCCATCCAGATCCGTACGGATCGGCTTCCAAGGTCTCGGGATGGTACTCAACGGCCTCGTTGGCCGCGACGACCCGGCCGCTGACGGGTGCCGCAACTTCGAGCTTCCGGCCCTGGCGCCACACCGTCGCCAGCGTGTCGCCCTTCTCAACCTTCGTGCCCGGCTCCGGCAGATCGACACGATCCGCCCCGCCAAGCGCCTGCGTCAGGAACTCATCGATCCCAACGTTGAGCTCCCCGGACTCCGTCAAACGAGCCCAACTGTGTGCGTCGTCAAGGAAAAGCCCCCGCGGCACGCGAACACCGGCGAACGCCTTCACCGGAGTCGTCTCGGACACGGCCTCGGCACTGCGGCGCCTGAGCCACAGATGCATCGCGTCCACTGCCACGAATGCTACGATCGTCAGAATTACGAGAACGGCTGCCATGATTGCCTCCCCCAGGTCAGGCTTCCGGCCAACCTGGTCACTTCTGTTTTCGAGGTCGTTGTGAACCGTTCCCCCGTCCCGTTGCTGTCGTTCCGGTTGTGGGTTCTGCGGTTCATCTTCAACCTCCGCCCATGACAGGTGCATGCCGTGTGCCAACTTTCACAAGCCAGCACAACGCACGTATCGACAGTCACTTACGAAAATCACAACAGGAGCCGCCACCGAGAGGCGATGTGGATCTTTACAGCGAAACCGCAGCGCTCCCGGAGCGCACCACACAACCTGTTGATATACCGACACTTAAAACTGATGAATCCCGCAGCACCAGACTGTTGAAACCAGACGCTGGAGGCCACGCCACCGTCACGATGCCGTTGCCATCGTGGTGCTACCCCGGATAGAGCAGCACGTCATCGAGCTGCTGCTCGAAATCAGACACGTCGCCGTCCCATGCTGCGATCAGCTCCAAAGGATCCTCGCCGGCTTCGATCAGGAGCCGGACCCGGTCATCACCGGTCAGGAGATCGATGGCGGGGATCGTCTCGATGAACTCGTAAGCGTCCGGTCTCCATCCGAAAGTTTCAGGCGCGATACGACGGATCAACGACAGGAGCAGGATGCCGAAAGCAACCGGCCGGAAAACCTGGCGGCCGGTCACGGTCAGCTCGACGCCGCTGCAGATCTGGCCCGCATGTTTGCCAAAGGCGGGACGGAACCAGGCTGGACGCACCGCAACACCGGGGATCTGCCGCCGGCGCAGCTCCTGTGCCAGCCGTGCACCATCGAGCCAGGGCGCCCCGATCAACTTGAACGGCCGGGTCGTGCCCCGTCCTTCCGAGAGGTTGGTCGCCTCGACGAGGCACATCCCCGGGTAGAGGATCGCCGTTTCGAGGGCCGGCATGTTCGGGCTGGGAGCGGTCCACGGCAAGCCTGTCTCGTCGAGCCAGAGGCTCCTGCGCCAGCCACGGCACGGGATGACGGTCAGCTCGAGAGCGGGGTATCGCTCCCGTTGGAGCAGCAGCGCAATCTCTCCGAGCGTCAATCCGTGGCGGACCGGCGTTGGAATCCGTCCTACGAACGACTCAAAACCCGGCCGGATGAGCCCGCCCTCGCGGCCGGTGCCGTTGATCGGATTGGGACGATCGAGCACGATCACCTCAATGTGTGCTCGTTCGCATGCGGCCATCATCGCATCCATCGTCGCGGCGAAGGTGTAGTAGCGGGTGCCGATGTCGGGCAGGTCGATCACGACGGCCTCGAGCCCGTCGAGGTCCCGCGCCTTGGGTTCGAGCGTGGCCGCGCTGGTCCCATAGAGGGAGCGGACCCGCAGGCCGGTCAGTGGATCGGTTGTGTCATCAACCGCCTCCATATCCTGCGCCACCCCTTCGAGCCCGTGCTCTGGGGCAAAGAGGAGCTTGGGGCTGCCCGCAAGGCGGGCGAGCTCGAGCCGTCCGGGCGCAAAACCGGCGGTCACGGCGGCGGCGTTGGTCAGCATGGCCCACGGCCGCCGCCCGATCGGTGTTGGGTCTTCAAGCAGCAGATCGAGTCCAGTGAGGATATGATCCATGAGACCATGGTAGTACGCCGCGGCCGGATCGGGCAGGAGGATCTCTGTCTGTCCGGGCGGTCCCGGCCGGTCCTGGAGGCGCTGTGAGCCTGGGCAAGCTGACACGAGGATTTCAACACGTCTCGCGGTACCGCGAGATCACGACGATTTTGATCCGGTACGGGTTTGGTGATCTCGTCCGCCGTCTCGCTCTTGATGAACGGCTTGGCATTCGCACCGTAACGAAGGGGCGGCTCAAGCTCGAGGACCTGTCACGCGCGCAACGGGTGCGGATGATGCTCTCGGAGCTAGGTCCGACCTTCGTCA
Organism: Acidobacteriota bacterium; assembly: GCA_015493585.1. Lineage (GTDB taxonomy): Bacteria > Acidobacteriota > Thermoanaerobaculia > Thermoanaerobaculales > Sulfomarinibacteraceae > JAADFN01. The sequence goes on from WGCW01000089.1 coordinate 14,075, forward strand.
AGCTTGGACAGATTCTGTCGATGCGTCCCGATCTCGTACCAGCCGACTACGTTCGGGAGTTGGCGAAGCTGCAGGAAGAGGTTCCCCCCTTTCCAGCGGACGAGGCGAGACGCATCATTGAAACGGAGCTCGGGAAACCGGTCGGAGAGCTTTTTCAGGAGTTCGGGGATGAGCCTCTGGCCTCGGCGTCGCTTGGCCAGGTGCACCGGGCCGTCGACGGTCTCGGCCGAACGGTTGTCATCAAGGTACAGCGCCCTGGGATCATCCGGCGGATCAAGGCAGACCTCGAAATCATGCTGCACCTTGCCGGCCTCCTCGAGCGCCGCGTCGCTGGATGGGAAGTCCAGCATCCCACCGGAGTCGTCGAGGAGCTTGCACGCAGCATCGGCCGGGAGCTCGACTACACGCTCGAAGCCAGCCACATGGAGCGGTTCGCGGACGAATTTTCGGGCGATGAAAGGATTCACGTTCCCGCGGTCTACCGTGACCTCACCACATCCCGTGTCTTGACGATGGAGTTCATCGGCGGCGTCAAACCGGACAACCGGGAGGCGCTCATCCGCAGCGGGCTGGACCCGCGCGTGATCGCGGAACGGGGCGCCGACCTGATCCTGGAACAGATCCTCCTTCACGGGTTTTTCCATGCCGATCCACACAGCGGGAACCTGCGCATCCTTGAAGGAAACGTGATCTGTTATTTGGACTACGGGATGATGGGACGGCTCGACCTTCAGGCGAGGCAAAGTTTCGTCGACCTGCTCCTCGGCATCGCGGAACGCGACGAGAGCGCCGTTGCCCGGGGTCTCATTCGGATGACGATCGTCGAAGAGGAGCCGGACCGCGCGGCGCTTGAACGGGATCTGGCCGAGCTGCTCGATCGTCACTTCTATCGGCCCTTGAAGGATGTGCGAGTCGGACGTTTCCTCCAGGATCTCGTGACGCTCGTCTCCCGGCACCACCTCCGGCTCCCGCCTAACCTCTATCTGATGCTCAAAGCGTTGGGGACGGTCGAAGGCGTTGGGCGTGTGCTTGATGCAGATTTCGACATGATCCGGCATGCGGCGCCCTTCGTCCGCAGGATCGCGGTCGCACGGTGGCGTCCTGACCGGGTTGCCCGGGAGCTCGGAGTTTCCGGAATCGAGTTGCTCGGTCTTGCCAAGACGCTTCCCCGGGAGCTCCAAGCCGTGCTGAAGAAGGCTCGCCGCGGTGAGCTCCGGCTGGTTCTCGAACATCGTGCGCTCGAGGTCGTGCTCATCAGTCTGGAGCGTGTTGGAAACCGGTTGGCCTTTGCCGTGGTGCTGGCCGCCCTGATCGTGGGCTCGGCGATCATGGTTGCCTCACACACACCCCCGGCGCTCTTCGGCATGCCGCTGATCGGTGTGATCGGCTTCGTGTCCGCCGCCGTCATGGGGTTTTGGCTCCTCGTCTCCATCCTGCGTCACAACAAGATGTGAGCTGACGAAAGAGCCCACCGTGGAGCCCAGGCGATCTGCGGCACTCGCCAGGATCCCCCTAAGTGCTGCTCCCTTCCGGGCCTGACACGGTTCGGAGGCCGGCGATGCGCAGGACCCGGGCTCCACGCTGGGCTCTGCCACCGGTTCTGGCCCACACACGCTCGGCGGTGTGAGCCGTGGCGGAGAGGGCGGGATTCGAACCCGCGGTGGAGTAACCCCCACACACGCTTTCCAAGCGTGCTCCTTCGGCCACTCGGACACCTCTCCGGAACGAATTGTCTGGCGGAGAGGGTGGGATTCGAACCCACGGACCTCGTAAAAGGTCAACGGTTTTCGAGACCGCCCCGTTCGGCCACTCCGGCACCTCTCCGCAACGGGAGCGGTATTCTACATCAAAACCGGGCGGATGTCCTCCGGCCCCGGCGGGCACCGCCGCGATCGAGTGCTGGCATGGCCCACCGACGACGGTGTCGAATCGTTCGGCCGGCGAACCGTTGACCATCCCAGCGGCGGCACGGGCACTGGAGCGCAGCGCCTGCGTGTAGCTTTTTGCAGACGATGCTTGAGCGTTGCGGAACGTCAGGACCGGAGTGACCGGGCTCACGATCCCGGCGGTTGCGGTATAGTCGCGGAGTCATGACAGGGAACAGGGACGCGGCCGTCATTCATGCGGACCGGGTGACGAAGACGTACCGGGTCTTCGCCTCTCCGCGCGATCGCATCAAGAGGCGACTGGGGCTGAAGTCTCGTTTTCTCGATTTCAACGCGCTGGACGGCGTCAGCCTCGACATCGCGAAGGGGGAATCCGTCGGGATTATCGGCGAAAACGGAGCGGGGAAGTCGACGCTGCTTAAGATCATCACGGGCACGACGGCTCCGACCTCCGGCGCGGTCGAAGTCACCGGAAAGGTTGCGTCGATCCTTGAGCTTGGCGCGGGTTTTCATCCGGACTTCAGCGGGCGGGACAACGCCGTCTTGTATGGGGCCTTGATGGGTTTTGACGGTGATGCGATGGCCGACCGGCTCGAACGGATCATCGAGTTTGCCGAGCTCGGCGAGTTCATCGATCATCCGATCAAGGTGTACTCGACCGGTATGACGATGCGTCTGGGGTTCGCCGTCGCCACTCACGTCAGCCCGGACGTGTTGATCATCGATGAGGCGCTGGCGGTCGGCGACGGATACTTCCAGAAGAAGTGCGTCGACCGGCTCCTCGAGATCAAGGATGAGGGCACAACCATCCTCTTCTGTTCTCACGCGATGTACTACGTGACGATGTTCTGCGACCGTGCGGTCTGGCTCGATCACGGGAAGATCCGCCGTCAGGGGGCGGTCAAGGAGGTCGTTGAAGAGTACGAGACCTATCTGCTGGAACGTGGGAAGCGGCGCCTCGGCGAATCCGCTGACGAGATCGATGGGGTGCAGCAGAAGGTGGCGCGAATCACCGATGTCGCCGTCGATGGCCACGAGAGAGCCGAGGAGGGCGTCGTCCTGCACGCCGGAGATCCCCTGGCGGTCGATATCCGTGTCGAGAGCGTCCGCACCGGGGAGAAGCTCCAGATTGGTGTTGCGCTGGACACGGTCGACGGCCGCTGTGTGTTTGGGGCCTCGTCGAAGTGGGACGGCCTGGCGAGCCTGGAAGGCCAGCGCACCTACGCGGTCCGCCTGGAAATCCCATCCCTGCCGGTCGCCTCGGGTACGTTCAATCTTTCGGTTTTCCTCCTCGACGAGACGGGCCTCCACGTTCACGATCAGATCGTGGTGCCGCACTGTGTGCGAGTCGCCTCCCGCCAGTGGACGCCGTCCCTTCTCGAGCTCGAGCACCGGTGGTTGGTGGAATGACCCAGCGGTTGACGATCAACTATCTCTTTGCCGATCTCTCCCTCTTCGGCGGCGTCAAAATCGCGCTGCACCAGGCCCATCTGATGCGTGCCCGCGGGCACGACGTCAGGGTGATCGCGGCTGGGGAGCGTCCGGATTGGTACCGTCTGGACGTCCCGCTCGTGCACGTCGATGCGCTGACGCCGGCGGCGCTGCCGCCAGCGGACGTCCATGTCGCAACGTTCTGGACAACGATTGCGGCTGCCTCCGGCGCGGTGTCCGGACAGGGCGTCCACTACTGCCAGGGTTTTGAAGCCAGCTACGTTCATAACCAGCCGGAGCATCCAGCAATTCTCGAAGCGTACCGGATGCCGTTGCCGGGGATGGCGCTCGCCCCGCACCTGGCCGATCTTCTCCGGCGCCGCTTCCACCGTCCAGCCCGGGTCGTTCCTCCCGCCTTGACCGGAGGATGGAAGCCTGAATTTCGCTGGAGGTGTCATCGTCGCCCCCGGGTTCTCGTTGTGCATCCGTTTGAGAACGCCTGGAAGGGCGTTGAAACGGCGCTGAACGCCGTGCTCGAATTGCGCCGGAGAGGGCTCGATGTTGTGCTGGTCCGCCTGTCACAATGGCCGCTGACCGATGCTGAGCGGGCGATTGTTGAGGCGGACGAGTACCACGAACACCTGCCGCCGGAGCGGGTGCCCGGTTTGATGGCGGGCTGTGATCTGCTCCTGGCACCCTCGTGGGAGCAGGAGGGATTTGGCCTCCCGGTCCTCGAGGCGATGGCGGCGGGCGTTCCCGTCGTGGCATCGGACATCTCCGCGTTCCGGGGGTTTGCGTCGGATGCGGCGGTGCTCGTTCCGCCCAACGATCACCTGGCTTTTGCCGATGCAGCCGAGGCCATTCTCGAGGATTCGGCACGCTGGCGCAGGATGCGGCGCGCCGGGTTGCGCGTTGCCGGGCGGTTTACCGAGAAAGCGGCCGCCGCAGCCGCCGAGGCCGCGCTGCGATGGGTGGCCGAGGGCCGCTGGAAAACAGAACCGTGATCGTGTCGCTCATCACCGTGACCTACCGCTCGGCAGAGGTGCTGCCCGCGTGCCTCGCCAGCTTCAGGCGGGAGGCGGCGGCTGCGGGCGTCGACGCCGAAGCGGTCGCCGTCGATCATTCGGAGGACGCCGCTGAGGCTGCGGTCCTGCGCCGAATGGATATCGAAACGGTGCTGGTCATGCCAAACCGTGGATATGCGGCCGGGATCAACGCCGGCGTCGCGGCCGCCTCCGGCGAGATCATCGTGATCGCCAACCCGGACGTCGAGTTTCTGCCCGGGAGCTTGGCCGGCCTCCTGAACGGATTGGAAGCGGGCTTTACGGTTGTTGGCCCCAAACTGGTCTGGGATTTGGAAGGCCGTGTGTTCCTGCCGGTCCCGGAGGATCCATCACCGCGGCGGGAGCTTGACCGGTTGAGGCGGCTGCGTAGCCAGCAGGCGTGGGAACGGTGGATCACCGGGGCGGTTTCTGAGATGTGGCGCCTGTGGACCGCGGATTCCATCGAGGAGGCGCCGATGCTTCGCGGGCCGTGCCTCGCTGTCCGGAGGCCAGATTTTGTCTCGCTAGGACCGTGGGACGAGGGCTACTTCCTCTACTATGAAGAGACCGACTGGTTGTGGAGGGCACGCAGACGTGGAGCGCGCCTGGGCTTGGCGGGGGACGCGGCCGTCTGCCATCACTGGGGACAGGCGACCCGGCACCTCGACACACGCGCCCAGATCGAAGAAGCGTCTCGCAACCGGTTCGTCAAGAAGACCTACGGCCCTTGGTGGCGTTTCCGGCTCCGGCGCGCCCGGGCACGGGTCACAGATGCCGGCGCCGAGGCGGTGCGGATCCCGTCTCCCCGTGAGCTGCCACGGGCCGATGCCCGCCTGTGGCTGCTCTCGCCATACAAACATCTGTTGCCGGCGGCGGGATGGCTGGGTGATGGTCCTCTCCCCTCCGTGATCGCCAGCCGGACGGGCGAGCAGACGTGGTGGGCGGCCGCCGTCGATGGAGAGCCCGGCCGGTGGCGCCTCGCTGGCACGTGGATGTGGGGGGATGAGGGATGAGCCCCGCTGGGATCGTCTTCAGGCCGTACCGTCCGGGAGATGAGGAGCGCATCAACCGCGGCTTCAACGAGGTCTTCCACACGTCACGGCCGCTTGAAGAGTGGCGGTGGAAGTTTCCACCCGTCGAGGGTGGCCGGCCGATTATGCTGGCGTTCGCTGGCGAGGAGCTGGTTGCCCACTACGCCGGGATTCCGGTGATGTTCCACGACGGGGAGCGCGAATTCCCCGCGGTTCAGATCGTCGATGTTTTCTCCACGAAGGCGGGCCGCCGGGGCTTTTCGAGGCGTGGGGTCTGGGTTCAGACGGTCGAAACGTTCTTTGCCACCTTTGGTGCCAGCGGACGCTATCCGTTGCTCTTCGGTTTCCCCGGCAGGCGTGCCCTTCGTCTCGGTGTCCTCCAGCTTGGGTACGATGCCATGCCACCGCAGGAGATCACCTTCTTCCGCCGGGAACGGGGCGGCCGGTCCACCAGTATGCAGCGTCTTGGGTACCGGGCCGAGCTGATCGGCGATGAAGAGCCACGGCTCGATGTGCTCTGGCGCCGCGTCCGCCGGGATTATCCGGTCGCGGTCGTGCGGGATGCCCGGCGTATCTCCAGCCGGTTGAGCGGCCGGCCGGGTGTGAGCTATCACCGCTTTGTGATTGTGCCCCGTCTGTCTGGCCGGCCGGTGGGGTTTGTGGCGTTCCGGTGCGATCAGAGCGTGTGCCGTTGGGTCGATCTGCTCTGGGACCACCGCCATCCGGGTGCACTGACGCTGATGTCACACCTTGGCGCGAAGCTGGCGGAGCAAGCTGGTGCTGCGTCCGAGGAGCTGTGGCTCAACGGTGATCCGGAAGGGGCCGGGAAGCTGGAGACGTTCGGCTTCGAACGGGGTCCCGAGCCGAACGGTCTCGTCATGGTGGCGCGTTCCTTTGATCCGTCGATCGATGTCACCCGCTTCGACGGCCGGGTGTATATCACGATGGCTGACGCGGACCTGGTGTAACAATGGCGGTTGCGCTCTGGACCCTGTTGCCGCTCCTCGTCATCCACGTCATCCTGGCGGCATGGATCCGGAGGGCGTTTCCCTTTCAACTCCTACTGGACCTCGTGCTGATTGGGCTCTTCGGCACCATCATCGTCCGGGGTCTTGATCTCAATCCGGTGCGTTGCCTGGAAACGGCGCCACCGTTTGTGTCGTGGACATGGCAGAAGGACACCGCGCTTCAACCCACCCAGTCGGATGTCGTCCTGCAGCTCCATCCCTGGTGGGCCGAGGCTCGCCGCCAGATCCTTGCCGGACATTTCCCGGCCATTGCGCCGCAGATCGGCGGGGGGGTGCCGCTGGCGGCGAACGGACAGTGCGGCGTGCTGGCCCCGGTCATGCTTCCAGTCTGGGTGCTCGGTCCCGAGCGCGGCACGACGGTGATGGCCGTATGGAAGGTCGAGGCCGCGGGCCTTGGGATGTTTCTGTTCCTCGCGGTTGGATGGAGACTGCGCCGGTGGAGCGCCGCGCTCGGCGGCGTCCTCTGGGGAGCCGGTCCGTTTATCCTCGGCTGGCTGCTCTCGCCGCTTGCGTGGTCGCTCGCTGCACTGCCGTGGGTCTGGTGGCTGGTTGCAGCCGGCCTGCGTGGACGCCTCCGGTGGGGTCGCGTCATCGGCGGTGCGGCCGCGCTCGGATGGTTCATGGGCGCTGGAATCAACCCGGAGACTGCGGCGATTGCCACGGGATCGGCGCTTCTGGCTGGGTTCGTGCTCCATCCGCGGCGGTGGGTACGCCTGCTCCTCATCGCGGGAGTCGCTGCGTCAGTGACCATCGCGCTCGCCTTTCCCATGGTGCGGACGATCGCAGCATCATCGAAGGCGAAGAGCTACGCGGCCGCGAATCCGAACCTCGGTCGCCTCCCGGTCTCCATGCGCATTGCGGCGGCCGAGCAGTTGCTCGTGCCGATGGTTCACGGCAATCCGGGGTATGGCACTTGGCGTGGACCGTATCCGTACGCTGCGGGCGCGATCGGGATCGGCGGCGTTGGCATCATCGCGCTGCTGGCCGGAGGCATCCGCCGCCGGCACAGGCGGTATCTGGCCGCGGCGCTGTCCGTCCTTGGCCTCGCTGCGATCCTCGCCTTCCGGATTCCGCCGCTTGACGGGCTCCTCGTGCGGTTGCCGGTGCTCCGGTTCATGACCCTCCCGCGTTTTGCGCTGCTGATCCCGTGGGGGGTGTCCCTCTGGGCGGTGTTGGCGTTCGATGGTTTTCTGGCCGGGCACCGGCGGCCGCGGGCAGCCTGGATCGGTGCAGCGCTCCTTCTCGGGCTGACGATCGTGCTCGTTGGACCCGGGTCCCCGGCTTCGGTGTGGCTGCTCGCGCTGACCACCGTGGCAGCCGCTATCGCCGCGTTGATGGTGCTGTCAACGCGGCCGGGGTTGCTGCCGTGGATAGCCGCCGCGGAGCTTGTTGTGATCGGTTTCGGGATCAACCCGGCGGCGTCTCCGGCCGACCGCCTCCCGGCACCACCCGTGCTGGCGCGTCTTGAGGCGCTCAGCGCGGCCCGGCCGGGACGCATCAGCGGCGTCGATGGCGTTTTGCCGCCGAACATCGCGAGCCGGTATGGGCTGGCGGACCTCCGGTCGTTCGACCCGGTGCGGCCGTGGCCGCTGGCCCGTCTCCACGCCCTCCTCGGCGCCACCGATCCCGTCCTGCCTGGGCCGCTGGACAGAGCGCCGCCGCATCTCCTCGGCGCCTGGAGCGTCCGGTACCTGGTGACGCCGGCGAAGCGCCGTGCGCCGGGCTGGACGCTGGTGGATTCCGGGGATGGCATCCGGGTATGGGAAAACCCGTTCTGGCAACCCCAGATCCGGGTTGTCGGCACGAGCGTGTCACTTCCTGAGAAGGAAGGTTGGCGGTTGCTGGCAAAAGATCCCGCGATGCTGACAGATGGTGTGGTGCTGCCCCCCGGTGCGGGCCAGGCGAATGCAGCGCACCGGTCGCTCGAAGTTAGGGTGGCGACGCCGTCACGGGTCGAAGCTGTTCTCACCTGTGACGGCCCGTGCCTCCTCTTCGTCGCGCGTCCCTGGGCCCCGGGCTGGACCGCCACGGTCGATGGGCGTCGAGCCACCGTTCTCCGGGCCGATCTCGCCGCCCTTGGCGTGATGAGCCCAGCCGGCCGGCACCATGTGTGCATCTCCTACCGGCTGTACTGACGTGCCCCGTCATGGGCTACAGCCGGGCGCAGCATATTGCCCTCACAAGACAGATCAGCGGACACGCAGTGAGCCGCAGCCGTTTCCCGGATCCTGGCCCGTTTGACTCAATCCCAGCCGAGGTGCGCCGGGTTCACCGAACGGCGAAGCAGCGGCGGCCTTCTCCGCGATGTGCTGAACTTGGCGCAAAGCCGTTTCAACCTGCGCCTTGGGCTTTTCCGGCTTCGCGCGTCCTCGTTATAGGCCCGCAATAAGCTCGTATGAGGGAATCACGAGCACGCCATGGTCCTGCGCGTACGCTTCCACGTCCGGACGAAGCTGGTAAGACACCATCACGAGGAAGGGTTGGCCTTCCATGAGATCCGAGCCCTTGAGCCGTGATGCCAGCTTCAGAAACGCATCCACGTCACGCCTCCTCAGGCGCGCTTTTGCCTCACCAAGGATGGTGACCTGGCTGCCATCCTCACGGCGTCCCTGCCCAAAGATGTTGAGCTCGTCCTCACGGCCGTCAGCGTACTGAACCCACCGGCGTGACAGCTTGCCTTCGATCCTGATGCCGGCGCGTTCCGGGAGGATGCGGGGCAATGAGACGATGGCACGATCTTCCAGTCCGTACCCCACCGCGTCAGACAGGCCGCCGACCATTTGACGGGTTTCCCGAAGACCCTTGGCAAGCTTCCGGACCTCTTCTTCCGTACGCGCCTGAGCTGCCGCAAGGTCTTGCTGAGCTTGTGCGAGCTCTTCGACGCGTTGTTCGGTGCGCTGCTGAGCCTGCGCGAG
>WGCW01000090.1 GCA_015493585.1 Acidobacteriota bacterium
TGGGTCGCTTGGTGTCCACTTGAGGAGCTGGCCAGTCACGCGCGTTGCTGCGCCGTCGACGGGTTGGCCCTGGCGGACGATGCTGATGGCGGTGCCGAGGTCGTAGCCTGCGGCGGGCTGGACCGGTTCGTCGAAGAGGAGGTAGATCGCGTCGCTCCCGTCGAGGACGGCGAGGAGCTTGGGCGCCGTTGTGTCGTCGAGGACTTCGTAAGCGTTGGAATCGGTCACCGTGAGCTGCTTGTCCTCCGGCCAGATCGGGTTGTGGCTCGTGTCGGTCAGGCCGTCGAGGTGGAGGGTGTATTGCGTCCCGGCTGCGACCGTCGCGCCGGTGAGGTACGCGGCTCTTCCATCAGCGGCTAGGGTAAGGGTCAGGCTCTGCGGGTCGCCTCCGTCGGGGGTCAAAGTCGCCGTGGCGTTGGCAGCGCTCGCGGGGTCGATGGCTTCGCTCAGGCCGATCGCGAATGCTTGCGCCGTCACGGTGTCTCCTGTCGGCATGGCGCCGTCTCCGGTCCAGGCGATTCTCGTCACGCTCGGCCTCGTCGTGTCCGCACTCCAGAAGTGCGGGGTGCCGTCCGGGTCGTAGGTGATGCGTTCGACGGGCGTGCCGGCGTCATCGGTCAGGAGCTGTACGCTGCCCAGCAGGTCGGTGATCGGGTAAAGCGTCGTCTCCAGGGTGCCATCGCCGTCAGTGTCCACCTGCTCGACAGCCAGGTCGTCGATCCATCGGGCCTCGGGTCGATGGCTGGATGCGCTATTGGCCCTCATCGTCGTAGCCTTATCTCGGACCTGCCGTAGACGTAGGTATGTCGTTGTGGGCGGACGGCGTTGCTACTTCGTCGGCAGACTGGTTCGGCTTCGTTGGCGGGAACTCCCCTAGGGCCGGCAGCGTTGGTTTCAGTCCGTTCGGTTCTTCACGCTCGCTAGCCCGGTGGGCGAGGTCCTCCGAGATATCGCGGATGAGTTTATCCCTGATCTTGTTGAATCTCTTGCGGCGGACGATTGACTGAATCTTCTGGTCGTTGCTGACAAGAAAAATGATATCGCCCAATGCGACGATGGTGAGATACTTGGTTCTCCCGATTATCCTCGGTTTTTCGAATCTCGCACGTGCCAGTTCAACGTCTGTGAAATGTTGCAATGATCTCGCGTCGTACAGGATCCTCATTGCCTTATCGAAATGGATAAAGCGCGGATTCGTGACGAGAGGGACGACGGCAAACCTGTCTTCGGCCATGGCTGAACAGAGCAGCCCTGGCGAGTCCTCAACGGTATCCACGTGAGTGGCAAACCTAACCATCGAGACGGCCCCCCACGCGAGCAAAGCCAAAGTGCCGATGCATCCAGTCAGGCCCAACCAATTCAGGGGTCTAATCTTCATGGCGAGAGGCGCTTGGCGGTCCCTGCAAGAATCGAGTAAACGGCTCTTACGGTATCTCTCGGCACATCCCGCCAGAAATTAACCTTATGGAAGAGTGGCCTTGTATAGACAAAGACAGAATACCCAGCGGTCAGAGAGATCTCAACGCCGCTAAAGAAATCGCTGTCAAAGTAGGAAACGCTAGCACTTACCGGTGGGCCCATAAGTGGGGACGAAACAGAATACGTCCCAAACGCGCCGAGCCACTTCTCTGGTGTGTTGTACGCGGGTCCTCGAGCAATGGCGATGTTGTAGCTCGCAGCCGGACCAATGCCAAAGCCTGAGACACCGAAGGGAGCCAATACCTTCTGCACGTCGTTAAACTTGGCTCGCTCCGATTTCTTGAAGTTTGAAATTGTTTCGAGCCCGTAGAGGCCCATATCGTACGTGTTCCTACCGTTGTCCTTATGGAAGACTTCCAGGTTGATTCCCCCAGCTACGCCGATCATCGGCCACGCCAGAGTTCCCTCGATAGAAACTCCACTGGCACCGTTGTATTTCTCCGCCATGTCAAGCATGAAGTCCACCTCGGCCTTTGTTGAATCCGAGGCTGTGACGTCAGCAACGAGGTCAATCCAACCGAGGGCCTCGGCTTTGAAGTTGCTGTTTCGCTCTGCCCACTCGCGAGCATTCTCTCGTTCCTTACGCGAGATGAACGAGTTGAAATCACGAGTCCACGCGTCCCTCCCCAGAGGATCCCTGACCCCGGTGGGCCGGGAATCAAACGCTTCGAATCTGTTCGCATGTTTCGGAGGCCAAATCGGATCCCTCTCCCCAAACTCTCCCATCTCTGGGAGGTACCACCGTGCTCGGTAGGAGTACATGCCGAGGTCCTGGTGCCACGTTCTGCCCTGGAAGAGGTTCGTTACACCGTAGGCGCTGGTTGCCTCAGGTTGAGTGTCGGTGGGGGCAGCGTAGGCCAGCAGGACCATGTCGGTGGTGGTGTTGAGGTGGGTGAAGGTGGTTGGTGTGCTGCTGATGGTGTTTGCGTTGAGATCTGCAAGATGCAGCGCGGAGATGGCGAAGGTTCCGCCGAGGGGATAGGTGGCGGGTTCGGCTGGTGTCCACTTGAGGAGCCGGGATGTCACGCGCGTTGCTGTTCCATCCACTGGTTGGCCGGCGCGGGTGATGGCCACGGCGCTGGTCAGGTCGTAGCCTGCGGCGGGCTCGATGGGCTCGTCGAAGAGGAGGTAGATCGCATCGCTCCCGTCGAGGACGGCGAGGAGGGTGGGCGCCGTTGTGTCGTTCAGGACTTCGTAAGCGTTGGAATCGGTCACCGTGAGCTGCTTGTCTTCCGGCCACATCGGGTTGTGGCTCGTGTCGGTCAGGCCGTCGAGGTGGAGGGTGTAGGTCGTGCCAGCGGTTACCGTCGCGCCGGTCAGGTAGGCGGCTCTTCCATCAGCGCCTAAGGTAAGGGTCAGGCTCTGCGGGTCGCCTCCGTCGGGGGTGAGGGTCGCCGTGGCGCTGGCGGCGCTCGCCGGGTCGATCGGCTCGCTCAGGCCGATCTCGAAGGCCTGGGCGGTGACGGTGTCACCTGTGGGCATGGTGCCGTCGCCCGTCCAGGCGATGCGGGTGACGCTCGGCCTGGTGGTGTCCGCGCTCCAGAAGTGCGGGGTGCCGTCGGGGTCGTAGGTGATGCGTTCGACGGGGGTCCCGGCGTCGTCGGTCAGGAGCTGGACGCTCCCGAGCAGGTCCGTGATCGGGTACAGCGTCGTCTCCAGGCTGCCATCCCCGTCGGTGTCCACCTGCTCGACAGCGAGGTCATCGATCCATCGGGCCATGTAGCGACACCGACGCGATTCTGCGGCTAAATAGCTTTTTCTCCAGATGTTTACTTCGGCAAGGCCTATTTTTCGCCTAGACGCGGTTTTTTGGCCCCACACCCCCGCATCCGGAGGCGTTTCCAGGGCCTCAAAGGCCTCGGTGCTGAGGGACGCGTTCATCGTGAGACCAGTTTACCAGAAGGTCCGGGGCCCGGTTCGCGGGGTGTGAGCGGTGGGGGCGGGTTCTTTCTTTAGCTGCTCTCTGGTGCAGCGGCTGAGGGAAGGATGGCCGCTTCTGAGCCGTCTTCCTGGCTGTGCTGGCTGGAACGGGCGCGACCGCGGGGCCACCGCGGCCGCAGGCCGCCTCCTTTGAGGGAGCCCCCTTTGGGGGCGGACGGGTGCAGCCGGCTCGACAGCGTTGGCGCCGGGCCAGGTTGACATAATGGGCGTTATGTCAAGGCC
>WGCW01000091.1 GCA_015493585.1 Acidobacteriota bacterium
CCGTCGCCCGTCCAGGCGATGCGGGTGACGCTCGGCCTGGTGGTGTCCGCGCTCCAGAAGTGCGGGGTGCCGTCGGGGTCGTAGGTGATGCGTTCGACGGGGGTCCCGGCGTCGTCGGTCAGGAGCTGGACACTGCCGAGCAGATCGGTAATCGGGTACAGCGTCGTCTCCAGGCTGCCATCCCCGTCGGTGTCCACCTGCTCGACAGCCAGGTCGTCGATCCATCGGGCCTCGGTTGTACCCGAACATCCTCGACACCCTCGTCGTAGGTTCATCTCGGCTCCGGCGTGGCGGGTGAAGTAGTCGTAGCCGCATCGGGCCGAGGAGTTATAGCCAAAGGCCGACCTGCAACGCTTCGATCGGGTGTTGTCTTGGCAGCTACGCCGCACATGAGCTCGATGATCTTGTTAGGATCCCGGGACATGAGTTCAATCCTCAAGTTGCGCACGCCGAAGGCGACCTGGGCCGGCTTCCAAAGAATGATTGAAATGTTGCCGCACTTGCGCAGTACGACGAAGTCTTTTTTCCGCGGCCAGATGTCAATAACGTCACGGGTTGACAGAGATTCGCCGGTTGCCAGGCACGTGAACGTCATTTGTATCCTGAGCGCATCAAACCTGCACGCCATTTGAGCCAAGTCGAGCGTACTGGGGCAGCCATGACCCACTATGAGGTGGCCGACCGCTCCTACTAGAACATCGAGGTCTGTCCTTGGAGGTCGCGTCTTTAGAAGTTGTGTCTGGTGCCACATTAGACCGGTCAGGCCAAGAGCGACGACAACAGCAAGCCAAAACAATCTACTCCTCATCCGCTTTGCCTAATGCCGCCGCCTAAGGGATTCGATCACGCTGCTCGCAACAGCAATACCAGTTCTAACTTGGTTCGTTGTCTCTATACCACGCAATGCAATTTGGCCCTCCACGAAGTCAAGGAATGTCACCGGGTTATACGGCCCAGCTACAAGATGGTACTTGGCCCCGGCTCTAAAGAAACCAGCGCCTTTGCCGGTCAAAGCCCAGGTTATCCCGGAATAATGCGGTTCGCTGGCGTTAGTTGATGCGGACTCGAAAGTGCTCCCTCCAAGGAGAGGAACCGGCGTTGCTATTTCCTTTTCCCTGAACTCGCCCGCCCACGAGAAGGCAACCTCCGAATCAGTCATTACATCAAACGGCGCAAACAGATGATCCAAATCGTCGCACCACGCAACGTCCATAGAAACACCGCCGGCCAGTGCCAACCCCTGCACATTGGTGATAGCCCTGCCAGTTGATGTTCTGACGTTTTCGTTTTCTGGCCCCCTATATGTCAACGATTCAATGCCGTATACCGCAGCGACAGGTTCGTTCTTGCCGTTAATCCAGAACTGGAAATTTATACCGGTCAGTGCGCCAATGGGGGGCCATGCGCCGGTAGCCTCCGCCACCAATCCTGCCGTCCAACGATTTTGCAAGAATGCAGTCTGACTAGCTAAGGCGGTAATCAACCCACCAAGATTCGCATTCGAGAATGACCAGTGCGTCGCTTCCCTCGCCTGCTTGGCAATGTCTGAATCAGATGGTATCCGTCGCCCAGTTTCCATCTCCTCGACGATACCGCTCACGTTCACTCTGTACGTCTTTCCCCCGATCCTCACCTCTTTGACGGCGCCCTGACCAAACCTTGCGTCCATGGGCACGCCCCAAGATGGATTCGTGGGATAGTTGCCTGAGGCCCAATCATCCTCCCCGTAGTAATCCACCATTCCAGCGGGATTCGCGCCCAACGCCAAGAAAAGGTTCCCGCTATCGACCGGTCCGAGGGGATCCCTCTCCCCAAACTCCCCCATTTCCGGCAGGTACCACCTAGCTCGGTAGGAGTACATCCCCAGATCCGCGTGCCAGGTGCGGCCTTGGAAGAGGGTGGTGAGGCCGTAGGCGCTGGTTGCCTCGGGGTGGGTGTCGGTTGGGGCCTGGTAGGCGAGGAGGAGCATGTCCGTGCTGGTGTTGAGGTGGGTGAAGGTGGCGCTGGCAGTAGCCGGATTGCCGGCGAGGTCGGTGAGGTGGACGCCGCTGATGGTGTAGCTGCCGCCGGGGACAAGGCCGCCGACTCCGCCTCCGGGCTGCCACTGGAGGAGGTTGGCGGTGAGGCGGGTGGCTGCGCCGTCGACGGGCTGGCCCTGGCGGACGATGCTGATGGCGGAGCCAAGGTCGTAGCCTGCGGCGGGCTCGATGGGCTCGTCGAAGAGGAGGTAGATCGCATCGCTCCCGTCGAGGACGGCGAGGAGGGTGGGCGCCGTTGTGTCGTTCAGGACTTCG
>WGCW01000092.1 GCA_015493585.1 Acidobacteriota bacterium
GACATCCCGTCGGCGCGACCGGCGTGGCCATGATCGGCTGGAGCGCGTGGCAGCTGCTCGGCAAGGCGCCGAAGGGGTTGCAAGTCCCAGATGCCAAGGTGGCCGCGACGTTCAACATCGGCGGCCCGATCTGCGCCTCGGTCTGCACCGTTCTCAAGCCGGGCGCATAAACACCTACCGGACCAGTTCGCCGGGCTCAGCGATGGCTGAGCCCGGTTTTTTCTGCCCAGACGAGGAGGTTATGGTTGCTGCCCCTCTTGTGGAACGACCTCGGGCGGGGAGGGAGGCTGTGGCTGCACCGTGACGGTCGCGTGCCAGCCCGCAGAGCTCCTGCCCGCGTGGTCCGCTGCCCGGACATCGAAAGAGTGGGTGCCCGGACTCGCGGGCACTGGGACAGTCCGCCCGTGCAGCTTGTGCCACGCTGCGCCATCCCACCGGATCATGACCGACGCGACTCCGGACACATCATCGTGGGTGGCAATGCCGAGCTTTGCGCCGGAGCCTGCGAGGATACCGGCGGGGACGGCAACGGCGTGAGCTCCGGGAACGATGACGACGACGGGTGGTTCAAGATCGGGCTCGGCATGGGTGATGATCAGACGCCTTGGCCGGCTGGGATATCCGTCGAGCCCATGTGTGCTGACCGCCGTCACACGCCAGTAGAGCGTCCCGGCGGGGAGCTGGTGTGGCCGGTAGGATGCCGCATCGAGCCCAGTGGCGCGATCGATGAGGACGGTGCATGCGCGGTCGCTGAAAACTTCGACGGTTGCGGACGCTGCGCCGGTGGGCGCACGCCACGTCAAGACCGGATTGGACCATGCTACCCGCGCGTTGGGCGGGGGCGTCAGGAGCTTCGGGGCCGGAAGGAGCTTTTCCGGCGGCAACGGTGGCTTGCCCTTGGGTACGGCGGTCCCCATGCCGGCGGGGACCTCGACCTTGGCGCCACTCGCCGCAACGTCGGCCTTGCCGCCGTAGACCATCAACTCGGCGCCTCCGGACGCTGGCTTCCTGGCCCGTGAATACGCCGTTCCGGCGCGCCCAGGCTGAGGCGTGACGGTCGCGCCCCCAACGAGCACCTGGAGATCGAGCGAATCGGCCCGGCGGGGATGGGCCTTGAGATCGGCCTGGCCGTCGACGACCTCGATCGTATCCCGCGCCTGGCCGGTCAACGTTTTGCGGATCGCCCGGAGGAAGACGAGGCTATTCTCCGTGAGATCGAGGTTCGTGCCGTCGTCAAAGGCCAGCAGGGCCGAGGCGTTCCGAAACGTGCGGACGCCATCCTTCTCCTTGAGGAGATCTCCGGCGCGTGCCCGTGTCCACGGGTTCGGATGGGGCTTCTCGTCGACCCTGTGGGAGAGATCGCGGATTTCGGCCGATCGAGGTGGCAGTTTGCGGGAGACGATGATCCGGAGCCGCTCGCCGATCCTGAGGAGGTGAGGATTCTTGATCTGAGGATTGAGACGCCAGTTCTCCTTCCACAGGGAGGGCGTCCCCAGGTACCGCACGGTGATGTCCTCGAGCGTGTCTCCAGGGCGCACGACGTACGACCCGATCGTATCTCCCGGCCGGGGCGCTGGTGTGGTCTGCGCCATCACGGCCGTTGCTGGAATGAGAAAGAACAAAGCCACCATGGTCATCCGTTTCATGCGTCACCTCCCCGCCTGATGTGATGCGGCGATCTGGACCGGCCAGTGCGCAGTTGCACAATTGCCCAGCTCGTCGCAGGCGCGAACCCCGAGCTCGAAGACCTGGCCGTTGCGGAACACGATGTGGTCGGGAAGGGGCGCCCAGGAACCCTCGTTGACCTGAAATTTGGCCGAGGCGACGCCGGATCCGTTGTCCTGCACCGTGACATGAACCGGGACGTCGAGCGGGACGGCCAGCACCTGCCCCGGGGAGAGCCGGGTGCCGCCCGGGAGCACGGCGGCCATCTGCGGTGCGGTCCCGTCGACGGGGAACGTCCAACGGCGGACGCGGTGATTCCCCACCCGGTCGGTCGCCCGGGTTTGGAAGATGCCAGACGTCAGCGCCACAGGGCCGGTCAGCGGGGTCCAGGAAGCATCGCCGTGCCGCCAGGCGAGCGCCGCAACGCCCGAGGCGGCATCGGTAGCCGTGCACAAGACGTGGACGCCCGGACGGTACCAGGTGCCGCCATCACGCCCGGCGACACCGGTCTCCTGCGCGGTGCAGCGCACAACGGGCGGTGTGGCGTCGATCGTGAATGCCAGCGTTTTCATTGCGGGATTCCCAACGAGATCGGCGGCGGTCATGGCCAGCGTGTGGGCCCCCTCGGCCCACGGCCCGCGGAGCCGGGACGCGGGGACGGTGTGTCCGTCAAGTTTGTAGGAGACCGGTCCAAGGCCGCTGCCGGTATCGTGAGCCGAGGCAACGATGGCGGCGTGCGGGCCCCCGATCGTCACATCGCCGCGGGCCGTGACGGCCGGCGTCAGTTTGAGCGCAAGCTGTGGCGGGGTTATGTCGACCGTTACCTGCCGTGTGACCGGCGCGGAGCTATTCCCGGCGCGGTCGCGTGCCGTTGCCGTGACGGTCACGGCTCCTTCGGTCTTCAACGTTGCCGTCACTGGGCTCGATGAAGCTTGCTTTGAAGTTTTGCCAACATCGAGCGTCATGACGGCCAGGCCGGAGAGCGCGTCCGTCGCGGCCGCGCGGACGAGATCACCTCCCGGAACCCAGGCCGTGTTGCGGTTCATCACGGGTTCGGGCTCCATGTCAAGCGTGACGGCCGGGGGCGTGGCATCGACGATGATATGAATCCAGCGGATGGCGGACCGCTCCCCGTCCGTGCCACGCGTCGCCACAGCCAGCCAGTGGGAACCTTCCCGGTGGACGATGACCGGGCGGGCGACCGGATGGAGCACGCCTCCATCGAGAGCCGCTTCCACCGTCTCCCCGGGCTTCGGGGGCTTGACAGTGAATCTGCTGTCAGGACCGGCGAGAATCGTCCGGACGGCGCGTGATGGTTGTCCGGCTTCCGCGTGTCGCGGAAGGAATGGTAGGAGCGACAGAAGCAGTATGAACAATGCAGGAATGTTGCGGTATCGCACGTGCATCCTCCTTGGCAGCTCCGGCTTTCAGGGGCTCCGGTGCGTTCCAGCGCCATCCGTAGAGCTGATTGAGTTGCTCGAAGAGCTCCGCCGCTTCGGCTGCGGAGCCAATGCGTTGTTTGCGGGGTGCCACGAGACGGTTGATGATCGTTGCCAAGGCTGGGGGCACCGTGGCATTGAGCTCCTCAACTGGTCGAGGCGGCTGAAACAACGTTTTTTCCAGCGTTTCTTTGAGCGTCGAGCCGAGAAACGGCAAACGTCCGGTCAGGCATTGGTACAGGGTCGCTCCGAGCGCGAACACATCGCCGAGCTCGTCGTATCCCTCGCCGCGCAGGGCCTCCGGCGGCAGATAGCCGGGGGTGCCAAAAACCATATCGCGTTCATCCGTTACCGAGGTGACGAAACGGGCAATTCCGAAGTCGGTCACCTTGATCGATCCGTCATACCCGAGCAAGACGTTGCCAGGCTTGACATCGTGGTGGACGAGGCCGGCGTTGTGCGCCGCTGCCAGGGCGGAGGCAATCGCTGCGCCAAGCGGTGAGACGCTCGATGGCGGGAGCGGTCCTCTGCGGAACCGGTGCACGTGGAGGCTCGGCCCATCGACATATTCCATGGCGATGAAGCCGGCGTCATCCTGAATGACGACGTCGTACACGGCAACGATGTGCGGGTGGCTGATCCGGGCGGCGGCCACGGCTTCCTGATGGAGAGACTGAGCCGGATCCGTTTCGTCCGTGGCAAGCTTGCCGAGGCGAATCGTCTTCAACGCAACTGGCCGCTGAAGCTTTGGATCCCATCCGCGAAACACGGTGCCCATCGCACCCTCGCCAAGAACTTCATGGATCTGAAAACGTCCGAGAAAGATGTCTTCAAGCGCCTCTTTGTCCTCGATTCGCTGGCGAAGGATTTCGAGTGATTCTTTCAGAGCGGCGATCTCGTTTCCAGGCTCTGGTGAGGTCCGGTCAAGGCCCGAGACCTGCCGTTGCATGGCGAGCAGGGATCGTAGCGGTTTGACGAGGGACCGGTAGGAAACGCCAGCCAGAGCCCCGGCCAAGAGCACCGCGAGGAGGACCGCCCCGATCGCATTCCGGCGCATCCGGCGGGCCGTGGCCTCGGCGACGGCCGCTGGCTCCCGCGACAGGACGACCCAGTGCGTGCCGGGAACGGGGCAAAAGGCACCGAGAACCTGCCGGTGTCCCGAGGCGTACCGGCCGGACCCGGAAATTTTCCCGCTCAGCGCTGCAGCAAGCTGGCTTTTTGGAAAGCCATTGAGGCTCATGCCGGGTGGAAGCAGCACCCGATGGGACGTGGTGACAACGGCCATCGTTGCCGATGGCCCGAGCTCTTCCGGTTTGAGCGCTGCAGCGAGCGCACCGGCCCGGGCAACGGCCCGCAACCACCCGGCACCGCCGGGAAGCGGCTCGTCGAGGCAGAGCCATGATCCGCCATCGGCCTGGATGATGGTGGGCCATGGTGACGGTGGACGCTGGAGCACGGCGGCGACCACGGTTGCGTACGCTTTGCGCTGCACCTCGACGGCGATGCTGCCACGCACGTCGGTCAGGGCAGCAGCTACGACTTCTGGCCGCGAGAGCACGAGGTCGGACAAGACGCTCCGGCCTGCGCCGGAGGTTTTGGCCGTCATCAGGGCCGGATGTTTCGCCGCGCTCCTGACGGCGGCTTGGAGGCTGGACACCTCAGCGCCGATCCGGGCAGCCGTGGCGTGGGCCGCAATCGCGTGGGAGCGCAAGACCTGGGTTGTCATCGCCTCCCGGTTGAGATGAATGAGGGGGAAAGAAACCACGAGCAGCGGTACGAGAGCGACGACCCCCAGGGCGAGGATGACACGCACGAGCAACGGGGAAGAGGTGAGCATCCCGTACCAAAGCCGAATCCGCCGCTTCATCATGCGCCTGAGTGATCCCGGCCCATCCTACTCCCCCGCAGCAAGCTCCTTCCGGATCTTTTCGAACGCGATCTGCTGCAAGTTGTCGATCAGCGTCGGTGTGAAACCGGTTGCCTCACGGAGGCAACGGCGTTGTCCCTCGTCGACCAGGGTGGTTGTCAAGGCGACGACGGAGTCGAGCAACCGCTGGAAGGCGAAGTAGAGGGCCAGGCCCTCCTCGTTGCCAAACGCGTCAAGCATCATCGGCAGGAGGAGCTCACGGATCCGTGTCGCCAGCCCCACCATCTGCCGGTTTGGAATCTTCCGGACGATGTGCTCGATGCCGATGATGAACTGCCGGTGCCACATCTCGGGGGTATCGTGCGCATCGAGCATGTCACCGAGCCACACGCCCAAGCGCCTGCCGAGCGAGTCGAGATCTCCACGCCCCTCGTCGAACACCGCCCGGCTCGGAGTGTGTTCCGTCAGCACCGAAGCGATGGCGCCGATCAGCGCGCCTCCGTTTTCTTCGAAGAAGCTACGGTGTTTCCGGAACAGCTCGAAATCATCGTCGCAGAGACGGATCATTCCATGAATATCGTCGACAAATGGCTGATAACTTTCTGGAACGGGCATGGGGGTCCTCCTCACATTCTGATTCAATAGCGGGGCCGGTCTGACGTGCGCCGGCCGCGGCGATCGTTAATGCGTGCTGGCCTCACGGCTGCTCCAGCTTCGACCGCGCAATGTTGAGGTTGATCTCGAGCGTCGCGTCCCCGGGTTTGATCTTCAGGGCGCGCTCCCAAACGGTGACCGCTTCTGAGAAGTCTTTCCGCTGGTACGCCGCAAGACCCTCCTCAAAGAGATCGTAAAATTTTTTCATCGTGTCGGGCTGGGGCTGTTTGGCCTTCTCGGCTGCGAGTTTCCTGAGCCGCTGACGGACTTCTTCCTCGACCTCGGCATGTTGCGCGGCGACCTGATGCTCGAGACGGTCCTGAGCAGCACCTTCCCCGAGCGGCGTGTGGCGTTTCAGGATGATCTTGCCGCCTGTGGTGACGGTTGTCTCAAGCGCTGGCTCGGGGATCGACACGATCTCGGTCTGCACCTGGAACGTGCGCCCTTCGATGTGCAAGGCGGACAGAGTGCCGGCAGTCTTTGCGAGCCCGGCGGGTTGCGGCTGCGTACCAGTTGCACCGGGGGCGGCAGACGCGGTGCGGGACGGCTCGAGGGCGGAGAAGTCCACGGGATGTTGACGAATGATGAAGCTGCCCTCTTTCAGGTCGTAAATCTTTTCGAGCACCTGTTCGGAGTCTCCAAGCGCGTCGAAGGCGATCTGACCACCACGGACCGGGATCACAGCGTGAAAACCGGCACCCTCAAGCTCAATCTCGCCCGTCAGTGCGTGGCGTTCGCAATGCTGGAGGAGCTGGACGAATGGGAAACGTGCGAGATCCCCGCGGAAGATCACTGGCCGGGGCGTCCGAGCGCGGGCTAGGATCGTTCGCACCTTGGCAACGAGGACTCTCGGGTCGATCGGCTTGGTCAGGTAGTCGTCGGCGTTCGCATCCAAACCGGCCACGATCTGGTCGGGATCGGCCATCGAGGACAGGAAGACGAAGGGGACATCAAGATCCGGCCTTTGCTCAGAGAGCGCTTCCTTGAATGCAAAGCCGTCCATCTCAGGCATCCTGACATCGGAGATGATGAGCTCAGGCTCGGCCGTGTGCATCTGTTCCAAGGCCGAGCGCGCATCCGGGAACGTCTGCACTGCAAATCCCGCGGCGGTCAGGGCCTGATCGATCAGCGTCCGGTACAGCTCCTCGTCGTCGACGGCGATGATCATGCCCGCTCTCCAAAGCCGGCCTCTGAGATCAGGCGTCCCGCCGAGAGCTCGATCTCACCACGTTCGTCGATCTCCTGCCGGCACAGAATCGTCAGGAAGAGGTCCATCGCCTCCGTGTGGATTCTGTGAATGACGAGCTTGTCCGCATAGCCGACGTCCATCGAGAGGTGACCGGAGCCCTGTTGCCCGAGGAAGCGTTCCGCCTGTCCGAGCGCTTCAGCGAGGATTGAGGTGAACGCGGCGACCCGTTCGACCTCCGCGGGACTGTGATACGCCGCAATCGGAAGGCCGGCAGCGTCGGAAAGAACCGCTCCCTCGAAACCGCCTCGTTGGCACATCCCGGAGAGGATGTTTTCGAGCCGTTCCCCGCGGTACTCGCCCTCGACGGGCTCAGGCGCTGCCGTTGGAAATGGCTGATCCTCTGCCGGGAAACCGGCCGCAGACATCGTACCGGTGCTCGTGGGTCTTGTTGGAAACGGTGCCTGTGCCGAATCATCCGGGGCAAGGTCACCGAGCAGTCCGGGTATGGTCTGTGACGGGGACGGCCGCATCGAGCCGTGCGGATCCTGCGCTTCGATGAGATCGTGAAAGAGGCTAAAAACCTCGCGGAGCTCAGAAGATTCCTTCAGCATGATCATCTGCCTCGATTTCTACATTGCGAAGCATTTCGCGTTCTTTGAGTTCCATGGCAAGCTCGAGGTACGGCTTGCCGGCATCGGTGCCGCCCGGCAAGAGGATGACCGGAATTCCCCTGATGCTTGCCCGCTCAAAACGGGGATCGTACGGGATGACGGTTCTGAAAAACAGTGCTTCGGGGACGCTCGCCGTCAACTCACCCAGAATCTCTTTCTCCACCGGGTCGCCGTTGTGCCACATTGTGACGAGCGCGCCCTCCAGGCGGAGCCGGGGATTGCGGGTTCCCCGGACGTGCCGGATCAGTTTGAGGAAGATCGGAAGTGTCTTGAGGAGCAACGTGCGGCACCGCATCATTAAGATCACGCCGTCACTGACCCCCATCAGCGCCTCGACGATTCCGCCAACCCCTGCCGGCGTATCGAGGAACACGTAGTCGTAGCCGCTGGCATGTTCGCGGATCACGGCCTCAAGCCGGCCGTCCCTGGCGCTGTCCTCGAGCAGTGCCGTATCACCCGGTTCTTCGACGCCGGAGCCGAGCACCGAGAGTCCACCATCACGGGTTGGAGTGATGACATCCTCTGGCGCTGCCTCGCCGCGGATCAGATGAACGAGCCCTCGGCTGGTTTTTCGCCGCAGGTTGCTGGCGATGGCGATGCCGCCCTGAGGATCGCTGTCAACGAGGAGGACCCTGTGGCCGAGACGGGACAGTGTGTAACTGAGGTTGAGGGCGGTCGTCGTCTTGCCGACGCCACCCTTTTGACTCGCGATGATTAAGGTTCGTGACATACGTTACTCCTCATCGTGCACGTGAATAGCGAGGGTGCCTGCCTGGAGCTCCTGGACAACCAATTGAACGTTTTCTTCGAGGGTGCCTGGGAGCTCCGCCACGAGAACCGGCACCGGCAAGGGCAACCGGTTCCAGACGCTTTCAGGAAGAGTTCCAGGCCGTTGCGGAGATGCGGCTCGAAACTCGGCGGCTCGATCCCGGAGTTCAGGCAAGAGCCGCGCAAGCTCGTCAAATCTGACCGTCCAGTCGAACAAGAGGTCGCGCAGCCTGCCGGGCTCTGGTGCCGGTTCTGGAGCTGAGCTGACCGTCTCGGGCTCGACGATGAAGCCTCCGTGAGAGAGCAGGAGGATCCGTGCGAACGCCTCCTCACCTTGGAAGCTCTTCCACTGAGCCCCGGCGAGGGCGCCATTCCGGATCGAGAGAGAGGCGCTGAGATCCGGCAAACGGACGGATGCGTTCTTGCCGCCGGTTTCGATGATCTGGAGGAGATCCTCGAAAGGAATGTGATCGAAGGCGCCGCGGAGACCCTCTGCCGTCTCCTGCCCTACCCTGCGTTTGCGCTCGATCGCCCGCGTGACGCGGGCGACGAGCTCCGCCGGATGAAACGGCTTGAGGATGTAATCGTCCGCCCCAGCTTGGAACGCCCGGACCTTGAGATTCGCCCGGTCCAGGCTTGAAAGAACGAGCACGGGAATCTCGCGGAGCGCCGGATCGGCATTGATCGCGTCGAGGACGGCAAAACCGTCCATCACCGGCATTTGGATGTCGAGCAAGATCAGATCGAACGGTTCCTGCGAGATGAGCGTATGGAGCCCGCTTTTCCCGTCGCTTGCATGGGCGACCTCAAAGCCGCCGAGCTCGAGCGCCATCCCGGCCGTTTGGTGAACGTCTGGAGCGTCATCGATGATGAGGATTCGTCCGTTGCTCATACGGTAACCTTATCCTGTCCAGTGGGGTCTTGGCGCTTCCTGATCTCGACCGGTCCGGTTCCGCTCGTTGGGAGCA
>WGCW01000093.1 GCA_015493585.1 Acidobacteriota bacterium
CGATGGAAGCACGCTCACCCCAACGCCAAGGCAACCGGTCGCGGGGAGAGCGCCCGAGGGAGCGCGGACTTCAGTCCGCATCGTACGCTCAACGCGTTCTGGTACAAAAAGATGCGGACTGAAGTCCGCGCTCCAAAGCTCCCTCCGGCCGCCGGGGCACAACGCAACAACCTCGCGTGTGAGGGTGCTCGTGAATCTGCCAGGTTCATGGTATACTCTGCGGTCCGTAGCGGGAGGATCGGTGCAGATCGACCTGAAAGACCTCGACGAGGAGCCTCTCAAGCTGCATGAGCAGCTCACGGTGCCGGTGTCTCGTCTCGATCCTGCCATCGTTGGAACGCCGATGAAGGCCGACATCGATCTGACGGCGCGGCCTGGACATCCTGGATACATCGTTGAGGGCTCGATTCGCATGGACGGCCAGCTGATCTGCGGACGGTGTCTCGGGCTCGTTCCATGGACGGCGCGTGAGCGTTTTCGCGTCAGCCTGCAGGACGCCTCCGCGGCACCCTCTGAGGAGGAATGGCGGCTTTCTGGAGATGATCTGGATGTCGTGTTCCTCGAAAGCGGGTGTGAGTCGATCGATCTCTTAGATCTTGTCGTGGAACAAATTGGCCTCGCCCTTCCGATCCGGGTGTTGTGCCGTGAAGACTGTGCGGGCATCTGCCCGGTGTGCGGTGCGAACAGAAATATCTCTGGCGCGTGTCAGTGTGCTGCAGAACCCGATCCACGGTGGCAGCCGCTCGCCAATCTCAAACTCCGGTCTTCCTGACCGCTGAAACCTTCAACTGGAGTGAATTATGGCCAACCCGAAACGTCGTCATTCAAAAGCCCGCCGGAACAAGCGCCGTGCGCACGATGCACTGACGCAACCCGGCTGGAGCGTGTGCCCAACGTGCTTTGAGCCGAAACCGCCTCACTGTGTCTGCCCCCATTGCGGGAGCTACCGTGGGCGCACCGTGATCGAGGTCGAGGAGCTGGACTGATCCGGACGGCATGAGCACCGTACGGTGATTCCGTCATGACCGTTCTGAACGGATCCTCAATCGCGCTCGATGCGTTCGGGGGCGATCATGCGCCGGCGGCAACCGTGGAAGGTGCGCTTGAGGCGGTCCGCAAGGATGGACTCGAAGTGCTGCTGGTCGGACCGTCACGCACCATCCGGCGGCACCTTGGCCGCTTCCGTTCCCTGCCATCCGGGCTGGAGATCGTCGAGGCTCCAGAGATCGTCGAGATGGACGAATCGCCGCTCGTCGTGCTGCGAAAGAAGAAGCGCTCGAGTCTGGCGATATGCGCCGAGCTGGTCCGGGATGGGCAGGCAGCCGCGATGGTGACGGCCGGGAATACAGGCGCGGCCTGGGTTGCAGCCAAATCGATCCTCGGGATGATCCCCGGGGTGCGGCGTCCGGCCCTCGCGGCGATTCTTCCCAAGGTCGGGGGCAGCACACTTGTGCTCGATGTCGGCGCCAACGTGGAGTGCCGCCCCGAGCATCTCGTCCAGTTCGCCGTGATGGGGTCGCTGTACGCCGAACATGTGCTCTCGGTCGAACACCCGCGAGTCGGCCTGATGTCGGTTGGGGAAGAAGATGAAAAGGGTGGACGAAAGGGCCGGGAAAGGTACCGGATCCTCTCAAAAGCTGGCGTCCGGTTCATCGGCAACGTCGAGGGTTCGGACGTCTTCTCTCCGCGAGTCGACGTCGTGGTTTGTGATGGCTTCACCGGCAACGTCATTCTCAAGGTGGCGGAGGGTCTGGGCGAGATGATCATGGGAGCGCTCTTGCACGAAGCGCGCCAGTCAAATCTCTACGGTGCAGGCCTGCTGATGGCGAAAGGTGCCTTTCAAAACCTGAAGCGCCGGATGGATTACAGTGAGTACGGGGGGGCGCCGCTGCTTGGCGTCAACGGTGCGTGCCTGATCAGCCACGGCCGTTCCACGGCACGGGCCATCCGGAATGCCCTTCGTTTTGCTGCCCGTTTCGCCGTTGAAGGCGTCGTGGGGAGGATCGGGGAGATGGCCCCGGAAGTCCTTGAAATCAACGAGACAGGAGCTTGATGTTATGCAGGATGGCTTGACACGGACAGCGAGAATTGCCGGGATTGGAGGCTACCTTCCCGAGCACGTCATTACGAACGCCGATCTGGAGCGGATGGTCGATACCTCGGACGAGTGGATCACCAAGCGGACGGGAATCAAGGAACGCCGGATGGTGGCGGAGGACGAAAGCATCGTCGATCTGATCGAACGGGCTGGCAAAGGGGCGATGGACGATGCGGGCGTTTCCCCAGAGGAGATCGATCTTTTTGTGCTCGCGACGGCGACGGTCGAACAACCGATCCCCTCGACCGCGGCGATTGCCCAGCCGCGGCTCGGACTGACAAACGCGGCGTGTTTCGATGTCTCGGCGGCATGCTCCGGCTTTGTCTACGCGCTCAACGTTGGGCGGCAGTTCATCGCCACTGGAGAGGCGAAGAACGTGCTCGTGATTGGCGCAGAGTGCCTGACACGTTACCTCGATTGGACCGATCGCGCGACTTGTGTGTTGCTTGGCGATGGAGCCGGAGCGGTCGTTTTGCAACCGGCTCAACCGGGCGACGGGATCCTTCGGATCGCCTGGAAAACGGATGGAAACTACTGGGACATGATCCATATGCCCGGTGGAGGGTGCCGGGTGCCGCCACATCAGCCGCGGGTGATCGAGGAACGTCTCGGATACATTAAGATGCGTGGCAATGAGACATTCAAGGTTGCCGTACGGGCATTGACTGAGATGAGCCTCAAGGTGCTTGAACAGGCGGGCGTCACGCCGGCCGATGTTGACCTGTTCATTCCGCACCAGGCGAATATCCGGATCATCCAGGCGGTTGGCGCACGGTTGGGTCTTCCGCCGGAGAAGGTGTACACGAACCTTCACAAGGTTGGGAACACGTCGTCTGCCTCGATTCCTTTGGCGATGGTCGATGCCATTGCGGACGGCAAGCTCAAGCGTGGCGACCTGCTGCTGTCGACGGCCTTTGGTGGCGGACTGACGACCGCGTCTGCTCTGATCCGGTACTAGCCATGGGACGGATTGCTGCGCTTTTCCCTGGCCAGGGGAGCCAGTTCGTTGGCATGGGCCAGGATGTGGCGGAACGGTGGCCGGCGGCTCGC
The DNA here is from genome assembly GCA_015493585.1 of Acidobacteriota bacterium. Lineage (GTDB taxonomy): Bacteria > Acidobacteriota > Thermoanaerobaculia > Thermoanaerobaculales > Sulfomarinibacteraceae > JAADFN01. The sequence continues at coordinate 3,149 of WGCW01000093.1, forward strand.
GAGGTTTTCGAACGGGCCGACCGTGCGCTCGGGATCGATCTCGCACGGCTGTGTTGGGAAGGCCCTGAGGACGACCTGCGTTTGACGGCAAACACCCAGCCGGCACTGCTGACCGTGTCGATCGCTGTCTGGCGAGTGCTGGAAGCGGCGGGGGTCCGGGTCGAGGCCGTGGCGGGCCACAGTCTTGGTGAATATTCAGCGATCGTGGCGGCTGGTGGTCTCAGTCTTGAGGCGGCGCTGGGGCTGGTCCGGCTGCGTGGTCAGCTGATGCAGGACGCGGTTCCGGTTGGCCGGGGGGCGATGGCTGCGATCATCGGGCTCGATGACGCAGCGGTGCGTGATGCGTGTTTGCAGGTCGAACGGGAAGACGGTGGCATCGTTGTTCCCGTTAACTTCAACGCCCCGGGGCAGGTTGTGATCGCGGGTGAGACGGCCGCCGTCGAGGCAGCTGCGGGAAAGTGCCGTGAGCGTGGTGCTAAACGTGCGATCCCACTGGCCGTGTCTGCTCCCTTCCACTCGCCCCTGATGCGTCCAGCGCGCGAAGGACTGACGCCCGCCCTCGAAGAGACGGCGTTTGCTCCGTTGTCAGTGCCGTTGTACCGGAACGTCGATGCACGTCCAGTCGAGCGGGCCGGGGATGTCCGGGATGGGCTGATCCGGCAGGTCGATGCCCCGGTGCTGTGGACCCAGACCGTTCGGGCGATGATCGCCGACGGGTTTGATACGTTTATCGAGGCCGGAGCGGGGAAGGTGTTGAGCGGCCTGGTTCGCCGCGTCGATCGGGGCGTGACGTGCATGCCGGCTGGGAATGTTGACCAGATTGGGAAGGTGCTGGAAAGGATCGGATGATGGCGGATCTCGATGGGCAGGTTGCAATCGTCACCGGAGCAAGCCGTGGGATCGGAAGAGCGGTCGCGCTGCATCTGGCTGGTCAGGGCGCCACGGTGGTGTGCACGGGACGGAACCGCGAAGCGCTCGAAGAGACGGTTGCGCTGATCGCCTCTGAAGGCGGCACGGCGGAGTGGGTGAATTTCGATGTTTCCGATGCCGATGCGGTCAAGGGTGCGATCCGGGACGTGCATCAGCGGCTCGGGAGGATCGATATCCTGGTCAACAACGCGGGGATCACGCGGGATCAGATCTTTGTGCGGATGAAGCCGGAAGAATGGCACGGTGTGCTCTCCGTCGATCTCGACGGAGTCTTTTACGTCACCCAGCCGGTGGCGAAGATCATGATGCGGCAGCGCGCGGGCAGGATCATCAATATCTCGTCGGTGATCGGCATGATGGGGAATGCCGGGCAGGCGAACTATGCGGCGGCCAAGGCCGCGCTGATCGGGCTGACCAAGAGCCTGGCCCGTGAGCTCGGGAGCCGGAACATTACGGTCAATGCCATCGCGCCCGGCTACATCGAAACCGAGATGACGGCCGGGCTCTCAGATGAGCAGCGGGCATCCCTGCTGAAGACGCTGGCGATTCCGCGTCTCGGTACGGTCGAGGATGTCGCTGCGGCAGTCGGGTTCCTCGCCGGTCCAGCTGGCTCGTACATCACCGGCGTCGTTCTCAACGTTTCCGGCGGGCTGTACATCTAATCTCCGGATACCCCCGCTCGGCTTCTTGCGGCGTGTGCGGCCTTAGTGCATACTCGTGTGCGGAGGATCATCATGAGAGGGATGGTACGTACCGCTTTGGTGTGTCTCGCGATGGCTGGCCTCGTGCGTCCGGCGGCGGCGCTGAATGCAACGAGTTTGCGGAGGGCGCGGCACCTCGTGGACAAGGGACAATCGGCCCTGCAAAAGGGCCGGGTAGCACACGCAGAGAAGCTCTTTCGCGAGGCGATCGATATCGAACCGGTGCTTCCGACATCGTACGCCGGTCTCGCGGCGGCTCAGGTCGATCAGAAGCAGTTTGCACAGGCACTGTCGACCGCACGGCAGGCGGAAAAGAGGTTCATTGAATTTCAAAAGAAGCTCCAGGAGGCGCGGCTTGAAGACAGAGGATTGACCAACAATGCCCTGTCGAGCGCCAGGGGTCCGGCCATGACCGGTGCCCAAACGCCGGACATCGAAAAGCAGCTGACCACGCGCCGGTGGACAAAGGTCAAGAAGAACCCCGTGCCGGCCGAGGTGTACTACCTTGAAGGGCTCTGTGAGCTGAGGACCCGGCAACGGACGAAGGGGATCGAGGACCTTCAGAAGTGCCTGCAGAAAGATCCCAAGCACGGCCTGGCGCACTATAACCTGGCGGTCGCCCTGTTTCTCAGCGGAGATGTGCACGGCGCCAAGCAGCATCTGGACCGTGCTGTGGCGTTGGGCGTCAAGGCAAATCCGATGTTCGTGAGAGATCTCAACGCGCGGCTGGGGACGAAGTAACTGGTATCAGACAGGCATGTGGCGAGGCAGCATGCTCGTCTGACCGCGGTACACTGGAGCGGGGAGGATCAAGATGCCGGCGAGGATGAAAGTCAAGGATCTGATGTCCGCCGATCTGGTGACCCTCGGTGAAAACGACAGCCTGGCAGATGCACAGCGCTGCATGGAGCGCGGAAGGATCCGTCACCTGCCGGTCGTGCGCGATGGGAAGCTCACCGGTCTGTTGACCCACCGCGATCTCTTGGCGGCGTCGTTCTCGATCTTCGCGGAAGTCGACTGGCAGGAACAACGCCGGATTTTCTCGCGCATTCTCGTCAAGGAGCTCATGCACCGGAACGTCAAGACCGTACCCCCTGATCTCTCCGTCGCCCAGGCGGCACGGATCCTCTATGAGAACAAGTACGGGTGCCTTCCCGTCGTCGAGGAGGATGGAACACTTGTCGGGTTGATCACTGAAGCCGATTTCCTGCAACTCACCCTCAAGCTCCTGCCATGAGCGTCCTCGACTGGATTCTTTTGATCGTCCTGCTGGGCGTGTTCTTCAGCGGATTCTGGAAGGGTGCCATCCGGATCGTCTTTGGCATCGGCGGCTTTGCCGGCGGGCTTGTGCTTGCCGTCGCCGCTGGACCGGCGCTGCAGGAGCAACTGCAACCGCATGCCGGTGCCGTCTGGATTGCCGTAGCCTTGAGCCGCGTGCTACCGGTGTTGCTCTGTCTGGTGCTCGGCTTTGTGGCTGGCTGGGGACTGGAGCGAACCTTGAGAGCCCTCCATCTCAACTGGCTCAACCGTCTCGCGGGCGCCGTACTTGCCGGCGTGCTTGGAGCGCTCGTGCTTGGCATCATTCTCCAAGCGGGAGCTCAGCTGTCGCAGCCGTGGGAGAGGGTCTGTCAGCGCTCCCGTCTGGCGCCGGTTCTCATGAGGGTCCCAGCGCTCGTGCTGCCCCAGGGCTCTCACACGGCCGCAGATACCGGTACTTCGGGACGTTCCAGCGGTCTGTAAAGCGTATCGCGGAGAACCGGGGTTCGTCCGGCCTCCCGGATGAGGAACGTGATTCGGCTGACGGGCATGCCCTTGCCCGCGGTTCCTCCCGCAGCGTACGTCACCCGTTCGTCGATGACGGTCCCGTCCATGTCGTTGGCGCCGAAATGTTGCGCGACTTGGGCGATCTTTTCGCCGAGCATGATCCAGTACGCCTTGATGTGGGGGATGTTGTCCAACATGAGGCGGGAGAGCGCGATCGTTTGCAGATCAAGGACCCCACCGCATTGAGGTATGTCAGCGAGTTTCGTGTTGGCCGGGTGGAAGGAAAGCGGGATGAAGCACTGGAACCCGTGCGTCTCGTCCTGGAGGTTGCGGAGAGCGATCAGGTGATCGACCCGTTCTTCCGGCCTTTCGACGTGACCGTAGAGCATCGTACAGTTGGTTTTGATCCCGTGCCGGTGAACTGTCCGTGCAACTTCGAGCCACCTTTGACCGTCCGTCTTGTGATCACAGATGATGTTGCGGACCCGTGGTGCAAAGATCTCTGCCCCACCGCCGGGACAGGAATCGAGCCCCGCACGGATCAGCCGCTCGATCAGCTCGTCGATGGAAATGCGGCTGACGGAGGCGATGAAGTCGAGCTCGACCATGGTCAGCGCTTTGAGGTGGATCCACGGGAAGCGTTGTTTGAGAGCCGCAAAGAGCGCCTCGTAGTAGGTGACGTCGAGCTTTGGGTGCAGGCCGCCAACGATATGGAGCTCGCTGACTGATTCGTCGATGTCGTGCTCGGCAACGTGCACCGCTTCGTCGACCGTGTAGGTCCACCCCTCGCTGGCCCGGGCGTACGGGACGGCATAGGCGCACAACGCACATGAAGCAACACAGACGTTCGTCGGATTGAGATGCCGGTTGATGTTGTAGTACGTCACATCACCGTGCAACCGTTCCCGCACGGTATTGGCGAGGCGTCCAACGCCGAGGAGGTCGGGGCTGGTGGCGAGCGTGACGCCGTCCTCCCGGCTCAGGCGTTCGCCAGCGTCGACCTTGCGAGCGATCGGAATCAGACGTGCGTCTTCGAAGCGTATCCCAGGGTGCTGATCCATCGTGAAACTCCGTGGCGTCGTTCCGCCATGACCCACTTCTTACTTGAGTTGAAGTGACGCTAAGAAATCCTCATTGGTTGGAAACTTCTGAATCTTTTGCAGAAGCAGCGCCATGGCCTCGGATGGTGGCAGCGAGGAAAGTGCCCGGCGCATCAGGTAGAGCTTCTCCACCTGCTCCTTTGGGTACAGTTTTTCTTCTTTGCGCGTTCCGGATTTTGGGATGTTGATGCAGGGGAAAATCCGTTTTTCGAACAGCTTCCGGTCAAGGACGATTTCCATGTTGCCGGTGCCCTTGAACTCCTGAAAGATCACCTCATCCATCCGGGAGCCGGTGTCGATCAGACATGTTGCGACGATTGTCAGGCTCCCACCGTGCTCCACGTTTCGTGCAGAGCCGAAGAAACGCCTCGGCTTCTCCATCGTGCGGGCATCGATTCCGCCGGAGAGGATTCGTCCGGAGCCTCGCTGGTTGCTGTTATACGCACGGGACATGCGCGTGAGCGAATCCATGAAGATGACCACGTCTTGCCCAAGCTCAACGAGCCGGCGCGCCCGTTCCAGGACGATCTGCGAAACGTTGATGTGGGATTGGATTGATTGATCGGACGAGGATGCAAAGACCTCGCCCCGGAGAATGCTGCGGCGCCAATGGGTGACCTCCTCAGGACGCTCATCGACGAGGAGCACGAAGATCGTGGCCTCGGGGTGGTTGGTCGCAATGGCCCGTGCCATCTGCTGGAGCAGCGTGGTCTTGCCCGCCTTCGGCGGTGAGACGATCAAACACCGTTGGCCCTTACCGAGAGGAGCGATGAGCTCGGTCACTCGCGGCTCGAGGAGATGTGGCTCAGTCTCGAGCTGAAAACGTTCCTCCGGATCGATGCTGACGAGCTCCGTGAACGGAAGTGCCTTCTCGCGGTACTCGGCCGGGTCCATGCCCTCGATCGTCAAAATCTTCGTGACACGCGGCCGGTTGCCCTGATGCGCTTCGGCGCGGATTTCAAGGCCGCTGTCCAGATGCATCGGGGTGAGAAGCTCCGCCGGGACGATCGGACCGTCTTTCTGGGGCACAAAGTTGTGCTCTGGCGTGACCAGCGTCGGATGCCCCTGATCCGGGATCAGGAGAAACCCCTCGACCTCGATCAAAGGGCCCGTGGCCTGGGTTGTCTTGCGGCGTGGCCGCCGCCTGCGGCGCCGGCTCGGCCTGCGGCGGGTATTTTGTTGGTTTCTCTGCTGTTCTTCTTCAGTCATGCTCAATCCTGCTCCGTATCCCGGGGGGCCTTGAATGCTGTGCGCTTCTGAACGTTCAGCGGCCGGCCTCGATCCCTTGCAGCCTCGGTTATCGATCGTGGCAGCGTACGTTTCCCCGTTTCGAGAAGCTCAAGGACCTCATGCCCCATGGGCGTGGCCGTTTCTCTCACACCACACGTCTTCTGATATCACGAAACGGCCGGACACACACTTTGTCAGGCTCGTCTCCCGGTGCTCCCAACTTGAGGTTATCCACAAACCCATGCGTCGTTGTGAGACGCGGGAGCGGGCGACTCATTCAGCCCGGAACCGGTTAGGCACATTCCTTCGGTTCCCTGCTCCGCCTGGCGCATGCCACCATACGTTGTTCACCTCCGATGTGCAAGAGCCCCGGTCGTTGGGCCGGGGCTGTATCGGCAAGGGGAATGGTGGAGCCGATCGGGATCGAACCGACGACCTCATGAATGCCATTCA
>WGCW01000094.1 GCA_015493585.1 Acidobacteriota bacterium
AGGCCGTGCAATCTGCCATCGCCGGCCGGCGCTCGGCGATGCTCGATGCCGCACCCGACTGGGAGGCGCAACGGGAGGAGATCTTGGCCCGGCTGGATGCACCGGCGGCACCGGTCGTCCGGTTGCACCGGCGTGGTTGGGCACGGGCGTTGCTCGCCGCGGCGGCCGTTCTGGTCGCAGCGATCGGACTGTTGGTGCACGGCGAGCGGCGCTCCGCGGTCACGCCAGCCACGGACGCCCAGATCGAGCGGGTGCTCGATCAGGTCAACGCCACGCTGGCCGACGACAGCGTCCCCGGCTTTGAGGTGCTTGATCAGCTCGTGCCAAGCCCCGGCGAAATGGCCGAGCTGCAGACAAACCACAAAACGCAGGGATGATCGTGGAGGAAGTCATGATGAAAAAGGGACTCGCTTTCGTATTGGCAATGACGGCCGGTGGACTGCTCTGGGCCGGCAGCTTCCGGATGCCTCCCGGCAGGTGGTGGGATAACCCGCGGCTCGTCCGGTATCTCAATCTGACGCCGGATCAGCAGTCAAAGATTCACGATATGGTCTTCGATCACGCCGAACGGATGATCGATCTCAACGCCGCTGTCAAGCGCGCCGAGCTGCAGCTTGGAGATCTGGCCCAGCGGGACACCTTCGATGAAAAGGCGGTCCGGGCGGCGTTCGCCAAGCTGCAGGAGGCCCGCCGCAACCTGGAAAATGAGCGGTTCGAGCTGCTCATCGCCGTCCGGAAGATCCTGACGGCCGACCAGTGGAAGAAACTTGCAACGCTCCGTGAGGAAATTCGCCGCAGGCGCGCCGGCCGGGGACGCATGGGACGCCGTCCAGAGATGATGGGCCGTCAGCGGGCGCCTCAGCCCGGCGGGCGGGCACAGCCCGGACCACACCAAGCGCCGTTGTACCAGCCGGAGTAAGCTCGCCGGTCTGGAAAGCTCTGAAGGCCTCCCCCTCCTGCAGGTTCGAGGAGGGGGAGGCCGCTTTCTCTTGGAATCGGGAAGCGGCGGAAACGAGGTGCCATCCGCATCGAAATGACGCGGCCTCAGACTGAGCCTGGGAGGCGCACACTGTGGGGGCCCGATGCACCGGTGCCGTTGATCTCCCGATGGACCTTCATTGGCCGCACGACAGTGACGCCCTACCGCGGTACGATGCTCCGGTGACGGAACAGATCCGGGACCGGCGGATTGGCGCGGCCCAAGTCGTGGCGGCCGCGGTGCTCTTCTCCACGGGGGGTGCGGCAATCAAGGCGTGCAGCCTCAGCGGGTGGCAGGTCGCATCGTTCCGTTCGGCGATCGCCTTCGTGGCCGTCCTCGTGATGGTGCCGGCGGCACGGCGGGGGTGGAACATCAAGACGCTTGCGGTGGCGCTTGCCTATGCGGCGACGTTGATTCTGTACGTCCTGGCCAACAAGCTGACAACCGCTGCAAACACGATCTTCCTCCAAGATACGGCGCCGCTGTACGTGCTGGCGCTCAGTCCGTGGCTCCTGCAGGAGCGGATCCACCGGCGGGACCTCGGGTTCATGGCGATGATGGCGGGTGGCATGGTGCTGTTCTTCGTCGGCTCGGAGCCGGTGTTCCGTACGGCGCCACACCCAATGGCTGGGAATGTGCTGGCGGTGACGGCGGGAGTGACGTGGGCACTGACGATCATGGGGCTGCGCTGGCTCTCCAGTCAGCCGGAGGGCAGTCCGGAGCTTTCGGCCGCCTCTGTGGCGTTAGGGAACCTCGTCGCCTTCGTGATCACCGCTCCGCTCGCCTTCCCAGTTGCCCGGGCCGGGGCGGGGGACCTTGGCATTGTGATCTTCCTTGGGGTCGTTCAGATTGGCTTGGCGTACGTGTTCTTGACCCGGGGCGTGCGGTACGTCCCCGCCCTGGAGGCCGCACTCTTGCTGCTCGTCGAACCGGTGCTCAACCCGGTTTGGGCGTGGCTGGTGCACGGGGAGCGTCCCGGGGCCTGGGCACTTGCCGGAGGGGTCATCATCCTGGCGGCGACGGTAATCAAGACGGTGACCGAGGGCCGGATGCAGCGTGCGCCCGGCCGGCCGGCCCCCGGCTGAGCGATCACACACCCTGGACGAACGGATTGGTTGCGCGCTCTTGTCCGATCGTGGTGGCCGGGCCGTGGCCGGTGATGACGCGCGTGTCCTCTGGCAGGGTGTAGAGCTGCGTCCGGATTGACTCGGCGAGCTGCTCGAATGAGCCGCCCCACAGATCGGTGCGGCCGATCGATCCGGCGAAGAGCACGTCTCCGGCGATGACCAACGGGCCGGTCCCTCCATGGACGACGAACGACACGCTCCCTGGGGAATGGCCCGGCGTGTGCCGAACCTCGATCTCGAAGCGGCCGACTGGGATCATGAGGCCATGTTTCAGCCAGAGCGTCGGCTCCGGCGGTGCCTCGGCATCGATGCCGAACATCCGGCCCTGCTCGGGCAGATGGTGGTAGAGCTCGAGATCACCCGGGTGAAGGCCGATTGGAATACCGGGGTCAAGTGTCCGGACGAGCGCGGCGGTGGCGCCAGCATGGTCGAGATGCCCGTGCGTGTGGAGTACCGCGATCGCACCCAGCCCCGTTTTGGCGATCCGTCCGGCGATCATGCCGGCCTCTCCACCGGGATCGATCACGACAAGCTCTCCGGAGAGCGTGTCTCCCAGCAACGTGCAGTTCGCCTGGAGCGGCCCGGTGGGGAAAACGTCGAGCAGCATACGATCCTCCTTCGCCTCTCCCAACCATACCGCAGCCGCCATGCAGCCTTGCCCGGTTGAAGATCTGTCTCGGAGCGTGCGGAGCGGCCGGGCCTACGCGTGTCATCCTCAGTGGTGTGCCACAGGCGCGCTGCGAAGGATCTGGTCCAAGACGGGACGCGCGGACGTGGCTAAAACAGCAGAGTAGGGGACAGTGTTGCATATCGCTCCCCAAGGTTATCCTGAGCCGCAGGCGAAGGATCTGAGTCGGGAGCATGGGTGCACCAGCGGTGCCTGTTCGAATTGACGTGACGCGGGAAGGGCTTTTCCTCCCCGCGAAGGAGGTTGAGCATCAAGCTCGCCAGGAACGCATAATAGGGGACAGTGTTGAATATTGGCGGCGCGGGGCTGCCTAGTCTGCTCTTCCCCGGCTGCTCACGAGGGCCTGGGCAGCGAACGTCGCGAAGGAGGAGACAGAAATGTTGCTTCCCCCCACCCAGATTCTTCGTCGGCTTTGCCTCCTCAGAATGACAGTGGGAGCTGTGCTATGCCTCCTCTCAACTAACAGCAATTACGTCGCGTCGAAGAAAGAAACGTAACGTACTGATGACACGAACCTTCGAGAAACTGCATCCGAATCCCTGTTAGTCCACCGTCCCGGTGCCCCCACTCGGGGGCATGTGGGTGCTCAGAATGACACCTCCCCTTGTCATCCTGAGTGGCGCGCCAAAGGCGCGCCGCGAAGGATCTGGGCGGGGAGCTCGAGTGCATCGGCCATGCCTTGTCGCCTCTCCCATCCAAGACGTGGCGCGCGGACGTGGTCAAAACAGCAGAGTAGGGGACAGTGTTAAAT
>WGCW01000095.1 GCA_015493585.1 Acidobacteriota bacterium
ACGACCTTGAGGTCGAACGTGAACGTCGCCGTCGTCGCATCGGACGGAATCGCCACGCTCTGTTGCACCGTGTCTGTCTCCGTCTGACCGTACCCGTTGAGCCACGCCAGCCACGACCCGTGCTCGGCCCGGGATGAATCCTCGCTGATCGGGTTGTTGTTCCCCGTCGACGTCCAGCTCCACGGACCGGTCGTCCCAGAGGAACCCGTGTTCGATGATCCGTACAGACCACCCTCAAACGTCCCATCGGAGATCCGCTCCGTTGGCGTTCCACCGCCACCACTAGAGGCCGTCGCCGTGAAGTCGATACCGGTCTTGTTCGCACCACTGATCGTCACCGACTGGCTCGCCGGTGAGAAGGTGTATCCGTCCTTCGACGGTGTCACCGTGTACGTCCCGTTGGACAAACCGGAGATCGTGTAGCCACCGCTTGTCGTGGTTGTGGCCGACTTCGAACCTGCCGTCACCGTCACGCCCGAGAGCCCAGACCCGTTCTCGGTCACCGTGCCCGAAATGCTATAGGTCGCCGTGGGCATTGTGACAGTTGCTGTGATCGTGTATGTGATCGTTCCCGTCGCGTAGTTTGTGACGCCAATGCTCCACGTCCCAGCGACAGGGTTGTCGTGCGTCAGAGACTCTGACGTTGTGCCGCTGTTCCAGGAGCGGCCGGTGTACGTGCTAGTTGTTGGATGGGTGCCATTACTTTCATCATAAAGATCTACGTCATCCGAAAGATTGGTCAACGTGATTTCCAGCTTTGTCGCACCGCTGGGAACGTTGATCGTGTAGTAGTTCCATGCGCCGTTCTGCGTCGAGGAAGTAATCGAACCGTTGAGGGGAACCCCGCTTGTCAGCGCCGTGTCCCCGCCACCGCCACCGGATGCCGTCGCCGTGAAGTTGATTCCGGTTTTGTTCGCGCTGCTGATCGTCACCGATTGGCTCGCTGGTGAGAAGGTATATCCGCTCTTGGACGGCGTCACCGTGTATGTCCCGTTGGACAAACCCGAGATCGTGTAGCCACCGCTTGTCGTGGTCGTGGCCGACTTCGAACCTGCCGTTACCGTCACGCCGGAAAGCCCGGATCCGTTCAATGTCACCGTTCCGGAGATGCTGTAGGTCGACGGTGTGCTTGAGGACCATCCATTGACCATTGCATTTGCATCGACCGAGCCAAGTCCAGTGACGAGGTCGTATCCCGGGCCGCATGCAAATCCCGAGACGCCTGGTACCGAGTTGTTTCCATTCGTCACATCATGAAAGACAGTTGCACCGCTGTTGGCATACTGGGAATTTCCCATTTGATACAAGCGTGTATTCGCGTTCCCTTGCCGCTGCCCAGTTTTTTGCACGACGAGCGCCATCAGTCCTGCAAAAGACGGGGCCGCCGCCGATGTCCCGCCAACGACGCCGAGCGAACCACCGGATTCAACCAAATAGCCGTCATGCGAGGCGGCAGTCAGCGCAACGTCAGGAACATCCCGCGCTCCGTCGTTCGGTACGCCAGGAGCGACCTGCCACGAGGGTTTCGAATACACGGTAGAAACCCCGCCTCCGCTCGCCCACAGGCCTTGTCCTCCGGATTCGTTGCCGCTTTCGTTCCAGGCAATTTCGGGAATATACGACAATGCCGACCCCTGCGTCCCGGAGGCGTTGCTGCTCGACCAGTAGGAGCCTGGATTCGAGGTGTCGTCGAACTCGCTGCCGCCGACGCACACGTCGTACGGAGTCGAGCTCAGGCCGGAAACAGCCGCGCCGCTTCCGCTCGATGAGCTGGCACCGTCACATCCGGACGCGCCGCTGTCACCGGAAGAAACGAAAACTGTGATGCCCTGGGACGAAGCTTGAGACCACAAGTTGTTATAAAAGCTGTTCTCGGAGCTCCCCATCGATGACTCACATTGGCCAAAGCTCACGCTCATCACCGGCGCGATGTTGTTATCAACGATGTACTGCGCCGAAAGATCAACACCATCGGTCGTGTTCGTCGATTTGGAGACGACAAACTTGATCGTGGCGTTCTTAGCTACTGCCCCTGACCATTCAACGTCAAGATCCGCCTCGCCGTCCTCATCGGCACCTAGATCCCCAGGATCGGTACCATTGACAATAATCTGTGGATCATTCGCTGGAAGGCCGAACGTGCTGCGGAACGTCGTGACGTCCGAAACGGGGATATGGGTCCTGCCGACGATCGCGATCGTTTGCCCGCTCCCATCGATTCCCTGTGAATACAGAGTGTCAACGTTGTAGATCGTTGCGAAGTCCGCCGGCGCGAGGTAGTGGTTGCTCCCGGATGTGTATTCCGGGCGAACCACGTTCGGATCGACCGGCTTAAACCCGTGGTTAAGGGCGTGGAGCGGGAAGCTATTGAGCGAAACGACGCCACCTACAAATCCAGCCAACGCCCGGGGAATCGAGGGATCACGGTCGTTCGCATGGTAGATCTTCCCATTGATGAGATAATCGTGAATCTCGGTGTGGAAGGCGCCTTCAACGTCCGCAGCCGTTCCGGAGAAGTTGATCCATGTCCGGCCCTTTGCAACCTGGTCGACGGTAAATCCCTCCGATTCGAGCCAACTGGTCACGACAGCGATTTCTTGAGGAGTAGCCCCAAAACGTTCACCGAACTCCTCAGGAGTCAGCCAGTGATGGTACACCGGTGACTTCGGATCCTGGACCTCGGTCAGGAAACGATCAAGCGCGGCTTGTTTTGCCGGGCTCAGCTTGAATGTCAGGATCATGTGCTCCATTGGCAGAGCCGGATCGGCCGAGCCAACGTCGTACCGCGGCATCGCCAGAGGATGCACATTCCCCTGCAGAACGACGACATCATTGTTGTTGACAACCTGCCGCGGCGCGTGTGCCAACCCTAAACCAACAAACGCAACAGACAAAACGACGACGAACACGGCTACCGACCACTTTTTCATACCCTTCTCCTTCCTGACGGATTCAAAGTTCCGAAACGAGCATCATCTACTATCAGGTTTCTTTCAGACGGCATCTGCTCGACCGGCACCTAGTCATCTGACAATCCCCGGCAAAAACAGAGAGGCGGGCAACCAGTCCGGTCACCCGCCTCACTTCTGCGGCAAAGAACCTCATCGGCTCTGAGCGTTTCATTTTGCAATGATCTCTCACCTCAACGGGAATTCCACAGATGCCCCCCTGGGTGAGCCGCTAGGCGCAGTGGCAGGAGGGCGCCCACGATACTCACCAATCATCCCGCTATCACAACCTGCCAAAAAAAACCTCCCTCTCAAAACGCCCTCAAATCGAGACGACTGAAGGCAACTCGATAAAGATATTTTTTTCTACGCCCAAAACCCGCCCTTGTCAAGGGCGGGTCAACGGTGTTTTACATTTTCATGACATCCGATGCGTTGAGAACGAACTACCCCTCTTCTTCTGCACCGAACCCATGACGGCGTTGCTCAGAGGGCCGGTTCAAAACGCTCAAGTTGCTTCACCCGCTTCCCAACGGAGCCTGGGATGACGTGCGGCCTCCACCTCGTCGACGCGCCCTACTGGAGTCTCGTGAGGCGCATCGTGGAGGAGCTCGGGCGCTTCGGCGGCCTCTTTCGCGATCGACAGCATCGCCTCACAAAAGGATGCGACTTCTTCCGGGGAAGGACTTTCCGTCGGTTCGATCATCAATGCGCCGTGAACGATCAGGGGGAACGACATCGTTGGTGGATGGAACCCGTAGTCAAGGAGCCTCTTCGAGATATCCACGTTGGTTACGCCGTGCGCGTGCTGGTATGAATCATCGAAGACGACCTCATGGAGCGATGGGGCGTCGTACTTGAGATGATAGGTGCCGGAAAGCCGGTGGCGCACCAGATTCGCGTAGAGCACGGCAGTCTCGGCCGTTTCCGCCATCCCCTCTGGACCCAAGCCCCAGATGTACGCCAACGCGCGCACGAGGATTAAGAAGTTGGCGTAGAAGCCTCGCATCGGCCCGATTGAGCTTGGATCGTCCCATTGGACTACGAAGCGGCCGTCTCGCCGGACGACTCGTGGCACGGGCAGGTACGGAACGAGAGCCTCCGAGACGGCCACGGCGCCGGCGCCAGGTCCTCCCCCACCGTGCGGGGTCGAAAACGTCTTGTGGAGGTTGATATGCAAGGCGTCGGCGCCCATGGCGCCCGGCAGCGCCTTACCGAGGAAGGCGTTGAGGTTGGCGCCGTCCATGTAGACCAGCCCTCCCCGGTCGTGCACGAGCTTCGCAATCTCGACGATGCGAGGTTCAAAGACTCCCAAGGTGTTGGGAACCGTCAGCATGATCGCCGCGACATCGGCGGTCATCATACGGTCGAGAGCGTCCATGTCGACCGTACCATCGGCCGCAGATGCAATCTCCACCGCTTCAAATCCAGCGAATGTGGCCGACGCTGGGTTCGTACCGTGGGCGGAATCGGGGATCAGGACCTGACGCCGGTGTTCACCCCGCATTTCCAGGGCCTTCCGAATCATCAGCATTCCCGTGAGCTCGCCGTGTGCTCCGGCGGCCGGTTGAAGGGTGATCCCTGCCATTCCCGTAATTGTCTTCAACGCCTCTGCAAGCTCCCATATGAGCCGGAGCGCGCCTTGAACCTGAGACTCTGGCTGCAACGGATGGATCGATGTGAATCCTTTCAAGCGTGCAGCGGCCTCATTGACCCGCGGGTTGTACTTCATCGTGCACGATCCCAGTGGGTAGAGCCCTTCATCGACGGCGAAGTTCATCTGGCTCAGCCGGTGAAAGTGCTCAACGACATCCAACTCACCAAGATCAGGCAGATCGCGCAACGGTTGACGGATCTGATTCTCTGGGAGCACAGCGTTGAGATCGACGTTGTGGACATCCAACGGCGGGAGCGCAAAGCGCCCCCGGTTGTACCGGTTCCCATTGTGTTCGAAGATCAACGGTTCTTCACGGAGTGGCCGGTGTTTCATTTGACGGCCTCCATCGCATCGATCAACGCTGCAACGTCATCGCTCGTGGTTCTCTCAGTGACGGCCACCAGAAGGCCATCTGGCCACGATCCTCCCCAGAGCCGGGAAGGAACCCCGCCGAGCACCCCGCGATCGAGTAATTTCTGCTGCAGCTCTTGCCCACTCGCCGGCCCAACGACCAGGAGCTCGTTGAACACGGGGCTACCCGGATAGGCCAGCGTCCAACCGTGCCCAAACTTCTCGATCCGGCTCTTGAGGTCGATCGCCCGGGCCAGATTGGCTTGGCCGAGCTCGAATAAACCGTTGCCGCCGAGCAACTCGAGCCAAACCGTCGCTGCGAGCAGCATCAAGCCGTGGTTTGAGCAGATGTTTGACGTGGCCTTCGCGCGACGGATGTGTTGTTCCCGCGTGGCCAGCGTCAGACAAAATGCACGCTGGCCCTTGGCATCAACCGTCTGGCCAACGAGCCGCCCCGGCATCTGACGCACTAGTTTCTTGGTGGTTGCAAAGAAACCGAGGTGAGGGCCTCCGAACCCGGCCGGGATACCGAACGCCTGCGCTTCGCCGCAGACGATGTCGAACCCATGCGCACCCCCCCCCTTGAGCACGCCGAGCGATGCTGCCTCAGCGACCACCTGGACGGCCAAAGCACCAAGCCCATGAGCGGCCTCTGCAACGGCGGGGAGGTCCTCGATAATACCGACAAAGTTGGGAGACTGCACGATGATGCAACACGCCGCATCACCGGCCGCTTCGGCCAGGCGCTCGACATCACTGCGCCCGTCCTGTCCCACGGGCACGGTCACGACTTCGATGCCGAGAGCCGATGTGTAGGTTCCAAGAACCTGCCGGTACACCGGGTGAACGGCTTCCGACACGACCACACGATTTCGCTTCCCCCGGAGCACACGGTGCGCCATCAGCGCGGCCTCGACGGTGGCGGTAGCGCCGTCGTACAGCGATGCGTTGGCAACGTCGAGGCCAGCGAGCCGCGAAATGATCGTTTGATATTCGAAGATGGTCTGGAGGGTTCCTTGCGAAATCTCCGGCTGGTACGGCGTATATGACGTAAAGAACTCGGCACGCTGGAGCACGGTATCGACGACTGTGGGCTCAATGTGGCGGTACACACCTGCCCCGAGGAATGACGGCAATGTTCCGAGCGGTGTATTTTTCGACGCGAGCTCTTCGAGCCGCCCCAGCAGCGTCGTCTCGTCCAGCGGCCCAGGCACTTCAAGCGAGTCTGCCCTGACGCCCGGGGGGATGGTCGCAAACAGCTCCTCAATGGAATCTATGCCGAGCTCGGACAGGATGTCGCGCCGGTCCTCGGGCCCGGCACCAATCCAGCGATGCATCATGCGCTCTCTTCGGCCACCAACTTTTCGTATGCGGCCGCGTCGAGGGTTTCTCCTTCTTCCGCAATCTTGATCTTGACGAGCCACCCTTCGCCGAAGGGATCGTCGTTGACGAGGTTGGGCGCATCAGAAAGGTGCTCGTTCACCTCAACAACCTCGCCCCCAACCGGTGCGTACAGCTCTGAAACGGCCTTGACCGATTCCAGCGTCCCCAGTTCCTCACCCGCGGCCGCCTGAGCGCCAACTTCTGGCAGCTCGACATAGACGACTTCGCCGAGCTGATCCTGGGCGTAATGGGTAATCCCAACGACGGCTACATCGCCCTCGCGGCGCATCCACTCGTGGGTCTTCGTGTAACGGAGATCTTTGGGTACCGACATCGAATCCTCCTTGTCAGCCCGGTCAGGCCTTCTTTTTCCTTTTTCGTGAGTAGAAGGGCAACGCCACGATCGCAGCCTTCCGCACCTGGCCACGAATCGAAACCCACATTTCGCGGCCCGGCTCGGCCGCCTCGCTTGGCACGTACGCCATCCCAATCGGCTTACGCAGGGTCGGCGAATGGGTCCCAGATGTCACCACGCCGGCGGGTTCGCCATCATCGGGATGGAGGAATACAGGAAATCCGTGACGTGCGATGCCACGATCGATCATCTCAAAACCGACGAGCTTGCGCTCGACGCCCTCCTGAGCCTGGCGCTCGAGCACATCCCGGCCGATAAAATCTCCCTTGTCAAGTTTGACAATCCAACCAAGACCCGCCTCCAGCGGTGTCGTTGTCCGGTCGATATCGTTCCCGTACAGGCACATACCGGCTTCCAGACGCAACGTATCACGGGCACCAAGCCCAGCCGGAATCACTCCTTTCGGCGCACCGCTTTTCAGAATCGCCCGCCAGATCTCTGCTGCATGTTCTGGCGCCACATAGAGCTCAAAACCATCCTCACCGGTATAGCCGGTGCGGGCAATGATCGCCTTGTGGCCCAGTACTTCGCCCCATGTGAAGTGGTAGTACCGGATACCAGCAAGATCGGTCCCAGTCAACGGCTGCAACACCTCGAGCGCCAGCGGACCTTGAAGCGCCAGCTGTGCGTACTCGGCAGATTGATTGATGACCTCGACGCCGTCCTCACCCGCCGCGACTTCCTGAATATAGGCAAAATCCTTATCCGTGTTGGCCGCATTGACAACCAGAAAGTATGCATCATCTGTCATCTTGTGGACGAGCATGTCGTCGACAAGGGTCCCCTCCGGATACATCAGCCCGGTGTACTGTGCGCGGCCCACGGTCATCTTCGCGTGATCGTTACACGAAATTTTTTGGACGAAATCAAGAGCCCGTGGCCCTTGAATCAGAATCTCTCCCATATGTGACACATCGAACAGTCCGGCCCGAGTCCTGACCGCTGTGTGTTCCTGGATGATCGACGTGTACTGAACCGGCATTTCAAAGCCCCCGAAGGGGACCATCTTGCCGCCCGCTGCGACGTGCTCATCGTACAAAGGTGTGCGTTTCAACTCTGCTTCGCTCATCGTACGCCTCCTCTTCCATCCACCGGCGAAAGACTACCACCATTGCAGCTGGTGCGGAAGTTCCCGGAACCACGGATGACTCACGGTGATTCGTGCGTTTGGCTGGCTGCGTCTCCTAAAACTCGATCAAACATCTGACGGGCATGGACGAGGTCATCTGAAGGAGACGAT
The DNA here is from genome assembly GCA_015493585.1 of Acidobacteriota bacterium. Lineage (GTDB taxonomy): Bacteria > Acidobacteriota > Thermoanaerobaculia > Thermoanaerobaculales > Sulfomarinibacteraceae > JAADFN01. Next base: position 7,995 of record WGCW01000095.1, read on the forward strand.
ACCTGTGAGAACAGGTATCCGTACTCCCGGCGCAGATCATCGAGGCGATCGGAAAGGATCATCTCTTGAAGCGATTCCAGAGCCTTCCGCCCGTTTTCGGTCAGGTCCGGACGGCCCAGCTCCCGGTGGAGCACGACCCGTCCCAGCTCGAGTACGTCCTGTTGCTCTTGCACCGTCTCGGGAGCTGGCTCGTGCTCCCCATCCGGAGTGACGAATGGCTCACTATCCTTGTGGTCATCTTCCGGAATGCTCACCCCGACGGCAGCCGCGAGGAATGGTTCGCTGTCACTGGGTTCCCCGGCCGCCAGGCTCTGGGGCAGCCGCCTCAACTGCTGGCTGAATTTGCCAAGCATCAGGTAGAGCTCCTTGTTCGACGCAAAGTTCCCGACGAGCCGGGCTCCCCGCTCCAACTCCAGTTGCTCTGACTCCTGCAGCATGATGCAGCCAACCGCGCTCTTCTCGAGCGTGATTTTCGACGCTTTCACCCGCCATGCGGTGAGCTCCCCGGCGATGAAACATGAGTCGGCCGCCTGGACGGACACCGCCTCGACCTTGACCTGGGGATCGATCCGCACTGAGCCCTGAGTAGATTCGATCATTGAGTAGACGCCGGAGTTTTGAATGACCAGGTTCCCGGGAGTCCGGATCGACAGCTGACCCTGCTCATTGACCTTGATCTCCGTTCCAGCAGGGATAATCATTGTCGGAAAGTTCTTCTCTTCATTCATCGCTCACCTCGTCGTTATGCGGGAGGGCAGCGGGTCGAAGGCCGGAGGTGGCGCGTACCGTCGCGCTACCAGAAGCGCTTCACTCCCCTTCCAATGGTAATTGAGAATATAGATGCGTGGATCAACCGGCACCGGCTCTCCGTTGGGATGAAGCCGAACGCGAACCTCGTAATGAAGGTGAGGGGAGGTCGACCAGCCGGTGCTCCCTACCGTTCCGATCACTTCGCCACGTGTGACACGATGTCCACGGCGCACGAGGATATCCTTGAGATGCGCGAAGATTGTCAGGTACCTGTTCCCGTGCGCCAGAACAATGACATTGCCGTACCTCCACCAACGAACATTGCGGCGAAGCGGGAAGCGCCCGGCAAAAACGACGCGTCCTGCGCCGGGCGCAAGGACCTTGGTCCCTTCGCGAGCCGCGAGATCAATGCCCGCATGAAAATCCCGCCTGTTGGTAAATGGAGATATCCGTTCTCCGAACGGCGAGGTCAGCACAAAGCTCCCAATCGGCAACGGGCAAATTGAAGGAACGGTCTGTGTCAGGCGGGTATTTTTCTCGGCAAAACGCGCCAGCTCATCGGCAAGTGCCAGGAGCGCCTTGCTTCGGGTCTCCAGATCAACTGCCTTCCGGTAGGCCACCGCTGCACGTGGAGGGAGTCCTGCCGTACTGACCGGCTCGGGATATCCGCCAAGCCCCTTCTCCTGCCGTGCCGCGGGTGCGCCGAGAATGAGGCTCATCTGCTGCTCCCGGATACGGGCCGCGCGGAGCCGCACTTCGAGCCGATTCAGCTGAGCCTCACGTTGGCCAAGAACCGCTCGAGCGAGTGCATTTCGGTGCTCCAGCACATGAAGCTTCGAGCTGAGAAAAAAAGCATGAATACCCTGCGGCGCGAGGATCAACCCAGCCACCATGACGAGGCCGAGGACCACCGCAAGCACGACGAGCCGGCGGGCGGCCCGTGCCGAAAGGAAGTAGTACCGCACCTGCTTGCGGATATTCGCGGGGTGAAACTGAACCTCGTACATGCTCCCTCAATCAGTCATCCTAGCACTTCGGTCCGTGCCGTTTCCGCCGGCCGCCCGCCACATTCTTGGAGGAATGCCGCCCAAGACCACCCGGTATGCTGCGTCTTCAGGAAGAACCGGTGGGCAGATGGATTTCAACAGAATCCCCGCGCGCAAGCTCGAGGAGCTCGGCAGCCGAGGCGCCGTTGACGGCGATTTCCAGGAGTCCTGAAGATCCTTCCATCAGAACCGCCGTACCTTGCGGTGCACCGGCATACGTTTCCGACCGTGCGGCAACACGGCGCCAACCCGCACGCAGCTCGGCGCCGGCGGGGAGATCGGCCCATACAAGGTTCGTGATCAGATTTCCGAAACGATCCACATGTAGCACGGTGGCGTGGATCGTGTTCCCATCCCGCTGAGGATCGGGAAGTGGACATGGCACGAGCGTCGACGGATCACACGGAGTTCCAAGCCCGCTCGCCTCTCCACCGCGCGCCAGGTGTGCTACGGCGGGAGCAAAGAGATCCCTCCCATGAAAAGTCGCAGAAATACGCCCTGCATGCAGATGTTCTGCGCTTAGAGCCACACATCGCCGAGGTGCGCCAATGGCCACAGGAAGACCGTTATCAGGAGCGACGATCCACCGGTTGTCCACCTCCGCTGCCACGGCCCGCCGTGCCGTCCCGACACCTGGGTCAACAACGGCCAGAACAATCGCGTTCCCGGGAAGATCCGGCCATGCATACCGGAGAAGGTAACACCCCGTCCAAATGTCGCCCGGCGGCACCTGATGGGAAATATCGAAGCGCTCCGCTCCGCCCACTTCGCGGATCAGCACCGCATGAAGCACCCCGACGTACGCATCATCGAGGCCAAAATCAGTGAGCAAAGCGATAGGTTTCACGACCGGTAGTGGAGCACGATCTTCCCAGTTTTGATGAAGTCATGGCCACTCAACCGGTGCGCCATCGCGATCACTCCCGGGACTTCGCCGGTAAAACGCCCCGACCCCTTCAGAATGTAGTCGTGCACCGGGCCGTACAGCTCGACGCCCTTCGCATCCTCATTGACTGTTTCGCGCGTTTCGTAATCGTCCAGCCGAACGCCTTCCGGGAGATCTTTTTCAACCAGGGAACGCACCTCTGCGGCCTCATCGCGCGAAAACACCTCATACTCACATTCGAGCTCGGCGTGATCGATTTCACGAATCGATGCTACTTCGAGCTCCAGGGTCTTCGAGGCCGCAAGGGCTTGCTGTATGCGCTCAGCGAGCTCCTGCGGCGCGATGACATGACGCTCTCGATCGAGCTTCGAACGGATCCCCCCCAGGAAGCCTTCGATCTCCACATTCTCGTTTTCGGCGAACCAGACCGCGGCCTCGCCCCAACGGGCCAACCGGAACCCTTCGACGAAGCCGATGGCTTGATCCGCCGGCCCTTCGATCTCAAGCTCGACGTACGTTTCACGTGTCATTGCAACAACCCTCCCTTACAGGAAAAACAGAAATGTCACCACGATAAATGTCGGGATCAAGATCGGCATCGAATACTTCAGCATGTAGCCGAAGAAACTCGGCATCTCAACGCCGTTTTCCTCGGCGATCGACCGCACCATGAAGTTGGGAGCATTCCCAATGTAGGTATTCGCGCCCATGTAGACCGCACCGGTCGAGATCGCCTTCAGAAAGACAGCGTGCTGCGCAATGAGCGTGTGCACGGCCTCGCGTTCCGGCACACCGGGGAAGAAGCGTCCCAGAGCCGAGCTCAGAAACGTCATATAGGTCGGTGTGTTGTCGAGGAAGGAGGAGAGCGTTCCCGTGGCCCAGAAGTAACGGGCTGGATTTTTCACGGCTGTGATGAGTGACGCCAGCGCACCATTCTCTCCAGCGCGCAGGATCAACAGAGCCGGTACGATCGTCATAAAAATACCAGCGAAGAGATAGGCGACTTCCAAGATTGGGAACCATGTAAAGCCATTGTCCTCATGGATCTTTTTAGAGGTCGTGGCCAGCGACAGAAGCCCCATCACCACGAGGATCCCATCCCGCACCAGATTTTCAATCGCGTGATGAACACCGAGAATATTGACGAAGCCCGGATGCCACAGCCCCGAGAGCAGCACGCCGCCGATAATGCCACCCAAGAAAATCAGGTTATGCAGCCCATCGATCTTGAGCTTGACCGTCGGCCCTTCCGCTGGGAGCTGAGCTGCATCGGTTTCCTTCTTCCAAAAATAAGTATCGAGCACAAAGTACAGCAACAACAAAATACCGGCAGACGTTGCCGTCTCGACGATCAGATGGAAGGTCCAGAAGAACGGAACCCCATGCAAAAAGCCGATGAAGAGCGGCGGATCGCCGAGCGGTGTCAACGAGCCGCCGATGTTGGCCACGAGGAAGATGAAGAAAACGATCGTGTGAACCTTGTGCTTGCGCCGCAGATTGGCCCGGATCACCGGGCGAATCAGGAGCATCGCTGCGCCGGTGGTCCCAATGAGCGACGCAAGAAGCGTTCCGATGAGGAGAAAGATCGCGTTGAGCTTTGGCGTTCCGTTGAAGGAGCCGCGAATCAGAATGCCACCCGCTACGGTGAACAGTGCCCAAAGCAGAATGATGAACGGAATGTAGTCCGAGATAAAGATGTGCAGAATCTCGTGAAGCGCTTCGCCATGATAGGCAAGCAGAAATGGCACCGCAAAAACAAGAGCCCAAAAGGCGGAGACTTTCCCAAAATGATGGTGCCAGAACTCCGGAGCCATGAGTGGAAAGAGGGCGATAGAGAGCAGGATCCCAATGAACGGGATTGCCGACCACAGCGGAAGAGACGCACCGAGCGCCAGATCGCTGCTTTCGGCCGCCGCCGCCGTACCTGGATGAAGGAGAGCCATCATGAACCCAAAGACTAGAAGCGCAATGACTTGCCGCCGTTTCCGAAGCATGCTGCGTTGACCTCCACCTTCCAAAATTGGCGCCCGCACCCACCTCCGGCGCTGCCGGGCCCATGACGGGCAACCTGTTGGCGCGCACGTTAGCACAGAATGCATGACTATTTGACTTTTGCCTTAGGTGAGCGATTCTCAGCGGCGGTCTGCGCCAATGTCTTGCGCTCTGGACACTTGCGCCGATGCTCGACATACCTCCGGGCATGCCTCCGCTCGTCGCAAGCACCAGAGCATCAAGATCTTGGCACATCTCATCCGCCAGAATCGCTCACCTTACGTCATTTGTTATGCTTCTCCCATGGACGGCGCGATCCTTTCCGAGCTGGTTCACGCAGCGATGATCACGAGCCTCGTCTTCGTGATGATGGCAGCCGTGGAGCTCACGTCGGTCTTGACCGATGGAAAGGCCTCTCAGGCCTTGAGGGGCAAGGCGTTGAGGCAGTATGTCGTGAGCTCATTCCTCGGCGCCACACCCGGATGTGCGGGGGCGTACCTCGTCGATACGATGTACTCACGAGGGGTTGTGTCGCTTGGCGCCGTCACGGCCGCGCTCCTTTCGACCGCCGGTGATGAGGCGTTCCTGATGCTCGCCATGTTCCCTGCAAAAGCGCTCCTCCTTTTCTGCGGCCTCTTCGTTGTCGGTATCGTGGGTGGTCCGCTGACCGACTGGACCCTGCACCACACCGAATACCGGGGCTCAGAATGTTGCACCCTGGCGACGCTTCACGAAGAGGATCTCAAGCCACGTGCAACGGGACAAGGATGGCGCCCCCTCCGTATCCGCACCGGTGCAACCGGTCCACGTGTGGCATTGTTCGTGATCCTCTTGGTTCTGCTCCTTGTCGTGCTCACCGGAATGACCGCTCACGTGCATGCCTCCACATCGGCTCGTTCCAATGGCGGCCACGAAGGTCTCGTCGAACAGGCCATCCTCATCAGCGTGCTCGTTCTTGGGATCGGTCTGGTTGCCGTCGCCCCGGATCACTACATCCATGAGCATCTCTGGCATCACCTCTTCCTGCACCATCTGCCACGCATCTTCGGATGGACCGCCGGCGCCCTGATCGCCGTGCACCTGCTGATGGCTCACACCTCTCTCCACACGCTCGTCGCCAGCCACGGCGTGCTCCTGCTTCTTGGCGCATCCATCCTCGGCCTGATTCCGATCTCCGGACCACACATCATTGTGGTCACGCTCTTCGCAACGGGGCAGGCGCCATTATCCGTTCTCGTCGCGAATTCGATCGTCCAGGATGGACACGGCTTGCTCCCTCTGCTCGGGATTTCCGTACGTGACGCCGTCGTCGCCAAAGCGTTCAACTTTGTTATCGGCCTTACCATCGGCATCATTCTGATGGCTGCCGGACTGTGACCAGATGAACCGCCGCAGCACCGTTAAAAGCAATCCTTATCTGCCGCTGATGGACTGCACAACCGTCCGGCGAAACGTAGAATCCGGAATAACTTTCGCAAGATTGGGATCGATCCGGCACGCATCGGTGAGCCATTGGAACGCCTCGTTGATGCGGCCTTGATCGAGTAGGGCGATTCCAAGACCAAGGTAGCCCTCCTCATGGGGACAGAGGCGCAGGCTTTTCCGGAACGCAGTTTCGGCACCGGTGGCATCTCCGCGTCCCAAGCGGCTGAGCCCGATGATTCTCCACAGCCAAGGGTCCGCTCCTGGGACCCGGCCAAGGCGGTCGGTACCCTCCATGTCCAAGCCACCGAGCAGCGCGGTCCGTGCCTTCTCCGGAAGCCTTCCTTGCCGCGTTCGAAGCTGAACCAGCTGGATCGTCATCTCTGCATTCTTGCGCCAGATGTCGAGCTGCAATGTGCGCACTTCAACCCAGATCGTCACAACCGCGAGCAAAAACACAGCCAGGAGCAGAAACCATCTCGAGCGGCGAAAAACGATCGGCGGGCTCGGCCCATCTCCCTGCTGATGGACGATCATGACCATCAAGACCATCATGGGAGCGAGCGTGACGGCGAGATGGCACGGGTAGTGAAAGATCAGGAACGGAATCAGGCCAGCCAGCGCCAGGGCCAAGGGAAAGTCCCGCCACGGCTTGGTCCGGACGAGGACCACACACAACACAATCATCCACACCAGCCCGATGATGCCAAGCTCGGCGATCACCTGTAACGGATCATCGTGCGCGTTCGGGAAGTGGCTGGCGAATCCGATCCTCTTGTATCCAACCCGGTCATGAGCCTTGAGGTACGTCAGGCGAGCCGCAGCAAACCGGCATGAGAAGCTCCCGCCCCCGGTCCCCAAAACCGGATGCTCCCCGATCATGACGGCTGCCGCCGTCCATCCGCCATCGCGGTTGATCGCCGACAGAAGCCCTTGATGCCTGATCGTTTGCACTGTCCATTGAAAGCGCGGAATATTTACCCAGATGCCGGCACCGAACAGCACCGCTGCAATCACCGCTCCAACGATCACGGTTCGTTTGGAAGCGTGCCGGGAGGCCAACCAACCGAGCAAAACGAGCACTTCGATCACGAATGCCAGCAAGCCCGCACGGCTTTGACTGACGAGAACACCGGCAGTCAGCACGGCACCAGCGGCAATTCTCAGCCAGACCCGCCGGGCGCGATCGGTACCGGTAAACAGGAAAGGCAGTAAAAGGATTGAGGCAGCTGCAAGGTCGCTTGGATTGCCCGCCAAACCGATGATCTTCAAACGTCCCTTTACCCCGCTGAGCTGGAATGGGGAAACGCCGGCCGTTTGCGCGACCGCCACCGCTGCGGAGAGCGCACCTCCCACGATCGCCCACCACCGTACACGTCCCAACTCGATTTCACTGAGCCCCGCCATGACGATCACGCCAAGTATCCAGATGGCGGCCTCGCCTGCGGTCACGAGCGTCTTGGCCGGTTCCGGGGCCCAGAGTGCCGACACTGCCACCAGCACTGGGTACACGGCAACCACGCCGATGAGCGGCGAGCGGACGATCCGGACCCCACCCGTGAAAGCTTGGGTCACGAACCATACAACGGCGGCACAGGCGATGATCGCGAGCACGACAACACTCTTGCTCAACCGGAACGAACTCGATGCCGTCGGGATCACAACGATCTGACTGGCGAGTATTGCCAGCGCCATCAAGAAGCCAGCCACGGTTTTCACGGGCGCGGTTTGTGTACGGGATCGCATGGTCTCTTTCATGCCGCGATTGTAGCCCGTCCTGATCTGACCTACCGCGGTGGCACCGGTAAAGCTGGCTTTGACAAACGATCTCCACCGGTCACCACCCCACTCTCGATCGCCAATGCGTGCAACATTGGCGATGCCGGTAGACGCCGAAGCGCCCACTGCACACGTTCCCGCGCGGCTTCTGGTTGACCAAGCTCCTCCAGTGCGCGGATCTCGACCGCCCAGAGACGTTCGCTCGACGTCCATCGCCGGGCCGCACCGGTAACAACCAGGGCTCCTG